>NZ_CP010776.1:3824988-4143738 GCF_001577755.1 Rufibacter sp. DG15C
ACTGTAACAGAGTTGTTCTCATTGATGGTCACGTTGATTTCGTCGCAGTGACCGGCCAGGGCCTCGTCAATGGAGTTGTCAACTACTTCCCATACCAAGTGGTGCAGACCCTTCACGCCGATGTCGCCAATGTACATGGCCGGGCGCTTACGTACTGCCTCCAAACCCTCTAGGACCTGGATGCTGTCTGCTGAATAAGAAGAATTAAGGTTATTGTTTTGTTCGATGTCACTCATGGTGTAATCGGTGGGTTATTAACATGCAAAAATAGCGAATTTTATCCGTTTTTGCCAGTAAAACTGCCTGAAATATAGGAGAAATTTAATAATTTTTAAAGCCAAATTTTCACCTGCCGCCTTATGTTCACCCCAACAAGGCAACGGACTCCTCTATCTGCCGTTTTTGGCCTCTTTTCTGGGAAACAGGCCAAAAACGCAACGCTTATCCCGCACTGGCAAAATCATCCTTAGGCAATAATAGGCATGAGCTTTCACATGGCAATCTTGGATTAATTAATATTTGAAGACTTTCATTTTGAGCGAGTTACGAGCCTTGCCAGTATAAATACCAAGGGCCGCTATTTGGGTAAATGCACTATTCTTCTTAAGTTTCGTGCTTTATTGCTGTATCACCCTAGACAGTCGCCCTTTTTGGTTGCCCTGTCTTCCGCTTATATTCTCTACAAACGCACATGAAGGACGTAATTTTAGGTATTGACATTGGGGGCACCAACACCAAATTTGGTTTCTTAGACCGTGATGGCATCAGCTTGGCCCAAGGTGAGCTTTCTACCAATGAAGGCGAAACGGTGCATGATTTTTTGCGCACGCTGTACCAAGAGGTTCAAACCAAATTCAAGAAGATTGAAGATGAGGCCACGCTCATTGGCGTAGGCGTGGGCGCACCCAATGCCAACTATTACACCGGCACCATTGAAGAGGCCCCTAACCTGAAGTGGCACGGCAGCGTTCCCTTGGTGGAGCTTTTGCACCAGTACTTCAAAATGCCCGTTTTCCTGACCAATGACGCCAACGCCGCCGCCATAGGCGAGATGGTGTACGGCGGTGCCAAGAACATGCGCAATTTTGTGGTCATCACTCTAGGCACTGGCTTAGGTAGCGGCTTAGTGGTGAATGGACAATTGGTGTACGGCCATGACGGTTTTGCCGGAGAGATTGGCCACACCCTGGTAAACGTGAACGGACGCGGACGCATGTGTGGTTGCGGCAGAAAAGGCTGCTTAGAGACCTATGTGTCTGCCACAGGCATTAAGCGCACCGTGTATAAATTACTAGCCGACTCTACCGATTACAGTGAGTTGCGCAGCGTGAGCTTCAATGACCTTACCGCTGAAATGATCACGCAAGCCGCCAAGCGCGGAGACAAGATTGCCATTGACGCCTTTGAATACACCGGCAAGGTGCTGGGCATGAAACTAGCCGACACCGTAGCCCACTTGAGCCCAGAAGCCATCTTCTTGTTCGGCGGACTGGTGCGCGCAGAGGAGTTCCTGTTTGATCCTGTACGTTACCACATGGAGAAAAACCTGCTGCATGTTTTCAAAAACAAGGTAAAGATTCTTCCTTCAGGCCTAGGCTTGAACAACACCGCCATCATGGGCGCGGCCGCCCTGGCCTGGAATGAAATTGAACGCGGAGCCACTGCATAATCAGGATACTTATCTTTTAAAAACGAAGAAGGCGCTACATGGTAGCGCCTTCTTCGTTTTTGGCCTGTTTTCTGGAAACCAAGCCGAAAACGAAGTTCGGGTTTGTTCAAACTACTAACCGGGCAACTTTTAAAAACACGCCATCACACTTTATAGCAACATTTCTTTAGAATATTAGTATTTACAAATATCCTATCTGTCTAGATACTGGCAGCATGGGGACGTTTACCAGATCAGCTTTCAATTCCTCCTTCATACGTTTAGTGCTCTGCCTCCTGCGCTTCCTCTTATAGGAAGAGATAATGACTGGCGTTTCGTTGCTATAAATCCGCTATACTTCAAGCCTTACCTAATACTACCTTTCGCGCTTTCTGTGTACAAAGCTTTGGTTTTCAAACATTTTAAAGAAAACCATCTGCACTGATAAATCGATAGGTTATATAATCACACCAAGATAAACCAAGATATTTCTTTCAAAAACATCTCAGGGCGAAGCCTGTGCCAGCCCTTTAAAGACTTTACTTTTTCTATGAAATAAGATGTACTATTTCAAATTCTGTCTCCTAGTCTGCTGCGTTTTCTTTCTGAACCTCGCGCACGTGTTGGCGCAGGACTGTGTTGCCGTCATCACGCCCTCTAACCCAGCGGCGGTCTGCCAGCCAGATGCCGTGACCCTGGCCGCCAACAGCGGGCCTGGCCTCACCTACCAATGGCAGAAGGACGGCACAGATATTCCAAATGCCACCGGCGTAACTTTTACTGCGTCTACTTCTGGCAGCTATACTGTGCGGGTAAGTGCCCCTACGTGTACTACCAAAACCTCCACGCCCGTCACCGTTACCATCACGCCGCAACCGGCCCAGCCTACTTTTCTAGTCAACCCCAATAATACGCAGTGCGCGGGCAAGCCTGTGTCTTTTTCCATTGTCAGTCCATTACCCAACACCTCGTATGTCTGGGACTTCGGAGATGGCAGAACGGCCTCTGGCACCACGGTGGAGCATACCTATTATTCAGTAGGAACCGGCACCGTCAATTTTACCGCGCAAGTGTACGCCGTGACAGCTGATGGCTGTAACTCCCCTACGCGTTCAGCCAGTATTTCAGTGGCGCAGATTCCGGCTTTTACGCCGCCCAAAGACAGCAGTAATTTCCTTGTCTGTGTACCGGACAGCCAAAAGGTAATCAAACAGACTGCCTCGCTGCTCAACCAAACCCCAGTACCCAATAACATCTCCTCGTATGTGGTGGACTTTGGAGACGGGGCCGGGCCGAAGGTGTTTACACCCAGTGATTTCACGGCATCCAAATCCATTAGAAACACCGTTCCTTATGACACTACCGGTGCCTTTCCTATCACCATTAGAGCCATTGGCGCCAACGGCTGTGATTCTGTCTATACCATTGACTATCAGGTAAACCGAAAACCAAAGGCGCATTTTACCCCAAACAAGGAGCGCATAAACCCCAGTGAGTGTGTGCCCGTGAAAGTGACTGTAGACACTGACAGCAGCAGCGGCGGCAACTTGGCCTATGAATGGCAGGTGCTCAACAAGAACGGGCAAGAGGCAGGTGCCAATGATATAGAATATTTGGAGCAGACCAATAACACGTCTAAAAACCCCATCTTCAGCTTCAAGACCATTGGCAGGTTCACCATCAAACTCTTCGTGTCTAATTCCTGCGGAAAGGACTCCACGGAGCAGAGCGTGCTCATTGCCTTACCCGAAGTCCGGATGCAGGCAGACTCTACCTATTGCGGCGCGCCGGCCACCGTCAAGTTTAGCGGGGACTTGGTGGAGTTTGACGCCAACCTGGGCACCATCAGTTCTTATGCCTGGACGGTTTCGGGGGCCTCAGGGGCAACGGCTGTGAACGGCACAACGCTGCAAGACAAGGCTCCGGAAATCAGGTTCCCTAACGTGGGCGTGTACACAGTCACGGTGGTGGTCAAGAACGAATGCGGCGCCTCAGACGAGGTGGAACAACAGATGGCCACTGCTACCATCACCATCAATGACATACCCACGGCTCCTACGTTCAGTGGCACATCCACGCAAATTTGTAATGAAACAGCAGCCTTGATTAGACCCACAGGCCCGGGTGTGTCCTTTAATTTTTACAGTGATCCTGCCGGCGGTACGCCCTTGAAAACCGGAAGAGACTACACCACAGACACCTTGAGCGCATCGGTGACCTACTATGTTTCTGCCGTGACAGACAAAGGCTGTGAAAGCGCAACCCGCACGCCCTTCACCGTCAACGTCACTCCTGGCATAACGGATAATACCATTGCCGTGGAAGGCACCAATGCTCAGATCTGCGCAGGCTCAGAACCGGGCACCATTACCGGCACGGCTGCCAAAGAAGGAAACGCTACGCCTACCTATCTCTGGCAGAAAAGCACTACCAGTGAAACCACCGGTTTTACCACCGTTTCGGGTGTGACTTCTCAGGATTATGCGCCGGGAGCTCTGGCCGCTACCACGTGGTTTAGAAGGATTGCCCGTTCCAATTTCTCCTGCAACCCAGATACCAGCAACGTGGTGGTGGTGGTGGTGAGCCCGCCCATTGAAGGCAATACCATCAACGTAGGCGGCGGCGGGTTGAGCACCATCTGCGAGGGCGTCACTGCCCCAGAGATACTTGGCACCCCCATCGCCGGCGTTACCTTCCAATGGGAAAGCAGCAACAATGCCACCGATGGGTTTACTGCCGCACCGGGCGTCAACACGCAGCAGAACTACAGCCCAGGCATTTTAACCCAAACCACGTTCTTTAGACGGCGTGTGATTAGTTCTGCTTGTGACCAGGCTTCTGCCTCTGTGGTAGAGATACGCGTCACCCCTAAATTGACAGGCAATACCATTGAGGGCAACCAGGAAATTTGCGCTACCGGCGCCGCCCCTTCCCCACTGACTGGAAGCATTCCTACGGGTGGAGTGCTGGCCAAAACCTATCGATGGGAAAGCAGCCTGACCGGCAACTCTGAAGACTTCCAGACGGCCGCCGGCACCAACACAGGCCAGAATTATTCCCCGGGCGTTCTTACCCAGACCACGTATTTTAGAAGATTGGTTTCTTCTGGGGGCTGTGATTCTGTGGTAAGTAATATTGTCAAGATTACGGTGAGCGCCACCATCAATGACAACACCATTTCGGCTACGCAGACTTCAGTTTGCCAAAATACCAGCACCTCTTTTTCTGGGTCTGTTCCTACCGGGGGCTCTGGCACGCTAAGCATCCAATGGCAGAAGAGCACCACCAACGGCAGTGATGGGTTCCAGAACATTGCGGGAGCCACTTCACAGAACTACACGCCGCCACCTACCAATCTAAACACCTGGTATAGAAGACTGGTCACCTCGTCAGGCAACACGTGCCCGGCTAACATCTCCAACGTGATTCTCATCTCAGTGGAGCCATCTCCCGTGGCCCCAACCGTACAGTCTGCCAATGTGACTTCCTGCGCTGGCGAATCCGTGACACTGCGGGCTTCTGGGACGGGTGGCGTGTTTGAGTGGTTTACTACGCCAGAAGGCGGCACACCGGTATTCATAGGGCCAGAATTCCAGACCGGACCTTTGACGGCTACCACCAACTACTATGTGCAGGCCAAAAACACCAACCAGTGCGTGAGCGTGACCCGCACCCAGGTGAAGGTGACCGTGAGCAACGCCGTAGCAGACGCCGGGCCAGACGCCACCATCATTGAAGGCCAGGCGGCTACCCTGCGCGGAAGCGGCGGTGCCACTTATCTCTGGACGCCGGCCACGGGCCTAAGCAGTAACACCGCCGCTAACCCAGCAGCCAGCCCTATTGTGACCACCACGTATACCCTGCAAGTAACAGATGCCAACGGCTGCACCGACACTGATGAAGTCACGGTAAACGTGATAGGTGGTCTTAAAATTGTGAACACCTTCTCCCCGAACGGCGATGGCATCAATGAAACCTGGGACTTGGGCAACGTGAGCAATTTCCCTGAGATCAGCATTGAGATTTTCAATAGATGGGGCCAGCGCATTTACACGTCCAAGGGCTATGCCACGCCTTGGGACGGCACCTACAATGGCAAGGCCCTGCCGGTAGACACTTACTACTACATCATCAGGCTGAACCAGGATGAGAATCCTTTGAAAGGCAGTGTCACCATTATCAAATAAACCATGATGAAAAAATCACTATCGCTTTGGGTTTTGATGCTGGTAGTCACCACAACGGGTTGGGCGCAGCAACGGCCCCAGTACACCCAGTACATGATTAACAGCTACCTCCTAAATCCCGCCATTACCGGCATTGAAGATTACACAGACATTAAGCTGGGATCCCGGCAACAGTGGGTAGGCTTAGAGGGCGCACCCAAGACGTATTACTTCAGTGCCCATACGCCTCTGAATAAAGCCGTAGGAAGTGTACGAAGCGCCTCTAGTCCTAGCGGCGTCCGGACGGTCAACAAGAATAAGTTTGTGCCGGCGTACCCGCACCATGGCGTGGGCATTATGGCCGTGGTTGATAAGGCCGGGCCCTTGCGCAGAACCAACGTCAACTTATCCTATGCCTACCACCTACCCGTGACCAGGAGCATCACCGTGTCTGTAGGTGCTCATGGCGGCATATTAAGAAACAGCTTCAATTCAAGCGAGGCCACCTTCTCCAACCCCGCAGAGCCAGCTCTGGGCAGTGATTTTCTGAACAGGAATTATATCGACGTGGGCTTAGGCACCTGGATTTATGCGCCCAATTTCTACGCGGGCTTTTCTGGCGCGCAATTGTTACACACTGAGCTGCGCGCCTCTGAAGGAGCCGTCACCGAAGGGATTGTGCAACGGCATTTCTTCGGGATGGCAGGCTATAAATTTAGAGTGGGCCCTGCGGTGACGCTAATACCTTCTGTCTTGGTAAAGATTGCCTCGCCTAGTCCTACCACCATAGACGCCAATTTGCGCGCCGTGTACGCAGACAGGTTCTGGGTGGGCGCTACCTACCGCACCAAAGATGCCTACGCTGCCATGCTGGGTCTTAACCTCACGTATTTTCTGGAGGCGAGCTATGCCTATGACTACAACACCTCCAACCTTAACATAGCCAACTCCGGCTCACATGAGGTAACCGTGGGGGTGCGGCTCTTTAACCGAGGCAAGGTTTTGTGCCCTCGGTGGATGAACTAATGCCCATTAAAAAGCCCTTGCTTCGTTTTTAGCGTATTTCTTAGAAATCAGGCTAAAAACGAAGCAAGGACTTTTCTTTTTTTTAATATCAAATTTCAGGATGCAAACTCTCCTTACAAGGTCTTCAATTTTGGGGTATTTTCAGGAAATCAGGCCAAAAACGACTATATAAAATGTCAATCCCTTATCCAAAGACTATTTCTTTGAAAACAGCCAGGTAAAAGCGTCTGGGAATTCGCGTTGCCAGAAGGATTCTTTGTGTTCTCCGTCTGCGTGCACCTCATATTGCAGGTTCTTCTTTTTCAAGCCTTTTTGCAACAGCAAGTCGCGCATCCTGGCCATGTCTGGCACCATGTCCTTCCCTTCCTTCTCGCCGGCCAGCAACACTATTTTCACATCTTTGGGTACTTTGTTTTTTGAAACATAATCATACATCTCTGGAGACACCCAAAACGCTGGTGAAAAGACGCCTGCTTTCCCGAAAACCTGTGGATGCTTCATTACCGCGTACAAAGAAATCAGGCCGCCCATAGAGCTGCCGGCCACGCCAGTGTACTTTTTCTCGGGCTTGGTTCTATAATGCGCGTCAATGTATGGCTTTAAGGTCTGGGCCAGGAAATCAACGTAGGCTTCGCCTTGTCCGCCGCCATATTTATCATTCTTCCAGGCAGTGTATTCGTTCATTCGTTGGTCGCCGCCGTTGTCTGGGGCCACAATGATGGCGCTCAGGCCTTTCTCCATGAACAACTTGTCCATGGACTCATCAATGCCCCACTCCCCACTGAAACCATAAAAGGCGTCAAACAAATTCTGCCCGTCATGCATGTACAGCACCGGGTACTTTTTGCCCGAAGTGGCATAGTCTGGCGGCAGGTAAATCCAGACCCGTCGGCTGCGGTTAAGTTGGGGCATCCAGAACTCGTGGCTCAACACCTTCACGTTGGCAGAGGCGGTATGCACTTTGTCTGGACTAGCATGGAAATCTGACCAGCTTTCAATTTCCACGCGTACGGTGTCGGTTGGTTTTTTGGCCAGGTAGGTTCTGTTGTTTTTAGGGGCGCCGCTGACCAAGGCCTCGCCGGTGGCCCAACTGCCCCGCGTAATTTTATATTCCAGCTCGTCCTTGCCAGAGGGCATGGTCAGGTACCAATGGCCGTTCGATGCTTTTTTAAACGTATGAGCCAGACTTCTGGGGTTCCAATTGTTATGATTGCCCGCCAGGAAAATCGTATCCAGCGCCGGGGTTTTGGAAGGCATTTTGGTTACTTCAAAAGTGATTTGCGCCGAGGCTGCTTGCACGCCGGCACCCATCAACAGAAGGATCATCAGCTTAGTTTTGAAGCTGTTTTTCATAATTTGGCATTTTTAAATCAAGGAAATCGATTTCCCTCTCACAAAACTTATTATTTTTGGTGTAAATATTATAAAACTAGCAAAGAATCGCTAGTCCTAAAGATATTCTACCACCAGCGGGCTTTCAAAAAGGAACTCACCGTAAAACTTAAGATCAGTTGAAATCTAGATTTAAATTTTGAACTACTTCTGTATCAAGTCATAAGTGTTTCACTTTTGCCAAAGGGTCACCGTAAACACCTTACTTGCTCAGGCACCAGGAAATGAATTAGAGTAAACGATTTCTTAAGCAAAAGAACCGTTGGAGTATAAAAGAGAAAAGGATTCCATTTTTGGCCTGTTTTCTAGAAATCACGCTGAAAACGAATATTAAAACTTGACTTAAACCATAGAGACAGATATATGCGGAATTCTACTTTCGGTTGGGCAAATAGACTCAATGTTTTGCTTCTTCTTTTGTTGGTCACCTCCACCACGCAGGCCCAGAAAAAAGACGCCATTACACGCATTGACCCAACCTTCTGGTGGGTGGGCATGAAAAACCCCAACCTGCAACTGTTGGTGTACGGCCCCAATGCTGGTACCTATGACTACTCCTTGAGCCATCCGGGGGTGACGCTGGTGAAGACCAACAAAGTGGAAAACCCTAACTATGCCTTTATTGATGTGACCATTGCGCCTACCGCCAAAGCGGGCAGCTTCACGTTGACTGGTAAAAAAGGCGGCAAGACCATCAAACGCACCTATGAGCTAAAGGCGCGCACCGCAGAACCAAAGGCCCAAGGCCTAAACGGCTCTGACTTCATTTACCTGGTCCTGCCTGACCGCTTCTCCAACGGCGACCCCAAGAATGACAAGTTCAAGGACATGGCCGACCCCAGCGCCGACCGCAACAACCCGTTCCTGCGTCACGGCGGAGACATACAGGGCATTCAGAACCATTTAGACTACTTTCAGGAGTTTGGCGTGACGGCGCTGTGGCTGAACCCGGTGATTGAGAACAACCAACCATTGACGGATGAGGGCGGCACCAAACGCAGCGCCTACCACGGCTACGCCTTCACCGACCATTACAACGTAGACCGCCGCTTGGGTGGCAACGAAGCGTACAAAAAACTAGCCCAGGCAGCGCACGCGAGAGGCATGAAAATTGTGCAGGACGCCGTGTACAACCACGTGGGCATCAACCACTGGTTTATCAAAGACCTGCCCAGCAAAGATTGGGTGCACCAGTTCCCCAGCTACACCAACACCTCGCACAAGTTCCAGCCCATCATTGACCCCAACGGCTCCAAAGCAGACTGGAGCATCATGCTCAACGGTTGGTTCACGCCCTTCATGCCCGACCTGAACCATGACAACAAGTTGGTGGAGAACTACCTCATTCAGCATGCCATCTGGACGGTCGAGCATTTCGGCGTAGATGCCTGGCGCATTGACACCTACATGTACAATGAGGACCAGTTCATGAACCGCTGTAACCAGGCTCTGCTGGACGAGTACCCCAACATCCACATCTTCGGGGAGAGCTGGGTGAACAATGTCATCGCGCAGTCCCGCTTTGTGCGCAACAACATCAACTTCCCGTTCAAGAGCAACCAACCCGGCACCTTGGACTTCGTCCTGTTCAACGCCATTAATGACGCGCTCAACCAGAATTTTGGCTGGGACGAGGGCGTGAGCAAAGTACATCAGGTCTTGGCCCAGGATGCCGTGTATGCAGACCCTATGAAACTGGTGACCTTCCTGGACAACCATGACATGAACCGCTACTTCTCCGTGATTGGCGAAGACCTGAACAAATACAAAATGGGCATGACCTGGCTCTTGACCACGCGCGGTATTCCGTCCCTGTACTACGGCACCGAGATTCTGATGAAGAACTTCAAGGACCCCTCAGACGCTGAAGTGCGCAAGGATTTCCCGGGTGGTTTTGCCGGTGACAAGGAGAACAAGTTCTTGGCCTCAGGGAGAAATGAGCGTGAGAATGACGCCTTCAATTTTGTAAAGGCCCTGGCCAACTACCGTAAGAACACCCCTGCCCTGCACTCTGGTAAACTGATGCAGTTTGTACCGCAGGACGGTATCTACGTGTACTTCCGGTACAACCAGGACAAGACCGTGATGGTGGCCACCAATACTACCGATAAAGAGGTTGATTTAAAAACCGAGCGCTTTGCAGAGCGCACGGCCGGCTTCACCAAAGCCCAGAACGTCATCACCAACCAGCCGGTAAGCAGCCTGGCCAGTATTAAGATTCCGGCCAAGACCGCCTTGGTGCTGGAGCTACAGAAATAAACCGTTTTTGGCCTATTTTCTGGAAAACAGGCCGAAAACGCCCTTACCTTCAACCCTCCATTGAGAGGTATAACCTTACAAGAAAAGAAGTAAATGAGCCAGATAACAGCGTGCCTTTTTGACTTAGACGGCGTTTTAGTAGACACCGCCGTGTACCATTACAAAGCCTGGCGGGACCTTGCCAACAGCCTGGGCATAGAATTCACCGAAGAGGACAATGAGCGCTTGAAGGGCGTGAGCCGCGTGCGGTCCCTGGAGATTATCCTAGAGATTGGCAACCAGACCCTGGAGCAGGAGAAGATGCTGGCCCTTTGCGAGCAGAAAAACACCGAGTACTTGAAAGACGTGGCCCAAATGACGCCCGCCGAGATTCTGCCCGGCGTAGTGGATTTCCTGAAGGCCCTTAAGCAAGAAGGAATTCTGATTGCCTTAGGTTCGGCGAGTAAGAACGCCCAGTTAATTCTGGAGCGTACAGGTTTGCTAGGCTATTTTGACGCCATCATTGACGGCCGTCATGTCATCAACGGCAAACCAGACCCAGAGGTGTTCTTAAAAGGCGCCGAAGCCTTGGGCGTACAGCCTGAAAACTGCGTAGTCTTTGAAGACGCCGTAGCCGGCGTAGAGGCTGCCAAGAACGCAGGCATGCTGTGCGTAGGCGTAGGTGAACCAGAGACCTTGGCGCTGGCAGACATCGTGGTGAAAGACATGACCGAAATGTCTGTCGCCAAATTGAGAGAATTAGAAAAGTAAGAGCATAAGAAAAACACCACGCCCTTCGTCCCCCTTTGAAGGGGGTTGGGGGATGACAAAGAAGTTATAAGTTTGAATAGCTTCCCTAAAAGGAGTTAATACTTAATCTTGATTATTTTTTAGTCATCAGCAGAAGGTAATCATCCCCCTACCCCCTTCAAAGGGGGACGCAGAAGTACCTAAATAAATAACTGTTTTTGGCCTAGTTTCCAGAAAACAGGCCAAAAACGAACATCAGATAAGAAATTAAAAAGACTAGCTATTAGCATCTAGCTACTAACATCTTAAAAGCATGAAGCAATACCTTACCATAGACGAATGGTCCATCATAGAAGAAGGCTTCCGTCCGGAGTATAATAGAATATCGGAGAGCGTCTTCAGTTTGGGCAACGGGCGCATGGGCCAGCGCGCCAATTTTGAGGAAACCTACACCGGTGAAACCCTGCAAGGAAATTATGTGGCCGGTGTGTATTACCCAGATAAAACCCGCGTGGGCTGGTGGAAGAACGGCTACCCAGAATACTTCGCCAAGGTATTGAATGCCGCCAACTGGATTGGCATTGACGTGACCATTGACGGCGAAACCCTTGACCTGCACTACTGCCAGGTGCTGGAGTTCAGACGCGAGCTGAACATGCGCGAAGGCTGGTTGGAGCGCACCTTCACGGCCCAGCTGCCCAGCGGCAAACAAGTGCGCGTCGTGGCCAAGCGCTTTACCAGCATTGTGGACGATGAGGTAGGCGCCATCAAATACTGCCTCACCCCGTTGAACTTCTCGGGCAATATCACCTTCACTCCTTTCGTGGACGTGGACGTGATGAACGCCGATTCTAACTACGATGAGAAGTTCTGGAACGAGGTGCAGAAAGAAGTCAAAAGCTTGGAAGGGTATGTTACCGCCGAGACCAAGAAGACCGCTTTTCATGTCTGCACCGGCCAGAAAATCAAGGTGACGCTGGACGGCGAGGAAGTTGCTGTGGACGCCACCAACACAGAGCGCTCCAAGTATGTGGCCTCTACCTTTACCGTGGCTGCCAACCAAGACAAGGACCTGATTATTTATAAAATTGCCGCCAACCTTTCCTCAGAAAACCACCCAAAGGAGCAATTGCTGGCCAACACCAAACAAGTTATTGCTGAGGCCTATGCTAAGGGGTTCCAGCAGTTACTGTTAGAGCAGATAGACGCCTGGGCCGCCAAGTGGGAAGAAAGTGACATTGTCATTGAAGGAGACGCCGCCGCCCAACAAGGCATCCGGTTCAACATCTTCCAACTCAACCAAACCTACACTGGCGAGGATGAACGCCTAAACATCGGTCCGAAAGGCTTTACCGGCGAGAAATATGGCGGGTCTACCTACTGGGACACCGAGGCGTACTGCCTTCCGTTCTACTTGGCCACCGCCGACCAACAAGTGGCACGCAACCTCTTGGTGTACCGCTATAAGCATTTGCAGAAAGCCATTGAGAACGCAGAGAAGTTGGGCTTTACAAATGGTGCCGCTTTGTACCCCATGGTGACCATCAACGGCGAGGAGTGCCACAATGAGTGGGAAATCACCTTCGAGGAGATTCACCGCAACGGCGCCATCGCGCACGCCATATATGACTACATCCGGTACACCGGAGATGACGCGTACCTAGCCGAATACGGTGTGGAAGTGTTAGTAGGTATCTCACGTTTCTGGGCACAGCGCGTGAACTGGTCGGCGGCCAAAAACCAGTACGTGATGCTGGGCGTGACGGGTCCTAACGAATACGAAAACAACGTTAACAACAACTGGTACACGTCTACCATTGCCACCTGGACGCTGGAGTACACGCTCAAGGCCTTGAAGCACGTGCAGGAAACCAACCTTTCGCGCTATCAGGAATTGGTAGGCGTCATGAACCTGGACGTAGCCAAGGAAACCGAGCAGTGGCAACACGT
Source organism: Rufibacter sp. DG15C (assembly GCF_001577755.1). Classification (NCBI taxonomy): domain Bacteria; kingdom Pseudomonadati; phylum Bacteroidota; class Cytophagia; order Cytophagales; family Hymenobacteraceae; genus Rufibacter; species Rufibacter sp. DG15C. Next base: position 3,838,159 of record NZ_CP010776.1, read on the forward strand.
GATTGACCACATGTTCTACGCCGAGGACAAAGACCTGGGCATCTTCTTGCAGCAGGACGGCTTCTTGGACAAAGAACAGACTCTGGTGAAGGACCTTCCATCCCAAGACCGCCCGCTGAACCAGAAATGGTCCTGGGACAGAATCCTGCGCTCGGTGTTCATCAAGCAGGCCGACGTCTTGCAAGGCATCTATTTGTTTGAGGACCGCTATGACCTGGAGACCATCCGGAGAAATTATGACTTCTATGAGCCGCGCACGGTGCATGAGTCTTCGTTGAGCCCATGTGTACACTCCATCCTGGCGGCCAAGCTAGGCGACGAAGAGCGTGCCTATGAGTTTTACCTGCGCACCGCGCGCCTGGACCTGGACGACTACAACAACGACACCGAGGACGGCTGCCACACCACCAGCATGGCCGGCACCTGGATGAGCGTGGTGCAGGGTTTTGGCGGCATGCGCGTACGAGACAACATACTGCATTTTAATCCTTTTATTCCGGCGGGTTGGTCCAGCTACTCTTTCAAGATTAGGTTCAGAGGCCATCTATTGAATGTGAAAGTGAACAAGGAAGGCGTGGAGATTGAGAACCAGCACATCCAGCCGCTGTCGCTTACCATCTTTGACCAGCCCCAGACCATTGAGGCCAATGGCAAGGTGCAACTGGCGCATCAGGTAGCGTAAAGATGCCGCTTCCGTTTTTGGCCTGTTTTCTGGAAATTAGGCCAAAAACGGAAGCTTTTTTACCGCTCGGCTAATAACTATTCCTATCGGCTGAGTTAAACATTTGAACCCATTGAAGACCTCTGTTTCATGATACATTCTCAGCGTTCATTCTTGTCCTTGGCTTTGCTGGCCACGTTAGCGGTTGCGTGTAAATCATCGGCGCCCAGCAACACAACCTTGCCAGACACCGAAACTTCTGTTACCACCATGACTACTTCTGAAGGTGCCACCGAGGCCATTAACCGGTTCACGACCAACGAGGAGGTGACGGACCAGAAACTGGTGATTTACCAGATGATGACCCGCCTGTTCGGGAACAAGAAAACGGTGAACAAAACCTATGGCACTCTGCAGGGAAACGGCGTGGGCAAGTTTAATGACATCACGGACAAGGCCCTGCAGGAAATCAAGAAACTGGGCGCCACGCACGTGTGGTACACCGGCGTCTTGGAGCACGCGCTCATGACTGACTATACCAAGTTCGGGATTCCCTTGGATGACGCGGATGTCATCAAAGGACGCGCCGGCTCACCCTACGCCATCAAGGATTACTATGACGTGAACCCAGACTTGGCCGTGGACGTGCGCAAGCGGATGACGGAATTTGAGGCGCTGGTAAAACGTACCCACGGCAACGGCCTGAAGGTGATAATTGACTTTGTGCCCAACCACGTGGCCCGCAAGTACCAGTCAGACGCCAAGCCAGCAGGCGTGGAGGATTTCGGGGCGAAGGATGATGTGACCGTTGGCTTTAAGCCGAGCAACAATTTTTACTATCTGCCCGGCCAGCCCTTGCAAGTGCATTCTGGGTACAATGCCTTGAGCGCTTCATTCAAGGGTCCGCAGGAGGACGGCAAGTTCAATGAGAATCCGGCCAAGGCTTCGGGGAATGACGTGTTTAGCGCTACGCCCAGTGTAGATGACTGGTTTGAGACCGTGAAGCTGAACTACGGCGTAGACTACCAGAACAACCGCACCAAGCACTTCTCTCCCACCCCAGACACCTGGCTTAAGATGCGCGACATTCTCCTGTACTGGGCAGGTAAAAACGTGGATGGGTTTAGATGCGACATGGCCGAGATGGTACCCGTGGAGTTCTGGGCCTGGGTCATTCCGCAGGTGAAGGCCAAGCACCCAGACATCAAGTTCATCGCGGAGATTTACAACCCCAAAGAGTACCACAACTACATTAAGACCGGCGGCTTTGACTACCTCTATGACAAAGTGGGTCTCTATGACGGCGTGCGCCGTTTGATGGAAAACCGAGGCAAAGGCAATACCCATGACATCACCAAAGTGTGGCAAGAGGAAAGCAAAGGCATCTCCAGCCAGATGCTACGCTTCTTGGAAAACCATGACGAGCAGCGCCTGGCCTCTGCTGAGTTTGCCGGCACGCCTTGGGCGGGGGTACCTGCCATGACCGTAAGCGCCACCCTAGGCAGCGGGCCGGTACTGGTTTATTTTGGGCAGGAAGTTGGGGAGCCGGGCAAAGGCCATGAGGGCTTTCAGGGCGAGGACGGCCGCACCACCATTTTTGACTACTGGGGCGTGCCCGCGCATCAGGCCTGGATGAACGGTGGCAAATTTGACGGTGGCACGCTCACCGAAGACCAACAACGCCTGCGCGAGTTCTACACCAAACTGCTCAACGTCAGCACCAGCCGCGAAGCCATCCGGAAAGGGAAAATGTATGCCTTGACCGTGCAAGAAGGGGTTGCTCCGGTGGGCACTTACGCCTACATCCGGCATACTGCCCATGAACGTATCTTGGTAGTAGTCAACTTCAACCGCACTGCGGCAGATTTCAACTTGGCATTACCGGCTCAATCATTGTCTGCGGTGGGAATGGACAACAAAGGCACGCTTATCCTGCAGGACCTGCTCACCAGCATGCCGCCTTTGTTTTTGGAGCCTTCGGTGAAAACCAATATTACCCTGGCGCCTTTGAGCGCGCACCTGTTTCTATTGCAGAAAAAGTAGAAAGAGGCCCCGATTCTCGGCTATTTTTCCCAAATTAAGACAAAACTGACCTAACCCTTTACCTAACAAACGAACCTCCGCTAATGGCACAAACTTTACAGACCGCCTCTACCAAGCCTAGGCTGGGTTTCTGGCAAATCTGGAACATGAACTTCGGGTTCCTGGGCATCCAATTTGGCTTTGCCCTGCAGAACGCCAACGTGAGCCGCATCTTTGAAACCCTGGGCGGCACCGAGATTGCCCTGTACTGGTTGGCCGCCCCGGTAACGGGTTTGCTGGTACAACCCGTTGTAGGCTATTTGAGCGATAGGACCTGGCACCCGGTGTTTGGCAGACGCAAGCCCTTCTTCATGATTGGGGCTCTGCTGGCCTCCTTGTCCCTGCTGATTATGCCCAACTCGTCTGTCCTTTGGATGGCTGTGGGGATGCTCTGGATTATGGACTCTTCCATCAACATCTCCATGGAGCCGTTTAGAGCCTTGGTGGGTGACTTGTTGCCTTCTAGCCAGCGTACCTCGGGCTTCGCGTTCCAGACGTTCTTTATTGGGGTGGGCGCCGTGGTGGCTTCTGCCCTGCCTTGGGTACTGACCAATTGGTTTGATGTGCCCAATACCGCTCCGGCCGGTGAGATTCCGCCTTCGGTGAAGTGGGCCTTCTATCTGGGTGGTGTGGTGTTCTTTTTGACGGTGCTTTGGACGGTCATCAAAACCAAAGAATATCCGCCGGAGGACATGGACGCCTTTGAGCGCGAAAGAAACGAGACTTCTTTTTGGACCGGAATGCAAGAAACTGTATCGGGCATTTTCAAAATGCCGAAGACTATGTTGCAGTTGGCCATTGTGCAGTTCTTTACGTGGTTCGCGCTGTTCTCTATGTGGATTTTCACCACCCCTGCCATCACCAGCCACCTATACCACACCACAGACAAAGCCTCCAAGCTCTACAACGAAGGCGCTGACTGGGTAGGCATCTTGTTTGCCGTCTACAACGGTGTTTCGGCCATTGCGGCGCTTCTTTTGCCAACCTTGGCCAGAAAAACCAACCGCAAAATGACCCACCTTATCTGCCTGGTAATTGGCGGATTGGGTCTTATCTCCTTCTACTTTATAAGCGACCCTAAGATGCTCATTTTCTCCATGGTGGGCGTGGGCATTGCCTGGGCCAGCATCTTGTCTATGCCGTACGCCATTCTAGCGGGCTCCCTACCGAGCAACCGGATGGGCTACTATATGGGCGTGTTCAACTTCTTCATCGTGATTCCGCAGATTGTAGCTGGGTCTTTGCTGGACTTCTTCAACAAAGATGTGTTTGGCGGCGAATCAATTTATGTGTTGGTGTTAGGCGGTTGTTCTATGGTTTTGGCTGGCCTGCTGACGCTGTTTGTGAAAGACGTAGACGAAGCAGTTGACTAGACTTCATTCAACAATGGTAAAACGAAGAAGCCCCGGAGTTTATCTGGGGCTTCTTCGTTTTTGGCCTGTTTTCTGGAAATCAGGCTAAAAACGAACATTATCCCTGCTTCTACCTTAAACCTGCTTAACCTTGAAGACTAAGCAATTCTTATTTAAGGAGATAGGGAGCAATGATAGATTGCCAGATGGTGTATCCTTCGGGTTGCATGTGCAGGCGGTCCTGGACGTAGAGTTCCTCGCGCATATTTCCTTCCTTGTCCAGCATGGCGCCATATATGTCAATAAAGTCTGTGTTCTTCTGCTTTCTGAGGAAGCGCTTGATGTCCTTGTTGGCCTGTTTTACCTTGCCTTGTATAAGGGCGCGGCTGGGGCTGGGCTTGATACTGACATAGCTGATTCTGGCAGTTGGCAGATTGGTCCTGATAATGCCAAACAAGGTCTTGAACCTGCGTACCGCTTCCTCTGAGGAAATGCTGTCTGCCGAAGCCAAATCGTTTTCGCCGCAGTAAATGACCACCTGCTTGGGTTGGTATGGCAGGATGATGTCATAGGCGTACCTTATCACATCCACCAAGGTTGAGCCGCCAAAACCTCTGTTTAGGATGGGATAGCCCGGGAAACTTTTCTGGAGGTTATTCCATCTGGTGAAGGAGGAACTCCCCACAAACAGAATAGGATTGGCCGGAGGGCGCTGGCTCTCATCCTGCTTTTTAAAGGATACTATATCTGGCCAAAACGCCGGCGCGGTTTGCGCCTTTACAGATTCCAGGTTAAGAGCTATGAATAAGATAAGGAGTAAAACTTTTTTCATGCGCTATGAAGAGGTTAGGTCTTGTCTAAAAATTAATAGGAGAAGGACTTGAGCTGTAATCTAACATGTAAACAAAACAGACCCAGTTCTGGCCGGGTCTGTTTTAATTCAAATGATATATCCTTATTTATGTAGTCAATTACTTTTTGACCAATACCACTACGTCCATCCCATTCACCTTTACATCTTTCACTTGGGCGTTGGTAAAGGCGTCTTTATAAGCGTTCTTCTTCAATAAGGCATGGGTAAAGGTCATGGGCTTAGCGCCGCGGTTTAGTATTACAAACACCTCTTCCTTGCCAAGGTTTCGGCTGAAGGCATACATCTGGTTGGCATCATCTACCGCCAGGGTGGTATAGCTACCCAGCTTGATGGCCTTGTGCTTCTGGCGCAAAGAGATGAACTTCTTGTACCAGTTGAACAGGTCCTGGTTGAAAACCACCGCGTCCGGGTCATGCTTGCTTTGGTCGGGGTTGTGGGTCTCTGACTCATACTTCAGGTTTTGCCACACCATGGGCTTGCGGCAGTCTGGGTCATTGCTTCCCCACATGCCGGCCTCATCGCCGTAGTAAATCATAGGTGCGCCCACGTACAGCAATTGGAAGGCCGCAATCAACTTTTGCTTTTTCAGCTGCTCTTGGGTGGGTTTGCGGGCATTGTAGCTTTTATTGTTGCTCTTCTGGCTCCAGTTAAAGTATTTGCCCCAGTTGCCAAACCGCTCGCCGTCTGGGTTGGCCACGGCGCTGCCCAAGCGGGTGGCATCATGGCTGTCCATCAGGTTTTGCATGTTCAAGGCCACCCCCGGCCCAAAGGCCTCGCGCAGTTCCTTTAGTTTCGCGTCAAACTGAGTGACAGTGGTTGCCTTCTTATCCTGTACCATAAAATCATGCACAATGAAGGCGAAGTTGTAGTTCATGGTGGCATCAAACTCATCACCGCTTAAGTAGGGCTTGGTCTCGTCAATGGAAAATACCAGTTCTGCGGTCATGTAGGCGTTCGGGTTGAGGCTGCGTACGTGCTTGCGCCAGTCCTTCCAGAAGGCATGCCCCACGTCATACGCCACATCCAGTCGCCAGCCGTCAATGCCGTGGGCTATGCCTTTGTCCATCGGGTTCATCCAGCGCTTGGAGGCGTTGAAGATGTACTCCTTAGGGCCGGCCACTATGCCGGTGCTGTCCTCCTTGAACTCTGGCAGCGTGCTTACCCCAAACCAGCCTTTGTACTTGAAAGGGGTGCCTTTGGCCTCATCGCGCCAGCTCTGCACTATAAACCAGTCTTTGTAGGCAGAGGCCTGTTGGTTTTTCACTACATCCTGGAAAGCGAAACTGTTTAACCCGATGTGGTTGAACACGCCGTCAAAGATGATGTACATCTTGCGCTTGTGGACTTCCTCTATCAGCTTAAGGGCCAGTTTATCGGCGCTGGTCCATGCCCAGGTCTTTGGGTCTAAGGGGTTCTCTTTGGCAATAAGCTTCTTGTCGCCTTCTGGGTCTGGCCCGAAGGTGGGGTCTACGTGGTGGTAGGACAAGGCGTCATACTTGTGCGAAGACGGCGCCCAGAACACGGGGTTCATGTAAATGGCGTTCACACCCAACGATTGAAGGTAATCCAGTTTGTCAATCACCCCTTGCAAATCGCCTCCGTAGCGGCGGCGCTGCAAATTGTAGTATACGTCTTTCTTGTTCTCCACTTCATAGGGCTGCAGTTTATACCAATCACTGGTCCAAGGATGGATTTGAAAAGCAGAGGAGTCATTGAAGGGATAGGCGCCGCGCAGGTCAATCACTTTGGGGTCATTGGTTTTGTCCACGTTGTGAAACCTATCCGGAAAAATCTGGTACCAGACCACGCCTTTGCTCCAATCTGGAGTGAAGTCATCCTGCGCCAAAGTTGGAAAGGCTACCAGCACCAACACTAGCATAGCAAACCAAGAAAAGAACCTTTTTTTCATGTTTTATACCTTAAAAATCGTTTAACTCTACTATTATTTACTTCTTCAGCAACACGCTGCTGTAAGCTGGAATGGTGAGAGTATTCTTGTTTAATTTTGCCTTACCGGTAGCATGGTGCACCTTATTAAAGGCCTGCACATTCTCTGGAAGGATGACAGAAACTTCTTTGCCTGACAAGTTGTGCACCACCAATAAGGCTTCTTGTGCATGGGTTCTGGTAAATGCGCTTAATGCAGGCTCGCTCAAGGTTACTGGTACCAAGTCGCCGTAAGTCAAGGCATGGCTATGGTTTCTTAGTTTGATGAACTGCTTGTAATGGTTAAATAAGGAGTTCTTGTCTTTGATTTGACCAGCAGCCGGCGTAACTGTTTTCTCTGTGACATAGGCTGGCTTCATCCACTTAGTGCGGCTTTTGTCTTTGGAATCAATATCCCATAAGAAAGGCTCTCTAATATTAGGGTCGGGCTTTTTACCAGTCATACCTAGTTCTTCGCCATAATACAAATAAGGGGAACCTGGTAGGGTTAATAAAATGGACGCCGCAACTTTTGCTTTGTTCTTATCCCCATTCAGTTCGCTCATGATGCGGTTCTGATCATGATTGCTCAAGATGGTGGCATCAATAAACTCAGGGTTTACTGAGTTATAGAAATTAGTGATTTTAGCATGCTTGATGGCCAATGAATCACCTTTGCCTTGGTTCAAGGCTTTCAGGATGTCCCAGCTCATTTCAAAGTTGAACAAGGCTGGCAAACCCTTCATATAAGGTGCCACAATGTCAGAAGGCGCCCACACCTCACCTACCAGATAGGCGTCTGGTTTGGCTTTCAGCATTTCACTTCTAAAATATTCCCACCAGCGGTGGTTGTCATAGGGACGCTCATCTGGGAAGATATGGCGGGCCGCATCTAATCTGAATCCATCTACGCCAATTTCCTTCAACCAGAAAGTACCAATCTTGAAAATCTCATTACGCAGCTTGGGGCTATCAAAATTCAAGTCTGGCATGCCACTGTAGAAGTAGCCATAATATAGATAGTCACTGCCATTTACTTTGTGCCAGTGGCGGGTGTTGTCTGAATCTGCTCCAGTGGGTTTTCCTTCCTTTTGAGCCTGAGGGTCTGATTTGTGGGTCCAAACGTAATAATCCCGGTAGGGACTGTTCTCATTCTTTGCTGCGTCAATAAACCATGGATGTTTATCAGAGGAATGGTTGATGACCATGTCCATCACCACATTGATTCCTCGCTCATGGGCTTCCTTCACAAACTCTTTAAAGTCTGCCATGGTACCATAATCTGGATGAATGCCATAGTAGTCTGTGACGTCATACTTGTGGTAAGACGGCGATGGGTTGATGGGCATGAGCCACACGCCTTCCACGCCCAGGTCTTTCAGATAGTCCAGCTTAGAGGTCATGCCTTTGATGTCACCAATGCCATCTCCATTTGAATCGGCGAAGGACTGCACGAAGATTTCATAGGTGATACCTCTAGGCCATTTGCTGGCTTTATTGGATTGGGCAAAGCTTGTGACACTAGAACCCGCTACACAAAGGGCTACGGCTATAGCAGCTAGAAAATAGTTAATAGGTTGTTTTTTCATAGAAGGACTGAATTTGAGACTCAAAAAGTATAGTCACTAACCAGAATAGGTTGAATATTGACCCAAATTTTAAAGTATATGCTTTATTCTACTTAATGCGCTACAACTAACCGTTTCACTGTCACCAATTCTCCGGATTGGACTTTAATAAAATATGTGCCGTTGGCTAGAGATTGCGTGTCAAAAGAATAGGTAGCTCCAGTAAATTGTGTTCGTGACAGTAGTTTGCCAGTCATATCATACATCTGCACGTTGCCGTTTCTTCCTGCGTTTTTGCCTAAAGTCAAAGTTACCTTGCCACCCGTCGGATTAGGGAATAACTGCATCACCAACTCCACCTTTTCGGCACCAATTCCTGTAGTTGTGCCTTTGGATAGCAATAGGATCCAGGTTTGATCTGCGCCCAAAGTAGCTCCATTGCTAGACCAATTTGCAAATGCGCCTTGTGCGTTTACACTCACAGTTCCCATGGTGGCGCCAGAGTATAGATCTGTTACATTGTAATTACCCGCAGCCAAGGTAGACACAGGTAGAGTAATGGTTGGACCCGAAACAGCATCACTGCCAAAATTTGAAACCATTACTACGCCCTCTTGCTCATATATTCTTCCATAGCTTAAAACCGAGGCATTTCCAGTGGAAAGTTCGGCGTGGTACCCTTTTCTTAAGGCTGGCTGGGCATTTCTAATTTGGATGAGCTTTTTGTAATGGTTTAACAGGGAAGCTGGATCTGCTGCCAGCGTTTGCACGTTGTACTGTGCGAAATTTGAATTTAGTGATCGCCAAGGAGTGCCCGTGGTAAAACCAGACTTGGCTCCTGGCGTCCATTGCATGGGTTTGCGTTTGTCTTCATCAACGCCAGAACCTAGCATGCCAACTTCTTCTCCATAATACAGAAACGGCACACCTGGCATAGTTAAGTACAAGGCGGCAGCTTGTTTCATTTGGGCCACATTTCCGGCCAGTTCATCCATAACCCTAACTTGGTCATGGTTGGTCAAAAAGGTAGCGTACTGTAAACGAGGATACAATCTGTTGACCAAATTCAATTGGTTCTTGAGTGTTGCCGGATTATTGCCTCTCACAGAGTTTATAATAGCCGACGCTAAATCAAATTCAAAGCATACATCCAAGCGGTCGTTTTGAACATAGGGCACCACTGAGGCGGTATTAGACCAGGCCTCCCCTACCGTGAAAGCACTTGCTTTTGCTTGTTTGGATACTTGGTTAAACTCATGCAAGATGTTAAACGTCTCTGGGGTGTTTTCTACTTTTTGCCCGTCTTCATCTAAATACTTTACTGCATCAATTCTGTAACCATCTACTCCTTTGTTTAACCAGAAGCGCGTGATGTCCCACATAGAGCTTTTTAGCTGGGCATTGCTCCAGTTCAAGTCTGGCATGCCGCTATAGAAAATCCCATAATAGTACTTCCCGTTTTTTTGATGCCAAACTCCCTGTCCCCAAGGCCCGGTAAAGCCAGGGTTGGTGTCTGACCATACATACCAGTCTCTATAAGCATTAGTGGTACTGCTGGCCGATTCCTGAAACCATGGGTGTTGTTCTGAGGAGTGGTTCATTACAAAGTCAATGATTACTTTGATTCCTCTGGCGTGAGCAGCAGCTAGAAATTCCTCAAACTCTGCCATGGTACCGTAATCAGGCTCGGTGGCATAGTAATTGGTAACATCATAGCCATGGTAGCTAGGTGACTCCATCATGGGCATAAGCCAGATACCTGTAATCCCTAAATCTGAAGTGGTGTTGGGGTTGCCATCATTCAGGTAATCCAGCTTTTGGATGAGCCCTTTAAAGTCGCCCTTGCCGTCACCATTGCTGTCATAAAAACTGCGAACAAATATTTCATAGAAAACCGCGTCATTCCACCAGAAGGTGGCGTAATCTGTGCCCTCAGTAGTTAGCCCGGTAGTAGAGCATGAACCGAACAAATATTCTGGCGCTTTCACTGAAGTGGTAGCATCTATGGATCTATTGAATACGCCATTGCCGCCAGACACGCCACAAGCTGCAGGTACGCTCTCCGCCGCAGTAGTTGTATTCCCATTAACAAACTTGTATTGAAACAGGCCTCCGGTAGGTAAAGACACGGTGGCTGTGTACACGCCATCTGCATCTGGGTCTTGCATGGGAATAGAACTAGGATTCCAGTCAGTACCATATCCCGCTAATGCTTGAAAATTACCCATCACATGCACTCCTGCAGAAGATACCGTCTGTTGTTTCATATCAACCGTAAAAGTTATCTGGGAATTGCATGAGGAGAATCCAACCACCGGCAGGCGTACATTGGTTGAGCCAACTACCACCTGTCTATTTACATTGCCTGTTCCATCATCCAACCCACAAACAACCGGGACCAATTCTGGCTGTGGCGTTTGCCAAGTGCTGCCGTTGATGAATTTATATTGGTAAACCCCCGCTGGAACAGAAACAGTAATCTCATACACTTTGTCATTCTCTGGGTCTGTCAATAACGTGGTTGCTGGATTCCAGTCTGCCCCCAATCCTGCCTCAGACTGAAAAGAGCCTGCAATATGCACGCCATTAGGAGAAACAGTCTGCTGGCTCATGTCCACTCTAAAAGTGAGTTGGACCTGCTGGGCTTGCAGGGTTAGTATAGTGGGGAGAGTAAAAATTAGAAAGGCAAAAATCAGTTTCATAACAAAGGGGAATAAAAATAGAATAAACCTATTTGCCTATGGCAATAACAAAGAGTACCTTAAGTACTTATTTTTTTAAAACGAGGTAAGCGTAATTATTCAATGTGACGGCGGTACCTAATGCGACATTGTCAGCACTTAAGGCATTCATCCAAGTTGAGTTTTTAAAGGCAGCCGGTAAAGTAAAATCAATAGGTTTGTTTCTGACATTAACCACTACTAACACCTCTTCTGTACCTGTTGTGCGAGTAAAACATACCACATCTAGATTAGAATAATCTTTAAGCGCTCCCTCCTTCAAGGCATTAGATTGCCCATGAAATTTCATTAAGCTTTGGTAAGCTTTAAACATGTCTGGGTTTAAAGTCCAGTTAATGGAAGAGTTATAGAAGAAAGGGACTTTCTCTGGTGTCCCTACTTCCTGACTGCCGTAAAACAATGGTACTCCACCCATATAGGTAGCTATCACTGAGGCGGCCAATGCACCATTTTTACCATTAAATAACACTATAGGCGTTGCATCCCAAGCAGACTCATCATGGTTGGTGGTGAACCTAAGTTTGTGTTTACCAGCAGGAATATTTGCATATTCCGCTAAATGAGTACTATACAGGTTAGTAGCTGCCTGCCCAGCAAATACTTCTTTCAATTTACCATAGAAGCTCCACCCATAGTTCATTTGGAAACCGGCTGTAAAGTGATCATTACGTTCACCTTCTGCCAGAAGCACCAATTTTCTATTTGGAATCGCTTGTAAGGAATCTAAGGCTTGCTTCCAGAAATCGTATGGAACATAATCAGCGGCATCAAACCGGTAGCCGTCAATATTGGCCTCAAATACCCAGTATTTGAGTGCGTCAATCATGGCACCCCGCATAGATTGATTGTCAAAATTAAGGTCTGCTACATCTTGCCAGTTGGTTCCCACAGGCGATACAATTTGACCGTTAACCTGGGTGTACCATTCCTTGTTATTTATCCAGGGATTGTCCCAGGAAGTATGGTTAGCCACCCAATCCAAAACTACGGCCATTCCCCGCTTATGGGCTTCTGTGGTAAGGTTCCTAATACTTTCCAGATTACCGAATTCAGGATTAACCTCCTTATAGTTTTGAATGGAATATGGGGAGTTGACAGATTTAATTTTACCTATGGGATAGATAGGCATAAGCCAGATCACGTTTGTCCCCATCGCTTTAATGGAGTCAAGCCTTGCGGTGATTCCATTTAGGTTACCAGCAGTGCTAAAAGCTCTGAGGTTTACCTCATACATGACCACATCTTTTGCATCTGGGACAGAAGAGAAGGGTATTCCGAATTGAGTGTACCTTGTATAATAAGAGACTGGTGCCGTCTGTACCACAACGTTTATCTTTTTACTGATGGACGTAGCACCATAATCTGCTGAATAGGCTGTTACCCTTACAGTGTATTCTCCACTTGCGGTATAGGTAACACTAGCTTTCCCATCTATAGATTCTGTTGGGGTTTCATTTATGGATTGCCCAAATAAGAAGCTGTACCTCACCGCATTTTGGGCTGATGCAGTAAAATTCACCTTGCCGGTACCATCTGAGCTAATAAGCTCAGATATTGTCAAATTAGAAGGCTTATTGGGCTGTACCTCGTCTTCTTTGCAAGCAAATGAAAAGAGAATGAGGAGTAAAAAGTAGGAATTCTTTAATAGCTGGTTCATAAAAATTCATTTAGGGGCCACATATTCCCTATTCCTAGCTGGATTAGCCAAATAAGCCATAATAAAAAATGGGATAGCTTTTTCACCCTGACAGGTTTAGGCTATCCCATTTTTCAAGTATTTAGAGTTTTAATCTCAATAGAATAAGATTTAAACTTTTGTCAATTTGTAAGTACCAGTACCTGTGGTAAAGTCCACTTCAATTTTATACTTACCAGCAGCTAGGCCTTTGGTAGATAAATTGGAGCCATTGCCTTGTGCATCAAATGTACCTTGAGCAGCAGTACCTGATCCAAAAGCCCACTTATCTCCCCATTGGTTGTACTCTGGCAACAACAAATACTCACTGTCAGCTTTCAGATCAATGGTGATGGTGTATTTACCTGGCGCAGTCTTAGTAAAGTCTTGGCCAGAAGAAACACCCCAGTCACCTGGAGTAGCACCACCAACTATCACAATTTTATTACCTAAGGTAAAAGCAGCGTCACCAAAAGTACCAATATTAACACGTACCGGGTTTGTTTTGCCATCCCATACAGCAGACTGCACAAAACCGTATCTGTTTTTACCAGTGGCAGTAGCACTACCTTTTACCACTACATATTCAACGCCAGTCTTTTTTGCTACGGCGGCAGCCACTTTGTTGGTACCTTCAAAAGCCACCATTTTAGAGGCACCCGTTAAGCTAGAAGCACCTTTTTCAACCACGTAATAGTCGCCGCTTTTTGCGTCAATGCTATTATCTAGTGTAGCTACTACCGTTAACATACCAGCTTTAACAGCCTCACTTGGAATGTTTAAAACTTCACTGGTTGGAGTTGTAGGTGTTACTGTTGGTAAATCTTTCCAGTTGAAGGCAGTAGCATTGAAAGCAGACTCACCGTTATACGTGAAATCTGAATATTCAGCGCCAGTAGCAGTAGTCATCTGCTTATCCCAGGTACCACGCGTTACTTTGAATTTATCACCAGAAACCAAGTTCATGGCAATCTCATAACAGGTAGGGCTTAATTGGGTGAACTTATGAGGTCCGCCGCCGCCATCCCAGTCAGATCCGCCTTCACGGGAACCAAAGCTACCAGTTAAATAAACTGTTCTGTCGGCTGCTGGTAAAGTTGCACCATTTGGAACGTATAATCTGATCCATACAGTCTTACCAGCTGGAAGTGTTTTAGTAAAGTTACAAAGAACAGGTTCCATGTTATTAATTACGTTGATGTCATAGGTACCTACACTTTGCTCTCCATCTTTGCTTACCATCTTGTAATTAACCGTGTAGATTCCTGATGGCGCCTTATCATTCCCAGGAAAGGCAACATTCATATTTACACGGTTCAGGCTGTTTGCCTTGATGTTTGAAAGCGTATTGGTAGCGATTACAGTTGAAGTTCCCTGCTTTACTACTTCTACAATTACTTTCTCCAAGTCAGTTCCTGCTGCTGTAAAAGATACTGGCACGTTAGGGCTAGCATCAGACAGCACCACTAAATCGTAGGCCTGGTTCCGTAACTCCTGGAACATTGGATCAACCTCTTCCTCATTACAACCCCAGACAAAAAAGCTCAGGAGGAGGCTGAAGAATACGAAAGGATTTTTAAAATTTCTCATATATTAAACTAGTTAGAAGCTTAGTAACCTGGGTTTTGTTTCAAGGTCTTATTGTTAGCAATTGCCTGAGCCGGGATTGGGAACAATTTGTATTTGTCACTGCTGGCTGCTTTGAAAGTACGGGCCGCGGTGAAAGTACCAAAGCGGATCATGTCTTGACGACGGTGACCCTCCCAAACTAACTCACGTCCTCTTTCATCATAGATTTCGTTCAAGGTTACTGAACCCGTAAGGTTAGCCAGACCAGCACGATTTCTAACTTGGTTTACTAATGAGGTAGCCGTTGCGACATCACCACCGCTTCTTACCAATGCCTCAGCTTTGGTTAAAAGTACGTCAGCGTAACGATACACCGGGAAGTCATTTGAAGTACTGTTGCTACCATCAAAAGGAGGCACTGGGAAGAATTTAGCGTTTCTGGCACCATCAGTAATTCCTGCGTTGTCCAATGATGAAATGTTAAGGCTATAGTTTACGCCACCTGGCTGAGGACCAAATAACCATTGGTCTTTACGCTTATCTGCATCATTGTATTTGTTAACAAAGTCCTGATGCACTGTAGCGCCATTCCATCCACCAAAACCAAATAGAGCATTGGAGTGTGGAGCGTGTAAGGTCCTGATACCAATAATGTTACGTGGAGCACTTAAAGCATCTACATATACAGAAAGGATCACCTCTTGGTCTGGAAGCTTATCACCAAAAATAGCTTGAGACCCAGCATTATCATAAAGGTTTGGCACTAGAGAGAACCCACCTTCATTGATAACTTTGTCTGAAGCAGCAACTGCATCTGCCCAACGAGGGGTACCTGTGTATACTTGCGCATTAAGGTAAATTTTCCCTAACAAAGCATAACCAGCCCACTTGTTAAAACGACCATAGAACTGGCCACCTTTGGTAGTTGGCAATAGATCAATGTTGCTCTTTAACTCGTTCTCAATGTATTTAAAAATCTCGGCACGAGGCGTTTGCGGAATTTGCTCAACCGTTACATTGTTTTCAGTATAGAAAGGAACATCTCCCCATCCATCCATCAACATATAATAGAAATAAGCTCTTAAAACTTTAGCTTCTGCAATTCTTGATGGATCTGCATTGGCCTTCGTTAATAATTCAACTGCAAGGTTGGCTTTGAAAATACTTCTGTACAACCAGTTCCAAGTATTACCAATGAACTCCTGAGACCCCGTCCAGGTATGCTGGTACATGGCACGCCAGATACCGTTGTCATCCCAAGCCCCGTCAGAACGTCTTGGAATCATCATCTCATCTGTGGATGACTCATTTAAGTCATACCAACCTCTGTCTGCTCCGGCAATTCCTTTGCCATTCCAGTCGCCTCTCACTTCATTGTAGATGTTGGCTAGGGCAGCATTTACACCAGCCTCTGTAGCATAGAAATCATCTGCTACTTGTTGGCCGTAAATACCCTCATCCAAATCTGTACATCCCACAAACGTGGCAGATGCAAAAATCAAGACTGAATAAAATATCTTTTTCATAAAATGATCTTAGAGTTATTACCAAGCGGCCTCTGCTTTAGAAGCTAAAACAGAGCCACTTGGTTCAATTTTTAGAAGGTTGCGTTAATACCAAATGCGAAGCTACGGGTACGTGGATAAATACCGTAGTCAATACCAAATCCATTGCCACCGCTAGTGCTCAATTCAGGATCAATTCCTGAGTAGTCAGTGATTACAAAAAGGTTGTTGGCTGTTACAGAGAAGCGTAGGTTTTTAACGACTCCTAGTTTACCAGAAGGCAGGTTGTAACCTATAGTCAAGTTCTCCATACGGGCAAAATCACCATCTTCCAACCAATAGTCTGTAGCATAGGTTAAGCTGTTGATATTGTCACCAATGGCACTTTTTAACACGTTGTTCTGACCTAAGCCACCAAGTGCACTTAAAGTAGCTCTTCTGGCATTAAAGATTTTATGGCCATGAGCACCTCTAAGCACCATGTTTAAATCAAAGTTTCTGTAACGGGCTGAAGGTGTGAAAGCCCACGTGAACTTTGGCAACGCTTGTCCGGCTACGTAACGGTCTGGATTTTCTCTGTTACCATCAGAGATAACACCGTCACCATTTAAATCGTCAATGATTTGGTTTCCGTTAGCGTCAACACCAGCATGCTTGAACAAATAGAATGTTCCTAAGCTCTGACCAATGATTAAGTGAGAGATGGCATTGTTAGTTGAAGCAACCCCTGTCGTCCCGCCAGAACCCCAAACCACATAGTCAGTAGTTAATGGCAGTCCGTTCAAAGAACCATTCAGGTTTTTCACTTCAGTTTTAGTAGTTCCAACGTTACCACCTAAAGTAACACCTACAAACTCCTTATCTACTAAAGCATAGCTTAAGCTTGCTTCTAGACCTTTGTTCATAATCTCACCAATGTTGGCTTTGATAGTTCCAAAAGGATAAGGAGGCTGAGGAACTTGGTAATCAAATAACAAGTCGCTTGTTAGACCATAATAAGCATCCAATGTACCAGACAATTTGCCTTCCATTAATCCGAAGTCTAAACCAGCGTTGTACATTTTCTTCACTTCCCAACGTAGGTCTCTGTTCTCATTTTGAGTGATAGAGAAGTTAGGGATTACAGAACCCCCAAAGAATACGGTTCCGTCGTTGTTCACCAAACGCACAGAGTTCAATGGTCCTAAACCACCTTGGTTACCAGTTTCACCGTAACCAGCTCTTAATTTAAGGTCGTTGATAACAGATAAGCCAGACATAAAGGCTTCATCAGAGATTCTCCAGGCTCCAGAGAAGGCAAAGAAGTTTGCCCATTTGTTGTTGGCTCCAAAAACGGAAGCACCGTCACGTCTAAAGCTTGCGCTTAACATGTATCTCTCTTTAAAAGCGTAGTTTACCCGTCCTAAGAAAGAGGCTAGCGTTCTGTCGTTTTTATAAGATGTGATGTTTCCTTGTTGGAACAAGGTAGGATCCGAAGATTGCAAAGTACTAAGGTTATTCTCAGAATCTACTGTGAAACCTCTTGCAGAAGCTCTAAAGCCACCATACACTTGTTGTTGCCACTCATTTACACCAATTACATCTATGCTGTGGTCGCCAAACTCTTTCTTATAATTCAAGATGAAGTTGAAAAGTTTTTCATCAGAATTGTTGGTTTCCTTAGCAGCAATACCATCCGGCAAGTTCTGGATGTAAAGCTCTCTTTCAGCTCCTGTAAGGTTGGCAGGGACTACTCCAAGATTTCTAGCGTTTTCTTGCGTTGTTCTGGCAGAAATGTAGTTTTCATACAAACGGTCAGTTTTACGCCAAGAACCAAAACCAGTGGCAGTAAGGCCTTTCAAGATTTCATATTCGGCACGAAGGCTTCCAAACAAGTTGTTAGTTCTGTCGCCGTCTACAATCTCATTGGTGCGCGCTACCGGGTTCTGGTAGTTAAAGCCATTAGGGTCAATAAAATAAGGACCTGTGTCTTTGTTCAATGGAGACTCTGTATAGATAGGGTCTGTAGGTCTGCGGTTAATAGCCTCTCCTATTCTACCGCCATTATTAAAGTCGTTGCTAAGAACAGAAGTATTTAGGTTGAAGGTTAACGTCAACTTGTCGTTCAAAGCAGACTGCATACCCTGGAAACGGGCAATGTAGTTTTCAGAATTTGACTTCTTGATGATACCTTGTTGCAAAATACCCGTCAAAGATGTTCTGTAGGTGAAGTTTTCAGTACCACCAGAAACAGCCAAGTTATGGGTGGTAGTGTAACCTTTGCGGGTAATAGCATCTACCCAGTCAGTGTCACCACCAAAATCATATGAGTTGTTAATGCCTTTTGCAGCAGCAACTTCTCTGTATTCGGCAGCACTAAGCAGGTCATAGTTTTTAGCAATGGTTTCAACAGAAGCCACCCCACTATATTCAACCGTAGTTTCACCGGCCTTACCTTTTTTGGTAGTCACCAAAACCACACCAGCTGCACCTCTAGAACCATAAATGGCTGTGGCAGAAGCATCCTTCAGGATTTCAATGTTGCTGATTTCACTTGGTGGGATTTGTTTTAAAAGGTTCAAGTCACCCTGAATACCATCAACTACCACCAACGGGTCATTACCACCAATAAGTGAAGTTATACCTCTAATACGGATGCTTGGCGCTTGACCTGGCTCACTACCCACTTGGTTAATGTTTACCCCGGCCGCTCTACCGTTAATCTGCTGTAGTGGGCTGGTGATTGGACCCGCGTTAAAGTCTTTCTCATTTAAAGAGGCAACAGAACCTGTTACGTCTCTTTTGTTTTGAGTACCATACCCAACCACTACAATCTCATCTAATGCTTTGGCATCTGTTGCCAAGTTCACATTAATAGTAGACTGACCCGCAATAGCTACCTCTTTAGAAGTATATCCAATGAAAGAGAATACCAACGTGCCATTGGCTTGCGCATCTGTCACAGATAAAGAGAAGCGTCCTTCTGCATCTGTAGACGTGCCATTCGTGGACCCTTTCAAAACTACGGTTACTCCTGGCAATGGGCTATTGCCCTCTCCTGTTACGGTACCAGAAATGTTTCTCTGCTGGGCTTGCACCAAGCCGCTGCATAGAAAGAAGAAGACAGTGGCTACTACCAGAAACGAAGATTTCTGAAACAGCCGTTTGCCCTGAGGTCCATGACTGGGAGGCAAATTTTTGAGTAGTAATTTAAACATAGATAAAGGTTTAGGAATGATAGTTTAAAAGTTAATGGTTCAAATCTGTTGCCTTTATGGCAAATAATTGTTTTCCAACTAGTTACATTGAACAGCAACTTTTGGCAATCGATTTCTTTAGCGATTTACCAACTTATTGGCTAATTGCAAAGCGTTTTGCCTACAAAAAAGGAATATATTTTAAGAATTTACCAAAAATCTCCCTTAATCCTACTGCATTTTTAAAAATACCTGTTCTAAACCGCCCTTTATTAAAATTTGTTTAATTAGCTTTGTTTGATTGAGGCCTTAAAATCATCCTATGAAACGGCTTTTTCTCCCTTTTACGAAATCGATGGTTCTCCATGGCTAGAGTTACAATACATGATATAGCAAAAAAGGTAAACACCACCGCCTCAACTGTTTCCAAGGCGCTCAATGACCATCCTTCCATTAGTACTGCCACCAAAGAACTCATCAAAGAGGCGGCCCAAAACCTGAACTACCGCCAGAACAGGTTAGCCTCTTCGCTAAGGTCAGGTAGAACCAACATTATTGGCATCGTAATCCCTAGTTCAGAGATTGGTTTCTTTGCTACCGTGGTGCATGGCATTGAGAAGGTGGCCCGCAACCACGGCTACAATGTGCTGTTGTTTCAGTCTAATATATTAGGTGAGTATGAGGTGGAAGGGATTGAGACCTTGTTGCACTCAAGCGTAGATGGCATTATTGCCTCCATTGCCAAAGACACCACCACCCTAGACCATTACCTGGAAGTAAAAAAGCGCAAGGTGCCACTGGTGCTATTTGACCGAACCAAGGATGAGATAGGCGTACCCTCTGTAGTAATTGACGACTACAAAGGGGCGTACATGGCCACCGAGCATTTGATTTTGCAAGGCTATACCCGTATTGCCCACATCTCTGGGGCGCAACACGTTAAGATTTTCAATGACCGTTTGCGTGGATACGTAGACGCCCTGCGTGCCAATCACCTTACGGTAGACGATGACCTCATTCAATACGGTAAGAACTCTATTGAATCTGGAAGGGCGTGTATGCAAGCCTTATTAGACAGCGCTAAGGTTCCAGATGCGGTATTTGCGGTAGAAGACTTCACAGCTCTGGGCGCACAGCAGATCATCAAGCAAAACGGCTACAAAATTCCGCAGCAGATTGGCTTGATTGGCTTCGGGAATGAATCCTTTAGTCCCTTTATCACGCCGGGTCTCTCAACGGTAGATCAACAGGCTGCTCAAATGGGCGAAGAGGCGTTCAACATGTTCCTGCACCAAATCAACAATCCGGATATCGCCACGGAGTCAATTCCTAAAATTGTATTAGACCCAGTTCTAATCATCAGAGAGTCCTCTTCCAGAAGGCCAGCATATGATTGCAATAATTAGCGCAATCCAACTACTTCTAAGTTTCCTATTCCATTTACTTCTCCTGTCTTTTTTGGACTGTTTTCTAAAAAACAGGCCAAAAAAGACAGGAGATTTTTTGTTACTATAGTTTTCCGTCTTATTCCTAATTATTGATGGAAGATAATTCTATAGAAGTAAAAGACTTATAAAGACGGCCATCCCGGCTACACAAGATTGCATTCTAGGCAGAAGAGAAATCGATACAAGCCACTTTTACACAGGGTTAATTTTCATTAACCGTTGAATTGAAAGCAAGAAGGTTTCCGGCTGTATTATCTTCTTCCTATATTACCTCTCCAAAACCTGACTAACCCAAACAAATCCCGCTTTATGGAGCAACATTCAAGTAAAAGTTACAGTTCGGCGTTGTACACGCTGGCCATGGTGTTTTTTTTCTGGGGCTTTCTGGCCGCCTCCAACGGGGTGTTCATCCCCTTTTGTAAGTCTCATTTTAATTTAAGCCAGTTTCAGTCGCAGTTGATTGACTCTGCTTTTTATGGCGCCTACTTTATCGGCTCCCTCCTGCTCTACCTGTACTCTACCAGCGTAGGCTATGATTTCCTGAACAAGATTGGCTACAAAAAAGGCATCATTTACGGCTTGCTGGTTTCTGTGGTGGGTGCCTTGGTGATGATTCCGGCGGTGAACACCGGTGAATACCTGTTCATCTTGTTGGCTTTCTTCGTGATTGCCTTAGGATTCTCTTTACAACAGACCGCCGCCAACCCTTTTGCGGTGGCCTTGGGAGATCCAGCTACGGGCTCACACCGCCTGAGCTTGGTAGGTGGTATCAACTCTTTGGGTACTACCATTGGACCCATCATCATTACCTTAGTTTTGTTCGGGACAGTGGCAGCCACACAGGAACAAACTGAGACTGCCCCCATCAGCTCTATCAATACTCTTTACCTGATTCTAGCAGGTGTATTTGTGTTAGTTGCGGGCATCTTCGCGGCACGTAAAATGCCAAGAGTTACCTCAGATGAAGAGCCAGAGCGCAGCGGTAAGGCTACCATTTCTTTGCTGGCCATCACGGGCTCCATCATTGTCTTGGCTGTGATTGGAAACTTCTTACCTGAAAGCGAAAGCGGCACCTCTACCATGGTTCTATTGATCCTGGCCTTGGTAAGTGTGATTCTAATTTTAGTTCTGTCCAACCTGGCTGCCCAAAAGAACAGTGAAGGCTGGGGCGCTATGAAATACCCTCAACTCACCCTAGGCATGATTGCCATATTTGTGTACGTGGGCGTGGAAGTAACCATTCAGAGTAACTTGGGCGCCTTGCTGCGCACCCCAGAATTTGGGGGCTATAATGAATCACAAATATCGCATTACATCTCTTTGTACTGGGGAAGCTTAATGATTGGCCGTTGGATGAGCGCCGTGACTGTTTTCAATGTGAGCAGAAACGCAAAACTGGTATTGAGCATCCTGGTGCCGTACATAGCCTTTGCAGTGGTGCTGTTTGTGAATTATATCTCTGGCAATGATGTGAGCGACCTATACATCTACGCCATCTGTATTGCCATTATGATTGCGGCCAACTTCTGGGCCAAAGGCAAGCCAGCTAAGCTGTTGATGGGCTTAGGCTTACTAGGCGTGGTAGCCATGTTGGTGGGCTTGTTCACTACTGGCACTTTGGGCTTGTTTGCGTTTATAAGCGGTGGTTTGGTTTGCTCTATCATGTGGCCTAGCATCTTCGCTTTGAGCATTACAGGATTAGGCAAATACACCAGCCAAGGCTCATCCCTTCTAATCATGATGATCTTGGGTGGCGCGATTATTCCACCGTTGCAAGGCGGTATCGCTGACTTTACAGACATCCACTCTTCTTACTGGGTGGCGGTGTTGTGCTTCGGGTATTTGACGTTCTTTGCCTGGAAAGTGTCTGACATCCTGAAAAAGCAAGGCCATGACATTGAGAACTTAGAGGCTGAAGGCGGTCACTAATCCTTCTTTAATCCTGCTATCAACAGAAAGGGCGAGTAGAATCTACTCGCCCTTTCTGTTGCCTTTTACTCTCCTTTAAATCTTTTACTCTCCTTTAAATATAAGGTAGACGCTTTTACCTATCCGTTTTTGGCCTATTTCCTAGGAATTAGGTCAAAAACGAGAACGGTTCCTTATAGAGATAACTCTTATGGATACCACAGATAGTGAACATAGAATAAACAATCAACTTGTAAAGCTGGCAAGCAGGTGCACAAACTAGGTCTCCCTTCGGAAACAGCCGCCTTCATAATTAACTTGCGTTTGACATAACGCTCTTGATAAATGTATCTCGCTTTTGCTCAAGCAAACGAATTAATATGAATACAGCCCGTTTAGGCCTGATTCCTAGAAAACAAGCTAAAAATGATTGCCGTCCTACCAAAAAAAAGGCCAGCTACAGGTCTGTAGCTGGCCTTTCAATTCTAAAGTTATATAAGTTACTGCACTACAATTTGTACAGACTGCGCCGTGGCGCCGGTGATTACTTTGCAGATGTACAGGCCTGGAGCCAGACGTCCGCCGCTTGGAGTAGTCAAGGCTTGTTGAATGGCCTTCGGTCCTGCTGCTTGGCGGCCTAAGTTTTGTTCATTCACCAACCTGCCTAATTGGTCATACAACTGAATGCTCACCTCAGAGGCTGTAGTTAATTGGTATTTGAGCGTTACCTGACCATTAAAGCTTGGGTTTGGATATGCCACTAGCTGTTTCGCTAAGGCGTCTTTGTCTTCCAACACACCCGTGATAATGCCACTGTTCGAGATTCTTATAGAGGTGTACAAGCGCATTTCGCCGGGCTGTAAGGTGATGCCTTGGTTCACGTTGGTCACCGTCAACGCTTCTCCAGACATGTAATCATACCAGGTACCGGTATACTGGAACTTGGCGTCTGCCGTAGTGGCCGTCAGCCCGAAGTTACCCACAATGGCCACGTTCATGCTAGGATCCTGGATATGGATTCTTTTGATGGTTCCTCCTAAGTCCAGAGTGAAGTCATTGGATTCAAAGGCCGGCTGTTCTACTTTTAATTTGATTAAGGCCGCATACACATCATAGAGTTTCTTACGCTCAGCGTCCTGGTAGTATTCCCAAAGAATGGGCTTGTTGCCGGTTCTACCGTTCTGGTCAATAGAAATGTCATAGCCTACCTCGCCAAACTGCCAAATCATTTTAGGACCCGGGATGGTGAAGAAGAAACCGGCCGCCAGACGCATGCGCTTCAGGGCATTGGTCAAGGTTTTAGTGCTATAAGACCCAGAACTTAAGCCGTTTCTTAACACATCAAACATCATGCGCTCCTCGTCATGGCTTTCCATGTATCCCACTACGTGCGGACTGTTCCAACCGCGGCGCTTGTATGAGATCCAGTCGAAGTTGGAGTTGTTCATGTCTCCTTTGGCGGCTTGGCGGTAGTTATGGTTCAAGTTGCCCCACAGCATCATGCCGTAGTCGGCTAATACTTTCTCCTCTGAGTTGTCTGCCAAGTGCTCAAGGATGACATAGGCAGAAGGGTCTACGCTCCAGATGTGGTCTGCCATGCGCTTCAGGATATCTACCCTTGACTGGTCATACTGGCCCCAAAGCCCTACGTTGCCCAGTGTCTGTTTCTGCGTGAAGCCTTTAGACAAGTCAAAGCGGTAGCCGTCAATGTTATATTCCTTAAGCCAGAACTCGTTTACGCGGTCAACAAAATACTTGGTGGCCAGGCTCTCATGGTTGAAGTCATGGCCTACATTGTAATCATGCGTAGGCGTGGGGTTAAACCAAGGGCTTTCTGGCGTGGTCTGACCGGTGGCGCTGTTGTAGTATAACTGCACCATAGGCGACTGACTGAACGAGTGGTTCAATACCATGTCAATGATGACGGCCATGCCTCTTTTGTGCGCCTCATCAATGAAGCGCTTGAGCATGTCTTTGGAGCCGTAATATTTATCAGGCGCGAAGTAAAAACTGGAGTTATAGCCCCAGCTTAGGTTGCCCTCAAACTCATTGATGGGCATCAGTTCAATGGTGTTAATGCCGAGGCGGCTCAAATAATCCAGTGTGTCTTTGAGTGTCTGGTAGTTATGGTTGGCCAGGAAATCCCGCACCAATAGCTCATAGATGACCATGTCGGTCTTTTTAGGCGCTGTGAAGTTGGTTACCTGCCAAGCATAGGCTGTTTGATCGGTTTGCAACACGCTGGTCAGGCCTGTGGTCTTGCCCGTTGGGTAGGCTTTCAGGTTAGGGTAGGTAGTAGATTCCAGGTACTGGTCATTGTTGGGGTCCAGCACTTTCTCAGTATACGGATCCGCTATTTTCAAGCTCTCATTTACCAGGTATTGGTAGGCGTATTCCTGCTTTGGCGTCAAATTGTCAATACGAGTCCAGAAACGGGTACCATCTGGGGTCTTATACATAGGCGTGCTCGCCTGCCAGTTGTTAAAATCCCCGATGGCGTAAACACTCGTCTTGTTGGGCGCAAATAAATTTAGCAACACGCTGGTAGGGCTCAAATAGGTGATGCCGTCCTTGGCGCCAGCCGGTATGGCCTGTACCTGGGTGGCGGTTCTCACCACAAACCCGAAGGAGTCTGCCGCTACCACCGTACCGCCATTTTCTGCCGTCAGTTTCACTTTGTTGTAGCCCGCAGAGGCGGCTATCACATTCGCCTCCAAGGCTGTGCCAGTAGCCTCAGAAACCTTCTGGTCGTTCACATACAACTTGAGCGCAGTGCTGCTGGAGGCCGTTCCCTTCACCTGAATAGACTGGTTCTGATCCACAAAGTAAGGGTTCATACCCACCGCTGGCTGCGTAATGGTCACGTTGATAGCCCCAGATTTAAAGATAGGCACCTTGATGTCCTTATTCTCGGTGTCCTTCCCTTCTTTGGTGCCGGTGCTGGTTTTACTCCAGAAGACAAACATCAAAGCGGTGATTTCTTCGTTGGCGGCCACGCCGTAGTAAGCACGCGGGTTGTCAATGACCAGTTGGTACTTGTTATTGCCCAAAGGCACCATTCTAGTGGCTTCAATGCCCACTTCCCAGCCGCTTTTCACGTGCGTCCAAGTGGTGCCGTTGTTCACCAGCACCCCGGTGTGCGCGTAGATGGGTGTGGTCACGTTCTCCAGACCGCGGTTTCCTTTAGTGGCGTCAAAAATTATGGTTACCTTATCGGTCTCGGTGGGGAAGTTTGGAGTCCAGGCGACTACTTGCGCCTGGCCGCTTTTTGCCAGCAGAGCCAACCATAAGAGGCACAGCAATCGTAAAGTATGTTTCATGCGAACGCGATAAATAGTTTTAAAAGAGAAATTTACGGAGAATTAATGGGTTTACGCAATCGTTTTCCTTGATAAATTAGTAACGGTTCCGCAATGAAAGGCCCTGTTTTTGGCATCTTTCAAGAAAAACAGGCCAAAAACGGATTAAATTCAAATTATTGTCATATTATTTTCTGCCCAACCTTACCCTATGGTAACCTCTTCTAAAGTCCTGGCTCTTGTGCAATCTGACGTCTATCTGGAGCCATACCTACCTCATCTCCTCAAAAGACAGCAACGGTTTAAAGACGAAGTCCAGAAAATAGAGCAGGAAAACGTCAGCCTTCTGGAATACGCTGCTTGGCATGAGTACCTGGGCGTGCACCAAGCCCCTGACAAATCAGGCTGGTGGTACAGAGAGTGGGCCCCGGCCGCACAATCCTTGGCCTTCATCGGAGATTTTAACGGTTGGGACCGGTCTGTACACCCGCTTTCCAAAATCAAGGAGGGCATCTGGGAGGTGTTTGTGCCGGCAGACGCCTACCCCATTGAACATGGGCAGCGGTGCAAGGTGCACGTGGTAGACCAGCAGGGCAAGGGTCAGGACAGAATACCTGCCTACATCCGGCGGGTGGTGCAAGATCCACAGACCTATGACTTTGCAGGTCAGATCTGGTGCCCCCAAGCAGAATTTACTTGGTCAGACAACAGCTTCCAGGTAGACACTCAGACGGCGCCTCTCATCTATGAATGCCACGTAGGCATGGCCACCGAAGAACACAAGGTGGGCACCTATCGGGAGTTCGCCGATTTAGTCCTGCCACGGATTGCGGAGACCGGCTACAACTGTCTGCAGCTGATGGCCTTGGCGGAGCACCCCTACTACGGTTCGTTTGGCTACCACGTGTCTAACTTCTTTGCGCCTTCCTCCAGGTTTGGGACACCAGAGGACTTGAAATACCTCATCAACGAAGCACATAAAAGAGGTATCTCCGTCATCATGGATTTGATTCATGCGCATGCCGTTAAGAATGAGGCTGAGGGGCTGGCAAACTTTGACGGTTCCGGCGGGCAGTACTTCCACACCGGGCCGCGCGGCCACCACCCCGGCTGGGACTCCAAACTCTTCAACTACGGCACCCCAGAGGTACGGCGTTTTTTGCTTTCTAACCTGCGTTATTGGCTGGAGGAGTTTCACATAGACGGTTTTAGGTTTGACGGGGTCACCTCCATGCTCTACCACCACCACGGCGAGGGCGTCGCTTTTGACCATTATGACAAGTACTTTGACGCAGGCGTGGACTTGGACGCCATTCTCTACCTGCAATTAGCCACCCAGCTTTCGCATTCCATCCAGCCTGCATCCATTTTGATTGCTGAGGACATGAGCGGGATGCCGGGCCTCTGCCGGACGCATGAAGAGGGCGGCGTTGGGTTTGACTACCGGCTGGCCATGGGCATTCCGGATTACTGGATAAAAATTCTTAAGCACAAGCGCGACGAAGACTGGAACCTGCACGAAATCTGGCACGAGCTTACTAACCGCCGCTTGCAAGAGAAAACCGTGGCCTACGCCGAGTCCCATGATCAATCCTTGGTAGGCGATAAAACGCTGGCGTTCTGGCTCATGGACAAGGACATGTATTTTCATATGCACGTGCAGGACAAGAACGCCGTCATTGACCGGGGCATGGCCTTGCACAAAATGATACGGCTCATCACCTTAGCCTTGGGCGGTGAGGCCTACTTGACGTTCATTGGGAATGAGTTCGGACACCCGGAGTGGGTGGATTTCCCGAGGGAGGGCAACAATTGGAGCTACCAGTACGCGCGCCGGCAATGGTCCTTAGTTGACAATGAAGAGCTCAAATACCGCCAGCTGTGGAAGTTTGAAAAAGACATGCTGTCTTTGGCCAAGAAAACTCAACTCTTGACCCAAGGCGCGGCCAACATGCTGCATCTGGACACTACCAACAACGTGTTGATTTTTGAGCGGGCAGGCTTGCTGTTCCTCTTCAACTTCCACACCAAAAACTCCATCCCTGACTATATCCTACCAGTGTACCAAGCCGGAAGCTATCAGATTGTTTTATCCTCAGACGCGCCCCAAACAGGAGGCCATGACCGCGTGGACACAACCATTTCCTATTTCACCAAGCCCACCAAATACGGCCCTAGGCTAAGCATTTACCTCCCCAACCGCACGGCTTTGGTATTGAAACAAGTAGACTAGAAAATAGCTTCTTAGGCTATAATAAGTAATTAGGGAATACTAGACTTGATAATATCGTTTTTGGCCTGTTTCCTGGAAATAAGGCCAAAAACGAAGGCTACGAATTTCCTGTCCATCAATCTTAAAAAGAGCGGCCCTGCCAAGACTTTGAATCTTGGCAGGGCCGCTCTGGTTTGTAAAATGCAATAAAATCAGGAAGCCGAATGGGATACTTCAAACAGAGCCTGGAAGACTTTGCTGGACGTTGACTCCCAGGTGTAAGGCTTCAAGGCTTCTTGGTTGGCCAGCACGGCTTTGGTGCGCAGCGTGTTGTCATTCAACAGTTGCAGAATGTGGTCAGCCAGGCCTTCGGTATCATGGGCATCTGACAAGTAAGCATTTGGTAATACCTCACCTGCCCCGGTCTGCCGCGTAATCACCACGGGTATGCCCGCCTGCGTAGCTTCTACCGCTGCCAGTCCAAAAGGCTCTGATACGGCTGGCAGGCAGAAAACGCTGGAATCATGCAAAAGGGCCTTGGCCTCCTCCTGCGGCAAGAAACCGGTAAAGGTCACTACCTCTTCCAACTCAAGTTTCTTGGTAAGTTGCTGGGCTTCGTCCCATAAAGGACCATGGCCGGCTATCACAAATTTTACGCTGGGGTCTTTTCTGTTAATGCACTTGGCTACTCGTAAAAACTGCAACGGCCCTTTCTGCGGCACTAGCCTGCCCAGGAATATTACTTGTCTGGCTTGAGGATCTACCGTTGGTTCAAAATTATTCTCAGAGCAGCCGTTGTAGATGACCTTGATTTTGTTTTTGCTTACGCCATAGCGTGTGGCAATCATATTAGCAGTGCGTTCACTTACGGCCAGAATGAGATCTGCCTGGTGCATGGCTTTGGCCTCTAATTCATAGACCCATCCCCAAGGCTGCGCCACCTGTCTATCAAAGGTGAGGCTGTGCACATGCAGCACCAGAGGCACCTTGCGTTGAGTTTTAATCTCAGTACCGGCCAGAAAGGTCATCCAGTCATGGGCGTATACTATGTCAATCTCTTTATGAGAGGCCAACCGGGCGGCAAACCGGGCAAACTGGATCACTTCAAAGTTCAAGGTACCCTTTGGGCCGGTGGCAATGGTAATTTCAGGCTGGGGCTTAGGTGTTATTGGCTCTTGGTCTATAATTTCTTCTTGGAGACCACCTTCCTTTTCAGCCTGTTCCTTGGCTAGAGCTTCCTTTAAATAATATTCCTCTTCGTTCTCATAAGGGAACAGGTTGGCGGGCACTCTATAGGTTTTAGCAAAGCGCTCATAGGTTCTACTAACCGGCGCTTGCGTAATGGTGGCCAGGTCCAAATCATTCAGGCCCACCACGTTGGTTCTCTGGGACAGGGCCTGACCTTCGGCCTGCGGCACAATTAAGGTTAAGTCAACCTCTTTAGAAAGTGATTCGGCTAGGTGAAAGCAGGCTTTGCCCACTCCTCCATTCAAGACAGGCTGGTCTTCCCAACCCAACATCAATACGCGCAGTTTTTCCATGGTACCCTCTAATTCATCCTGGAAGACGGCAATGCCTCCTTTACCGGAAGGTAGTGTTTCTTATGCCAAGATAGAATCAGTAAATTTATTTATTTATCCTCTACTTAGATAAGAATAGGAAGGTTAAAAGAAACTTACAGTATTTCGCGCAAAATATTTCAGAGTGAAATACGGAATCTCTTACTTGCGAATAGTTTTCCCAGTTTTTTAGAATGGACAATTCAATTCAGGACCATAATTACATGCTCAATGAGCTGAGCGCCAAGCGGGAAGAGTTTTTTCCGGGCACGGTGCAGCAAGTTCAGCAGGCAGACCATCATATCATATTCATCTGTGACAACCGCGTCGCGCTTCGGCTGGAAGTGGTCACAGACAGCATCCTCCGGTTTAGGTTTGCCACTGAGGGCGCGTTTGGACGGGATTTCTCCTACGCCGTGGAGCCGCAGCGCAAGCCTTCGCCTCCTTCCTTTGAATTCAAAGAACTGACAGACCATTACCGCGTCACCACCCAGGACCTTATCTGTACCATCTCTAAAGTGGGCATGCGCGCCAGAATGCTGGACCGCTCCGGCATTCTACTCAACGAAGATGAGAAAGGGTTCCATTGGGAAGAGCACAAAGATTACGGCGGCGACATTGTGAAGATGAGCAAGGTGGCCAAACCGCACGAGTTCTACTATGGCCTAGGCGACAAGGCCAACAACATGAACCTGCGGGGTGAGCGCTTTGAGAACTGGGGCGCCGACACCTACGGCTATGGCAAGGGCTCAGACCCTCTTTACAAGAACATCAACTTCTTCATGGGTTTGCACAACCGCAACGCCTACGGGGTCTTCTTTGACAACACATTCCGGTCGTTTTTTGACTTTGGGCGGGAGCGCAAGGACGTCACCAGCTTTTGGGCGCAGGGCGGCACCATGGACTATTACTTCATCTACGGTCCAACCCTGCTGGAAGTGGTGCAGAAGTACACGGTCATGACGGGCACCCCCGAACTGCCGCCACTTTGGTCTTTGGGTTATCACCAGTGCAAATGGAGCTATTATCCAGAGAAGGTGGTGAAAGACCTGGCCAAGGGTTTTAGAGAGCGCCAGATCCCTTGTGACGCCTTGTATTTGGACATTGACTACATGGAGGGCTTTAGGTGCTTTACCTGGAGCAAAGAGCATTTCCCAGACCCGGCGCGCTTGGTCAAAGAACTGAAAGACGACGGCTTTAAAACGGTGGTGATCATTGACCCCGGCATTAAGATTGATCCAGATTATTGGGTGTACCAAGAAGGCGTGGAGAATGATTACTTCTGCCGCCGCGCTGATGGGCCATTATACAAAGGAACCGTATGGCCGGGCTTGTGCCACTTCCCTGACTATACTCGGGAGGATGTGCGTGAGTGGTGGTCTGGCTTGTTTAAAGGATTGATTTCTGAGGTAGGCGTGAAAGGCGTCTGGAACGACATGAACGAGCCGGCCGTATTTGAGATTGGCACCTTCCCGAACGATGTGCGCCACCATTTCGACGGCGAGCCGGGTAGTCATCGTAAGGCCCACAACATCTACGGCATGCAGATGGCACGTGCCACGTATGAAGGCGTCAAGCGCTTTTCCTACCCAGACCGTCCGTTTACCATAACCCGCTCAGGCTATGCCGGCGTGCAGCGCTACGCCTCGGTTTGGACCGGTGACAACATCGCTTCTTGGGAGCATTTGTGGCTAGCCAACATCCAATGCCAGCGCTTGAGCATCTCTGGTATATCGTTTGTAGGTTCAGACATTGGTGGTTTTATTGAGACGCCAGACGGTGAACTCTACATCAGGTGGTTGCAGCTGGGCGTCTTCCATCCGTTTTGCCGCACGCACTCTTCCGGGGACCACGGCGAGCAAGAGCCTTGGTCGTTTGGCGAGCCGTTCACCAGCCTGGCCCGCAAGTTCATAGAACTGCGGTACCAACTGTTGCCGTATCTCTATACTACGTTCTGGCAATACACGACCCATGGCACGCCCATGCTACGGCCGCTGGCTTTACTGGACCAGAATGACCCTGAGTGCTATGAGCGCATGGCCGAATTCTGCGTGGGAGACCATCTGCTCATCTGCCCTATCACCCAAGCCGGGGTAGACGGCCGCGTCATGTACCTGCCGCAGGGCCAATGGTATGACTTCTGGACGGACAAGGTATTGCTGGGCAAGCAGGAATTCTGGGCTACTGCCCCATTAGACCAAATCCCTATGTTTGTACGGGCCGGCGCGGTCATTCCATTTTACCCAGTGCAGCAGTTTGTAGGCGAAAAAGAAATCCCTGAGCTTACCTTGCACGTGTACTACAGCGCTACTACTTGTGAGAGTGTCTTGTATGAAGACGGCGGGGATGGCTACGGCTACGAAGAAGGACAGTATTTGGAGAAAACCTTCCAAACGGCCACCTCTTTAACCACGTATTTTTTAACGCAGCACAGCAAGGGCAAAGGCGAATCTCAACATCAAACGTTCCGTGTTATCTTCCATGGAATGCCGGCGGCCACTGCTACCGTACTGGTGGACAATGAGGAAATAGCGTTTGAAGCTTCTGAGGATTTTGCCACCTTAACCGTGGTAGTCCCAAGTTCCTTCCAGTTGCTAAGCCTGCATACGGTTATTTCCCCAGAGTAAATACCAAGTATTGTATGAGTCGGGGTGCGTTTTTGGCCTGTTTTGGGTAAAACAGGCCAAAAACGCACCCCGAATATTTTGATTCTTACATAGAGGAATATTTACTCCTCCGCATTGAGTGCTAAGTGGTAGGCGCGCTCATAATGCACCAGCAGCTTCTTCCAGTCAAACATCTCAGAGGAGCTTTCCACTTTATTCCGCTGGGCAATGCGCTCTCTTCTAGAGAACTCTACAAAGTCAAACAAGTGCTTGGCCAATTGCTCAGCAGATTCTTCAAAGCCTTTATCATGCCGGTTAATCACATAGATACCCTTCTCGGTGTACTTCTTGACGTGCTTTTTCACGTAATCCCCGAAGCCTGACAAATCACTGGTCACCGCCGGTATTCCGCTGGCCACGCACTCTAAAGGCGTATAGCCCCACGGTTCATAATAGCTCGGGAAAACACCTAAATGGCAACCGCGCACAAACTGGCCGTACTCCATGCCAAACAGCGGGTTGGTTGGCGAAATAAAATCTGGGTGGTAAACGATCTTCACCCGGTCATCAGCATTGTTGACTAGGTTGGACGTGCGCAGGAACTCCAGAATCTCATCGCTTTTGTCATTGACCAGGTTATGCGTCACCACTGATGGCAGATGGTGCGTTTTCCAGGACTGCAACGTACGGCGGTAGCGGAGCTTCCAGTAGTCGTCTACAAAGTTCTCCAGGTTAGGCAGTTTGTATTCTGAGCTGGCCGCAGCCTCATAAAACAGGCGCTCCCCTACCTGGTTGCTGATGGCATCTACCGTCTCCCGGATCTCTTCCATCAAGGCCTTGGAGTGCAATACCTCAGGGTTGATGGAATGAAACGGCTGCTTGGTGATAAAGAACATGACCACCGTGGTGTCCATGCGGGCCTTCTTCATGCGGTAGTTCAACCGGGCCAAAGCCTCCAGCGTCAAGTCAAAGCCTTTGTTGCGGTATTCAAACCGACCGGAGGTGAAAAAGTACAAGGTCTTGTCCAGCGCAAACGGGAAGCTCTGGAAGAAGTGCGACATCACAAACCGGTGGATCTTCTCCTTGTAGGTCAGGTGCAGGTTCTGGAACTCGTGCATGGCCGTGAACCGGCGTATGTTCAAGCCGTTGGGCAAGACCGTGTCTGGAATGCGGTCCAGCAGGTAAATACACTCGCGCACCGTCACCTCGCTTACCGTGGTAAATACGTGGGCCCCATGCGCGGCGGCGCGCTCTATGGAGACGGCGGGCTCAATGTTGAAATGGCGCGCTTCCTTCTGCCAATCCACGGCGGTAAGCTGGTCATAGAAGTTAGGGTCGTTCATGGCGAGGTAGCGGCCTAGCAAGGTGGCGTGCGTGGTAAAAACAATCTTTACCGGCACCTGCTCGCGTCGTAGATCCGGGATGGCCGAACCCACCATCCATTCATGGAAGTGCGCCACCACCTTAGACATATTGGCCACCAGCTTGATGAACCGCTTGGTCAAATCTCCGAAGGCCAGGACTTGGTGCAACAGATGCTCGTCTGAGGTGGGAATGTGGTGGTTTTCCCAGAGCTGGTGCTTGATCTCGTTTAGTTTTAAAAAGGCACTGTTGGGGTTGATGAGCACGATGCGCGGCCGGCCCGTGATCAGCCAGGTACCATAATAGACCTCCACACCTTCTTCGCGCAGCTGCAACACCGCCTTGCCAAACACGTCTGAGTAATCCTCCGTCGGTTCAAACTCTGCCGCGGCCTGCTGCGGAAAATAGGGTCCCACCAAGCAATATTGATCGCCCCAGTATTCCATCATGGCGGGCACTTTGGACCGAATGACCGTGTAAATTCCCCCTACCTGATTACAGGCTTCCCAGGCAATTTCTAACAGGTGTGGTGAGGCGGTAGAGTATGGCATAACAAATGGATTTTGGCCTATTTTACCGAATATAGAGCAAAAATGATTGCTCCTTCTGGAGTATTTCTTAGATGAATATTAACTCTGCATTTAACTATCTGGTTAACAATCTTTTAATCACCTGGCATTGCTTAATGAGTTGTGGCTTCCCTGTAAAAATGAGAAACCTATCAGCACCAAAGTTTTGTGACTGAGCGTAAGAACATACATTTACCTTTTGAGCGGTTCAACACTTTACGCGCTTATAATTTATACAACCTACCCTATGAAAAATGAATACCACGGCCACGTGATTTGGTCACAAGTTGATGCCAACATGCATTTGCGCCACTCGGCGTATGCAGACTTTGCGGCGCAGGCCCGTATTATGCTGTTGAATGACCTGGGGCTGGATTTTTCAGTTTTCCAGAAGCTGCAGATGGGTCCTATTCTGTTTAGAGAAGAGCTACAGTACCTGCGCGAGGTAGGCATCAATGACAACATCAAAATCCTTTCCTTTCTCACCAAGGCCCGAGAGGACGGTTCGCGTTGGTCTATAAGACATGACTTGTACCGCGGCGATGGCGTAAAGGCAGCTGTCATAAATGTGGATGGCGCCTGGCTAGACCTTCGGCAGCGAAAACTTACTGGCCTGCCCCTAGAGGTAGCCACCAAGTTTATGGAAGTTACCAAGTCTGAGGACTTCGAAGCACTAACTGCCTAGCTTCGTTTTTGGCCTGATTTCTGGAAAACAGGCCAAAAACGACATTATCTCAACCGTAAGGGAAATTAAATTTTTAGGAGATTAGCAATTTGATTTGGTTGGACAACATTAAAGGCAGGGCATGAGTATTTATACCTAGCTACTAATGGCTTAATGGTACAAACCGATGTCAGAGCATAATCAGTATCACCTTCTGGAGCAGATTTTAGAGAAGACCCACAAATTGGTTTTTTCTTTTGACGTGGACGCCGGCGCTTTTACCTACATCAACAGCGCCTTTGAACTGGTCTGGAACCATACCAAGGAGCAACTGCTGGCTAATCCTGGCCTGCTGTTAGACACCATCCACCCAGAAGACAAAGACTTCCTTTTAAATGAAATACAGGACTTGCTTAATGGTGAACCGAAGGAAGAATTAGAATTCAGGATTATGGTGTCGGGTAATGAAGAGAAGTCACTTTTGCTTTCGCCGCTGGTCTTAAAGGATGAGCGGGGCCATGTGGTGGTCACAGGATTGGCAGAGGACATCACCAGCAAGAAGGACAACATTGCCAACCTTCAGAGGTTTGCCGCCAAGAAAAACTCCATCCTGGAGATATTGTCCCATGACTTGGCGGGGCCGCTGGCCAGCATCCAGTCCATTTCTGGTTCATTGGCCGAATCTTTGGAAAATAGAACCCTGGCCGAGGAAGATAAAAACCTAATCAATCTTATCTATAAGACCAGCGCGCGCAGCATTCAAATGATACGTGAGTTTGTAAAGCAGGAGTTCCTAGAGTCCTCCAACGCAGACATGTTTAAGGTGCGCCTGAACCTGGTAGAGAAGCTTAAAGAGGTAGTAGACCAGTACAAAGAAGGAGAAAGCCACATCAACAAGCACTTCACCTTTACCGCCTCCTCACCACAGATTTATGTTTCAATAGACCAGAATAAACTGATGCAGGTCGTCAACAACCTCATCTCCAATTCCATCAAATTCAGTAAGGATTATGCCCACATAGACCTTTCGCTCACTGAGCAGGAAGATACTGTTTTGATAACCGTGAAAGACGACGGCATTGGCATTCCTGAGCAATACCATGACGAGCTCTTTGATAAGTTTACTCGGGCCCGGCGCAACGGTCTAAAAGGCGAACCTTCTGTGGGTTTAGGTATGTCTTTAGCCAAAACCATTGTGGAATGGCACCAGGGCAAAATCTGGTTTGAAAGCCAGGAGAACAAAGGCACTACTTTTTACATTGAACTGCCCAAGGATTAGCGAGTCCATACAGCCGTTTTTGGCTTGTTTTCCAGAAATCAGGCCAAAAACGAAGATGAATCCTTAACCCAGCCATCAAATGCATAGTGCTGTTCTCTACGGTGTATCAAGGTGTTTATTTGAACTGGATTACTTTTTCAACACCTGAAGGTATCCTTTGTCATACACCCGCTTTTGCGTGTAGGCATCTTTCTCATACCAAATATCCAAGACAAAGGTCGGGGTGATGTAGGAGGTGGCAAATTCTTCTTCGTCGTTTATGAGCTTGGTGTTGGTGACCATCTCATAGCCTTCTTGCAGGGCGTTCTCATGCGCCAGCTCTTCGTCTTGAGTTTCGTGCAGGTGCTGCTCATACACGGCATGGTACTGCTCTGTGATGGCCTCGTATAACCGTTGCAATTGGGCGGTCTCAAATTCCATGAATCCTTCCTCGTCCTTGGTCCACCAGCCTTTTGTGAGCATATTCTGTCCTTTTTATTTTTAGTGTAGGCCCAATGTATTGGTTTAAAGTGGGTATTTAAAGAAATTGAGTAAAGTAAAAAGTCCCTAACCAGTTTTCACCGGTTAGGGACTTTTTACTTTAACGTTAGTCAAAACGCTTTTTGCTAAAAACGCTCAGCCTAACTTTTACTTGCGGATTACCCGTAGCGTTTGGGTGCCTTTAGAAGTCACCAAGCGTACCAAGTACACGCCCACGTTCACAGAGTTATCTCCCCACTGCACTTGCACCGGCGTGTTGGCCAAGGCTTTTCCGGCCGTGATGTTTTTCACCAATGCACCATTCATGCTGTAGACCATTAGGCTATATTCCTCATCTTGGTCAAAGGCGAACTCAAAGGTTGTTCTGTCTGAGAATGGATTAGGATAGCTGATGAACTTGCCTTTTGCCGAAGGCTGGTCAGCCAGTGCCACCACGCTGGAAGTCTTAGTACCTTTCACCACTTCATGGATTACAATGGATCCGCCGCCCAAGATGGTAGTTGGCGCAAGCTCAGCGTTTTCAGCGGTAGACATTTGGTTGTCATACACTACCTCGCCGCCCCGCTTCCAGATCTTGATTCTGAACTTGTCTGAACCGCCGCCACCATTTACCTGACCATCTGTGGCCACTACCATGAAATCATGGGCATCTGTCCCGCCATTGATAAAACCGGTGCCTTTGTACGTGGCTTTGGAACCAGCTATCACCAAAGTACCGGCGGTATGGCTAGCACTTTTAAAGTTGACATTACCGGCTGTGAACTGGAATTCTGTGTTGCCCTCTACCGTGTTCGTCCCTTTTTTGTATTTAGACACAAACCCGAAGTTGGCTTTGCCAACCGTGCCAGGTGAACTCACTAAGGCTCCCTCTGGAGAATTAATCCAACCACCCCCGGTCACAAATCCGCCGGCTGGGTCATACACTGCTAAATACGCTTCTGGAGAGGTTTTCACTTCGCCTATTGCGTTTTTATATTGTAAAGTAAGCGTATACACCCCGGTGTTGGTTGGAACGGTGGTTGAGCCATTGATGGTAGTACCAGTCACGGTCCCGTTGGTTGGTGAGATGAAGCCCCAAACCCATTTCGGTTCAAAGATATCATTGGTGAAGGCGGCAGACACATTCACCACTTTGCCTATCTCTGTAGGGGCCGGATTCGCGATGACCACCGTTGGTATGGCATGAATGGTAAAGCTGGCGGGCACATACGTCAAGCCATAATTGGTACCCGCAGTCAACGTATTTTGCTGAATACTATACACACCTGGCTCGGTGCCACCCTCCCTTGAGATAGCGCCGGTAAACCCATCACCCGCTACTAGGTTACCCGAGGTAATTTGATAGGTAAGAGTTGGATCTACCTGACCATGCATTTTGGCTTTCGCGTCTGCAGTCACGGTGATTGGTCTGGCAGTGATGGTAAGGTTCGCGCCTTGATAGCTCAAAGCATAGTTTGCGTTTAAGGCTACCGTTCCCTGACCAATGGCATAAGTCCCTACATTAGCCCCTGTGGCTCTGGAAAGGCTACCGCTAATTGCGTCTTCAAAGGCCAAGCTGCCCGCCGTGATCTTATAGGTTAGCTCCGGGTCATTCTCCCCATACACCTTAGACTTGGCATCTGCCGTTATAGTGATGGCTCTGGCCCCAATGGTAAGCGTTGCTCCTTCATAAGTAAGATTGTAGTTGTCGTTTAACGCTACACTACCCTGCTGAATATCATGGTCGCCCACATTTTCATTAGGAACCCTAGACAAGCCGCCTGTCACTTTATCCATGAAAGCTAAGCTTCCTGCGGTCAGCTGGTAGGTGAGTGCTGGGTCAGCCTCTCCATAGGTTTTAGATTTGGCATCTGCGGTGATTGTAACAGACCGTTTACCAATTTCAAAGTTTGCCCCGGTGAAGGATACGTGATAATTACTGGATACCGCCAATGATCCTTGGTTAATGGAATATGAACCAACATTTTCACCCCCTTCTCTAGAAAGAGAACCGGTAAAGGCGTCATCATATACTAAATTCCCAGAGGTTATATTGTAAGTGAGTGCAGGGTCATCGTCACCATAGGTTTTGGAGCTAGCCACCGCCGCGATTGCAATACCGCGCTTGGTGATGGTTAAATTGGCACCTTCATAGGTGAGGTTGTAATTTGAGCTAAGGGCTAAGCTTCCCTGGCCAATGGCATAGCTTTTCACATCTTCGCCTTCGGCTCTTGTTAAGGAACCCACAAACCCGTCACCATTGACAAGATTCCCAGCTTTTATTCCATACGTAAGAGCAGGATCAGCATCGCCATAGGTTTTAGACTTAGCCTCTGCCGCCACCGTTACTGCCCGAGGGAGGATGGTGAGCTTACCCAGTGTATTTGTGATGGTGTAATTACCCAGTTTCTCTGAAGGGCTAAGAATAGCTGAAATGGCATAAGGACCATCATCTACTGTTTCACCACCTAGTCGGCTGTAGGCAGCGGAAATGTTATCTGCTGGTACAAACCCAGTAACTGCACCGGTCAATTCTGGGTCTTGGTCTCCATACGTTTTTGAGAGAGAAGCCACGGTCACAGAAGCGGCTTTAGGTGTTATGACAATTCCTTTTGATCCTGAGGCGGGTTCATAGTTTCCATTCCCTGCAAAGGTCCAATTGGCAGTACCACCAGGAACGTTGGTGAAGGCATTCCCTACATTCAACAAGGCAGTTAAATCCTCATCTTCCACCCCATTGGCAGATCCCGTAGCTTTGTGGGCCTGGCCATCATATTCTACTGTTTTGCCCTGCATAGAGATAGTAGCCAGCGCTTTGGCAATGGTTACTTTTGCAGTGGCCATGTTCCCTGAGTGGTTTTCATCGCCAGCAAATGTAGCCGTTACCAGGTAACTCCCTGCATTTTTAGGCGCCTGTTCACTTGGGCCATAGGTGGTTGTCCCATCCCCTACATAGCTATACGCTATACCTGAGGTTGTTTCTAAGCCCCCTACTCCCGTAGCCTTCGCTGAAGCTGCATGCGCCTGTCCGCTATAGGTAGTGCTCACATCATCCATGGTGACTAATGAAGGTGCAACTGTGATCCGAAGCCATTCAGTGATAGAAGTAGCCTCATAGTTTTGGTTAGATAGGCTGGCGGTAGCGGCATAATTACCTACATTGGTTCCTTTGCCACTCACAGTCAATCCGTCAACGTTGGGTGAAACCGAAGCAGTCACTACCTTCTCGTTGCCATCATATGTGTAATCCATTTGGCCAAACGACAAGGTCGCGGGCGCTTTATTAATAACTATTGCAACAGAACCACTCTGGTCATTGTAATTATTACCACCATTGAAAGTCCAGTTGGCGGTTCCGCCTGGCGCATTTGTAAATGTATCGCCTAGGGTAAGGCTACTGCCTATATTTTCGTTGCCCACGCCAATAATCGTTCCTGAGGCGCCGTGGGCTTGGCCATCATAAATGCCCGTATACCCCGCTACATTAATTACGGCATTCGCTTTGTCAATGGTAAGAGAACCTGTTTTAGGAGTAGCTGCCGTATAGTTGGCAGTTTCTGCATATGTGACAGTGACGGAATACGTTCCTGCTTCAGTTGGATCAGAGACTGCTACAGCGGGAGAGCCTTTAGTATATGCTACGGCGGCATTCCCTAAGGATGATCCATTAACCCCTGTCACAGTGGCATTGGCAACATAATGTGCCTGGCCATCATAGGTAGGATTGTTACCAACTGTTAACGAGATGGTGGGTGTAGCTTTAAGGATTGTTAAGGTCCCTGAAACTGGATCTGCTGAATAATTGGTATTATTTAAAGTAGCTGTAAAAATATAGCTTCCTGCCTCTGTAGGTGTTCCTACTATCCCTGTATAGGAAACAGTAATACCACTAAGCCCTTGAGGCGTAGTGGTCACTAATGCTGTTTTGGCACTCCCGTCATAGGTATGGACTAGGTTATTTAACAGCATTGAAGCTGATGCTTTGGTCACCATCAAGGTGGTAGAAGCATTGGACACATCATTAAAATTTGTGGACCCACCATAGCTATAGTTGATGGTATATGCAGTGGTGTTTGCTGGAATACTAGCTGGGTTAAAAGCAATACTAAAATTTCCTGTCCCATCTAAACTTGCTGAAGGTGAAATTATTCCATTAATAGTGGCAGTTACTGCACCTATTGCCGGCTCCCCAGTAATAGTAGCCAGCTTGCCAGTCAAGATAAGAGATGCAGTGCCAAATGATACTGTATTGCTAGTCGACAGATTTGAGAACTGTGGGGTTAGTTTATTTATTTTAAGATTGGCTGATCCAATACTCCCAAAGTACAAACTAGTAGATGACTGAGTTGCACCTGGGTCTGTCTTAAACTCTGCAGTAAAGGCATTAGCATGATTCCCAGCATTTAAAGCACCTAAACTTACGTTATTAAGAAAAGCCCTTCCATCCGTCCCAGTGTTTGCAGAACCTATGTCTGCCCCGTTCATTTTGAAGTAAATAGTCCTATTAGGAATGGGGTTGTTATTAGATTGGGTACCTTGAACAAGTAAAGTGGCTACTAAATTTACTGTCCCTTTGTAATCTCCTTCTAAATTAGCTAGGCTTAGCTTAGAATTTCCGTCAGTAAAAATATATGAAACTCTTGTGCCAGTTTTATTACCCACTGAAGTCACTGTGAATTTTACACCCAAGTGTCTCTCCTCTACCTGATAATCTATATTCCAGGTCCCATCTGGGTTAACCACCACATCATACACATGGTAGTCTGGGTACTCAGGTTCTTCTTTAAACTCTACATGAACTTGTTGGTCCAAGGTCCAGCCACTACCTGAAATGTGGGCTACTTCCCCTGGAGCGTAGTCATCTTTGTCTGAGGTGACCTTGGGCGCTGGCAGTCCTGCACTGGCATAAGCATCTATGGTTTGCACCATACTAATCCTATTCTCATTGGAGGTTCTACTTGCCCCAAATCCAAGGGTGCAGAAAGAAAAGACGGCCCATAGGGTAAGGCTCACGGCTAAAAACCGCTGAAGCGTAGAGACGCCTTCTAGCGGTTTATGTTTTTTTTGGACAAAGCTGTCCTGCAAGCTTTTTGAAAAAGATTGAGTAAAGTTTCTCATGAACTTTAAGGAAAAGAATGGCAGTTGTTCTGAAAGATATGGGGGAAACCCACGCCAAGAAGGACGCGACAAGAGAGCAGGATGCAGTAACTAGTTGCTACTGAGATACAATAGAGCTGAAAACACAAGTGTGAACACTAAAAAGTGCACAAAGTGGCCAAGAATAGTTGTGATGGTAGTTCCCCCACGATAGGCTTCCAAAAAGCCTTCAACCCATTCCAATAGTATTGATGTTTAAAGGCCAGAAAAAAGCCTTGATAATTGCTTTTACTGATAAATACTAGAAAGGTTATATAAATATCTGTGATTTTTATAAATATTATTCCTCAAACGTAAATATTTAAAGATTATATATTTATTTTTCAGTAATAAAAGAGAATTAGTAAAAGCATACACTAAGGGGTAAAAGGAGAGTTAGAAAACAATGGGGCATAAAAAAACCCTCTCTAGAAACATCTAAAGAGGGTTTTCTTTCCCGTGTGGTGATCCCATTTGGATTCGAACCAAAGACCTACTGCTTAGAAGGCAGTTGCTCTATCCAGCTGAGCTATGAGACCATCGAAACAAAAATGAGTAATGGAGAATGTTTGTACATCCAACATTACTCATCTTCTTTCGTCGGGGTGGCAGGATTCGAACCTACGACCTCCACATCCCAAATGTGGCGCGATACCGGGCTACGCTACACCCCGAGTCCTGCAATTACCTAGTAAAACCAACTAACCAAACCCATCCTTCTGGGTAATTGCGGTGCAAAGATATAAATTGAAATCTTCTTTCCAAAATTAATTTTCAAGAATATTTCGCGGAGAGAGGGGGATTCGAACCCCCGGTACCCTTTAGAGGTACGGCAGTTTAGCAAACTGCTGGTTTCAGCCACTCACCCATCTCTCCGGGTTGCTCTTTCGGTTAAAGAGTGTGCAAATATAGGCGAATAGGCCGCACTTTACCAAAGGCCTTCCCAAAAAAATTATCCACCCGGTCCTCCCTTAGCCTCAAGTATCTTCACACACAGCGGATTAAATTTTCAATACGCATCCAAAAATATTCTACTCAGACGGCAGTTGTATCATTTTGGTCCTTACCAAGGCCAAATAAGGCACTCTCGCTGTGGTTTTGTATCTTTGTTTTGAACGGCCACTCAGCAATGGTCAATTTTCCTACGTATGACTTGGTACCTGCCTTTTACTTTGTTAGAGCTTATGCTGTGCCTGCTATTTGCGGTGCTGTACGGCGGCTATCTCTACAGAATAAAAAGGCTAGCCCATCAATTCTCTCAAAAAGCCAATACCATCTGGATTAAAACTGCCGTACGCACCGTGTATGGAGCACTTTTGATGGTGGCGTTATTAGGTCCGTCCTTCGGGGCCATGACCAAAGAGATAAGAACCAACGGCAAAGACATTCTATTAGCCGTGGACCTATCACAGTCCATGACGGCCACGGACGTGTCTCCTTCCAGATTGGAAAAGGTGAAACTGCAGCTTCCCTCCTTTCTGGAGCAGGCTAATTCAGATAGGATAGGTTTGGTGGGGTTTTCTTCCAGTGCTTTTATGATCAGCCCGTTCACCTATGATAATAGCGCGCTGGAGCTCTTTATTCAATCCTTAAAAACAAACCAAGCTGCCCCAGAAGCGGCCAAACTGGAACCAGTTCTGAAAATAGCCCAAGAGAAGTTTCAGGCCATGGAAGACAGTAGAGATTCTGAACGCACCAAAATCCTTGTCATTTTCTCTGATGGCGAAACCTTCGGGGAGAATTTACAACCCCTTATTCAGCAATTGAAAAATGCCAGAATCCATGTCTTCTGCGTGGGTGTGGGTACAACTGCCGGCGGAAAAATGCCCCTTGGACGGTCCTTCAAAAAAGATAAAAACGGTGAAGTCATCCTCACTAAACTAGAATCTGAACTTCTCCAGCAAGTGGCAGACAAAACGGATGGCGCTTATTTTGAGATGAACCAAACCACCAATGAACTACCTAGGTTGGTAAGCGCTGTCAATGCCATAGAGAGCGAGGTCCGCCAAACCAAAGTAGTGGAAGTGGCCGCCAACAAATACTTTTACCCTTTGCTGTTAGCTTTCCTGCTGATAGTCTTAGATGTCTTGTGGACCCTTCAAGTGTTGCGCATATGAAAGCTTGGTGGCTGGTGTTACTCCTCTCCTTCGCGCCCTTAGACGGACTTCAGCGCATAAGACTGCGTAACCAGTATGCCATACAAGCAGAAGAGGCCTATTCTAAAAAACAATTCTTGCAGGCAGCTGCCTTGTTTGAAAAAGTGAAGAAAGCCGAGGGCGAAGCCGTCTCGTATTCGGTGCAATTGAATTTGGCCCACTCTTACTTTAATCTACGTGATTATAGCAGGGCTGCTCCTTTGTATCGTCAGATTTTCCAAAAGTCAGATCCGCAACAACAAGCTGTCATAAATACCCAACTAGCCGTCATTGAAGCCGAAGAAGGTAATTACACCAAGGCATTAAACCTGTGCAAGCAAGCCTTGAAACTAGATGAGGCCAACCAGTTTGCACGCTATAATTTTGAGCTGCTTCAAAAATACCTCCTACTTCACCCCGAAAAACGAAAAAGCCTGCCACCGCCTCAAAGGCAGCAAAGACAACAGGGTGCGGGCGGTAGCCCCCAAGCCGGAAACTCTACCTCAACCCCAGCTCCATCTGGTGTAAACGGCCAGACAAACACGGGACAAAACGGCTCGGCTGCTGGCAGCACAGACACTTCTAAATTGGGACAAACGGGTGCTCCTCAGGAACAAGCCGTGGGTAACACGCCAGGCAATACCCGCGGGCAAAGCAATGAAGGAGGGGATGGCACAGATGGCGCTTCTACGAACAAGGGTAGCAATCAAGCCGCTGGAACCAGTGATGCCTTGCTGCAAACCAGATTCAAAAGGCTCCAGAAAATGAAGCTTAGCCCAGAGAAAGCACGTCAATTGCTGGATGCCATGCGCGCCGAGGAAGCCCAGTACCTGCAACAGCTCCCCAGCAAACGACCACGCGCCAAACGCACCAACGGACCAGATTGGTAATAAAAGGCTACTCACTTGTTTTTGGCCTGTTTTCTGGAAAGTAGGCCAAAAACAAGTGAGTTGAATTTGCCAATGTCCTTTTACTTGACGCTAGGCTTATTGGCGCAATCGAACTCTTACCTAACAAGTGTTTGTTTAATTGCG
This sequence comes from Rufibacter sp. DG15C, assembly GCF_001577755.1. Classification (NCBI taxonomy): domain Bacteria; kingdom Pseudomonadati; phylum Bacteroidota; class Cytophagia; order Cytophagales; family Hymenobacteraceae; genus Rufibacter; species Rufibacter sp. DG15C. The sequence goes on from NZ_CP010776.1 coordinate 3,882,958, forward strand.
AGGGAAAAAGTAATTTCATCCCACAAAACTTTGAAAAACCAACTGACATGCAGACCAAAGAAGTATATGTAATCTCTGCCGTGCGTACTCCTATTGGGAGTTTTGGCGGTGCCTTAGCCAGTCTTTCTGCCACCCAATTAGGCGCCATCGCCATTAAAGGTGCTGTAGAGAAAGCCGGCATAGATAAAAGCAAGGTTCAGGAAGTGATCATGGGCAACGTGCTGTCTGCCAATGTTGGTCAGGCTCCTGCCCGCCAGGCCGCCATCTTCGCTGGTCTTGGCTATGAGGTGGAGTGTACTACCATCAACAAGGTATGTGCTTCTGGTACCAAAGCCATCATGTTTGCGGCGCAGGCCATCATGTTGGGTCATAAAGATGTGATAGTGGCGGGAGGTATGGAGAGCATGTCCAATGTGCCGTATTACCTGGACAAAGCGCGCTGGGGTGCCAAGATGGGTCATAGCCAAATGATTGACGGCTTGGTACGTGACGGCCTTTGGGACGTGTACAATGACTACCACATGGGCTCTGCGGCTGAGAACACCGCCAAAGAAATGGGTATCACGCGTGAGATGCAGGATGAATACGCCATCGGGTCTTACCGCAAGACCGCTGAGGCCGCCAAAGGTGGATTGTTAAAAGACGAGATCATCCCGGTTGAGATTCCGCAGCGCGGCAAAGACTCCATCTTTGTTACCGAAGACGAAGAATACACCAAAGTGAACTTCGATAAAATCCCGGGCTTGCGTCCGGTATTTGACAAAGAAGGAACGGTCACGGCCGCCAACGCCTCAACTTTGAATGACGGAGCCGCTGCGGTTCTGTTGATGAGCAAAGAGATGGCTGAGGAATTGGGCGTTAAACCTATCGCTAAAATCAGAGGTTTCGCGGATGCAGAGCAGGAGCCGAAGTGGTTCACCACCTCCCCTGCCCTAGCTATTCCAAAGGCCTTGAAGGTTTCTGGCGTTGAGGCGTCTGAGGTAGACTTCTATGAAATCAACGAGGCATTCTCGGTGGTTTCAATTGCCAACAACCAGAAGCTGGGCTTAGAAGGCGGCAATGTAAACGTGTTTGGTGGGGCGGTATCCTTGGGTCACCCACTGGGAGCCTCTGGCGCGCGCATTGTCACTACTTTGATTAACGTATTGAACAAGAAAGACGGAAAGATTGGCGTAGCCGGTATCTGCAACGGCGGCGGCGGTGCCTCTGCCATTGTGATTGAGCGCGTGTAAGTTTTCTGAACTATACTAACCTTAAAAAGCCTTACGTTCTATGTAAGGCTTTTTTTTATTGCTTTGTATTTATGAAACGCATCCTTCCTCTACTTATATTTTCCTTCTTTTTTCTACTGTTAGGCCTCTCTTCTAGCCAGGCCCAGACGTCGCGCGTGGTCACCTACCATGATTCTCTAAGCACGGCCATCAAGGAGGTCTACTTCATCAAAACCGACCCAGACACCGTCATCCATGGCTACTACCGCAAGTTCTATAAAACTGGCGAATTGGAGGCTTTGGTGAAGGTGAACAACGGTCAGCGTGACAGTCTTTACACTGAGTTTTTCCCCAACGGGAAACCCAAACTTATTATCCCCTACAAAGAAGGCAAGAAGAACGGAACACTCGTGGCCTTGTACCCCAACGGAAACAAGTCCCAGGAAGGACAGTACGTGAACGACTTGCAGAGCGGCACCTTCAAAACCTTCTATGAGAACGGCCAACTGAAGCAAGAGACTACCTTCAAAGACGGCTACCCGGATGGCATAGTCAAAGAGTATTACCAAACCGGTAAGCCCAAAGCAGAGATTACCTACCAGCGCAAAATACAGAGCGGCCCGGCCAAGACGTTTCACCCCAACGGCGCGCTAGAGTCTGAGGCGGTTTACCGCAACGGCATGATTGAGGGCAGCTACAAAACCTATTATGACAACGGCCAACTGCAGAATGAGACTATCAGTGACGCCAAAAGCAAGTCGGCTAGGTTCAAGAGCTATTACCCCTCCGGCAAACTCCAAACCGAAGGCTCTCTCAAAGAAGGCAAACCAGACGGACTTTCCATCGCTTACCATGAAAACGGTAAGAAACGCAGTAGCCAGACATTTGTAAAAGGAGTCAAGACCGGCAGTGCCCAAACCTGGAACGAAGAAGGACAGTTAGCGCAGGAGATAAAATACGCCAACAATGAAAAGGACCGCAAAGTCACCAAATTCCATCCCAATGGCGCAGTGGCTGCCGAAGAGGAATGGAAAGAGAACAAGAAATTTGGCACTTGGCAGGAGTTTCACCCCAACAAAAAAGTGAAAACCGTAGAGCCGTACAAAAACGGCAAAATCACCGGCGAGCGCCTCACCTACCATGACAACGGACAACTCGCCTCCAAGGCCACGTATCTGAACAGCAAAATCATCTCCGCCGAAACAACCTATTACCCATCTGGCAAGGTGAAGACTGAGACGCTTTACAAAGACGGACTCAAATTCGGCACCTTCAAGCAGCTCTATGAGAACGGCAAAACCCAACTGGCCGGCACCTACCGCAACAACCGCGAGAACGGCACTTGGAAGTACTTCGACGAAAGCGGCAAGAACACCAGAACCGTGGAATACAAGTTCGGGAAGATTGAGTCAGACAAGAAGCACTAATTGGTTGTTAGTTGTTTTAAACTGAGGAATCCGTTTTTGGCCTGTTTTCTGGAAAACAGGCCAAAAACGGATTCTTTTTATACCCTTTCTTCGATTTACAAAAAGCCTATTTTAAGTATTTAGACGAATAATTTGGTCTCCCTCCAACAGTCAACAAGTAGCAATTGACATTTTCAGAAATGCGTTTTTAGCCTAGATTACTGAAAACTGGCCAAAAACGCCAAATCTTTGCCTAACAACCGTTCTTTAAATTTCGGTGATTGGTTTTTGTGCCGTACTTTAGTCGCCTAAACTAGAAACGCAAAACTATGCAGGACGCCCTTACCACTACTCCGCTTCGCAATGACTGGAGCATGGACGAAATCCGCGCGATTTACCATAAACCTGTGCTGGAACTGATTGTAGAAGCCGCCCAGGTACACAAACAATATCAAGCCACCGGCGAAGTGCAGGTATGTACTTTGCTGTCAGTGAAAACCGGGGGTTGCCCCGAGGACTGTGCCTATTGTCCGCAGGCCGCCCGCTACCATACAGACGTGCCCGTGCACAAACTACTGAGCAACGAGGTGGTGTTTGACGCCGCTAAAAAAGCAAAAGACGCCGGTTCTACCCGTTTCTGCATGGGCGCCGCCTGGCGCGAAGTGCGCGACAACCGCGACTTTGACCGCGTGCTGGAAATGGTAGAAGGCGTGAACGACATGGGCTTAGAAGTTTGCTGTACCTTAGGTATGGTGAACGAATACCAAGCCGAGCGCCTAAAACAAGCCGGTCTGTACGCCTACAACCACAACCTGGATACCTCCGAAGAAAACTACAGCAACATCATCACTACCCGTACTTATGATGATCGTCTGCAAACCATTGAAAACGTGCGTCAAGCTGGTATTTCGGTGTGCAGTGGCGGTATCATTGGCTTAGGCGAAACCGACGGTGACCGCATTGCCATGCTGCATGTGTTGAGCAATTTGCCACAGCATCCTGAGTCGGTGCCGGTGAATGCCTTGGTACCCGTAGAAGGAACGCCTTTGGCCGAACAGCCGCGCGTGAGCGTTTGGGAAATGGTGCGAATGATTGCCACCGCCCGTATCCTCATGCCAAAAACCATGGTGCGTCTGTCGGCGGGCCGTCAAGAGATGAGCACGGTGGAGCAGGCCATGTGCTTCCTGGCCGGCGCCAACTCTATTTTCTCTGGTGACAAGCTGTTGACCACGCCTAACCCGGGCTTCAACGATGACCAGGCCATGTTCCAATTGCTGGGCTTGACCCCAAGAAAATCATTCAAGGAAAACTCAGGTTGCGGCGTAAAAGTGGTGGCTCCTGAAGGAGCTTTAGCGGCAGAATAACTCTTACTACATGATGCCAGAACGCCTGTTGCGTCAGTTAGAGGACCGGGCTCAGAAGGGAATTTTGCGTCAACTCCAGAAACCGACAACGGGTTTGGTAGACTTCTGTTCCAATGACTACCTGGGTCTGGCTTCCTCTACAGATTTGACCCAATTGGTGGAGGCCGAACTGGCAGTAAACCACCTGCACGGTGCCACTGGTTCACGATTACTCAGCGGAAACAGCGTATATGCTCAAGACTTAGAGGCGGCTTTGGCGCATTTTCACCGCGCCGAGGCCGCTTTGCTGTTCAACTCTGGCTACGCGGGCAATGTAGGCTTTTTCTCTTCTGTGCCACAGCGCGGGGATACCATTCTCTATGACGAGGCCAGCCACGCGTCCATGAAAGACGGCATCCGGTTGAGCTTCGCGCAGAGCTTTGCGTTCCGGCACAATGACCTGGATGACCTTAAAGCCAAACTGAAACGCGCCCATGGCGATGTCTACGTGGCGGTGGAGTCTCTCTATTCCATGGACGGAGACACGGCTCCTTTGGCAGAGTTAGCGGTTTTTTGCCAAGAGCACGGATTGTACCTGGTAGTGGACGAGGCGCATTCCAACGGCATTTATGGTCTCAACGGTGAAGGTCTGGTAGTTGAACTGGGCTTGGAGGAAAAAGTGTTTGCGCGTATTATGACCTTCGGAAAAGCCTTGGGGGGCCACGGCGCCGCGGTCATTGGCCCGAAAGCCTTGCAAGAGTTTTTGCTGAACTTCAGCAGAGCTTTCATCTACACCACTGCTTTGCCATTCGCCTCCCTAGCCACCATCAAAGCTGCCTATCAGTTACTACCAAGCTTGGACCAAGACCGAGAAACCTTAAAGAAACTGGCTAAACAATACCAAAATCAACTTACAGAATCAGGCGTTTTTGGCCTAAATTCTGGAAAAGGGACTAAAAACGGCCCCATCCAATCCTGGCATCTGGCAGACCCAGTCGCATTAAAACAATTTGCGGGCACTGTGCAGGAAGCGGGATTTGACGTACGGCCCATCTTCTCTCCTACTGTACCAGTGGGCACTGAGCGCCTCCGGATTGTGCTTCATGCCTTTAACACCCAAGAGCAGTTACAACAACTATGCAGTCTTCTCCTTCAGCACAGCCCAAGCGTTATTTTGTAACCGGCATCGGTACAGACGTGGGTAAAACCATCGTCTCGGCCATCCTCACCCAAGCACTTTCAGCAGATTATTGGAAACCCGTTCAAGCCGGAAGCCTGGAGGCCACGGATACCATGCGGGTACAGAGTTTAATCAATAATCCTACTTCGGTTTTTCATCCAGAAGCCTACCGTTTAGCATTGCCCGCATCTCCTCATCTGGCCGCTGCCCAGGAAGGCATTGAAATAGACTTAGAGGCCATCCAGCTTCCTAAAACAGAAAACCATCTAATAGTAGAAGGCGCCGGCGGCGTAATGGTTCCGCTCAATAAAAAGGAACTGGTGCTTGACTTGATATCTAAGTTAAACCTAGAGGTGATTCTCGTGTCCAGAAATTACCTAGGGAGCATCAACCACACGCTCACCACTGTGGAAGTGCTCAAGTCCAGGAACATCCCCGTTGCGGGAATCATCTTCAACGGAACATCTAACCCAAGCACCGAGGAATTCATCAGTAACTACACACATTTGAAAGTCCTTCCAGCGGTATTGGAAGAAGAAGAATTTATGCCCGAAGTGGTGGAGAAATACGTCCAACTTTTCAGAAACGCCTTATAGTCATGCCGAATTTATCCGAGAGAGATGTCCTGGTAAACTGGCATCCGTACACGCAGATGCACACCGCCGCCCCGCCCATCGGCATCACGCGCGGCGAAGGTACTCTGCTGTTTTCTGAGGATGGCCATACCTTTATTGACGCGGTGTCTTCCTGGTGGGTGAACATCCATGGGCACGCACATCCGCACATCGCTGAAAAGGTCAGCGAACAATTACGCACGCTGGAGCACGTGATTTTTGCGGGGTTCACCCATGCCCCAGCGGTGGAATTATCAGAGCGTTTGTTGAAGCTGCTGCCCAACAACCAAGCCCGGGTGTTCTTCTCAGACAACGGTTCTACGGCGGTGGAGGTGGCTATGAAGATGTGCCTGCAGTACTGGTTCGACCGCAACGTTCCTAGAACCAAAATCATCGCCTTCAAAGACAGCTACCACGGCGACACCTTCGGGGCCATGTCGGTGAGCGAGCGTTCTGCCTTTACGAGGCCTTTTCACCAATACCTGTTTGACGTGGTTTTCATTGACGTGCCAGTGGCGGGCCAGGAGGAACAGACGGTTTCGCAGTTACAAGCCGCCTTGTCGACGGGAGACATAGCGGCCTTCATTTTTGAGCCATTGGTGCTTGGCACCGCCGGCATGGTCATGTACGAGCCAGCTGTTTTGGACCGATTGATGAAGCTCTGCCAGGAGCAGCAGGTGTTTACAATCGCAGACGAGGTGATGACGGGCTTTGGTCGGACGGGTAAGCGCTTTGCCTGTGATTACCTGCGCCAGCAACCCGACCTCATGTGCTTCTCCAAAGGTTTGACCGGCGGCACCATGGCCATGGGCATAACCACCTGCACGAACACGATATACAGTTCTTTCCTAAGCGAAGACAAAACCAAAACCTTCTTCCACGGCCACTCCTACACCGCCAACCCCATCGCGTGCTCGGCGGCCCTGGCCAGTTTGGACTTGGTGGAGCAAGCGACTTTCCTAGAGGATTTAGCCAGAATTACGGATTCTCATCAGGCATTCGCGCAGAGTTTACAAGGCAAACCTGGCATTAAAGACATCCGGCAGACGGGGACTATTCTTGCTGTTGAGTTCGCCACGCATACTACCTCTTACTTCAACAACCTACGGGATACGCTCTATAATTTTGCCATTGACAATGGAGTCCTGCTGAGGCCTTTGGGCAATATCGTCTATGTATTGCCTCCTTATTGCGTTACCCAAGAAGAGCTAGAGAAAGTGTACGCGGTCATTATCGGCATGCGGAAACTGGTGGTAAAATCGTTTTCCGCCTGATTTCCAGAAAACAAGCCAAAAACGGAAGAGAGATGCAACAGGAATGGATTGTGGTAAGAGGCATGGGTTCGCTTTCGGGCCTGGGCAGTACGGAGGCTGAAGTGGCTGCGTCCTATGCCACCGGCAAGTCTTGCTTCACTTCTTTGAAAGGAAACCAGAACCTAGCTGTTTCGCCGGTTTCTGCTTCCTCTGAAGAAATGCTCACAGCGCTGTTGGCAGAGAAACCCAAATACGCCTCCTTAGACCGTTCAGTCCTGTTAGCTATTGCGGCCGCCAGGCAAGCAGTTCACCAAGCAGGTTGGGATACCAATGAACATTCCATTGGCATTAACCTTGGCTCCTCCAGAGGGGCGACGGGTTTATTTGAGCAGTTCCATGCGGATTTTCTAAACCATCCAGAGCAGCGGCTTTCTCCCATGGCCTCCCCTAGCACAACCTTAGGCAATCTGGCTAGTTGGGTGGCGCAGGATTTGGCGGTGCAAGGCCCGTTGATAAGTCATTCAGTCACGTGCAGTACGGCGTTGCAGGCAGTAGCCAATGGGGTGGCCTGGTTAAAGGCCGGCATGGCGAAGCGTTTTTTGGTAGGCGGCACCGAGGCGCCGCTCACCGACTTCACCTTGGCCCAGATGCGGGCGATTGGCATCTATTCCCATATTGCAGCCAATGACCAGCCTTGCCGCCCCTTGAACGGACAACAGAATACCTTTGTCCTAGGTGAAGGCGCCGCAATTTTTGCCTTGGAGCGCATGACCGGAGCAGAGATTTCCCTACTGCCCACCCACCAGCGGATAATAGTGGCGGGCGTGGGCATGGGGTTGGAGCAGACGCCCTCAAAAACCGGGGTTTCCAAGGACGGTCAGCATTTTCAAAGGTCCATGCGAGAAGCGCTTCAACAGGCGCAACTTTCTCCTGAGCAAATTGACGCCCTTGTCTTGCATGCCCCCGGCACCAAGGCAGGTGACGCCGCCGAAGTAGCAGCGGTTTCCAGTGTTTTTGGTGAACATCAACCTTCCCTATTCACCAATAAGAATCAGATAGGCCATACTTTGGGAGCCTCTGGGGCCTTGAGTCTCTCTCTGGCCTTGGCGCTCTTGCAGAAGCAATCCATCTCAAAACGGCTTCAACTTTCTTATGCTTCTAGTGCTCCTCTAGCTCCTACAGCGGTGATGGTCAATGCCGCTGGGTTTGGCGGTAACTCGGCCAGCGTGATTTTGCGAACCCTTTAAAATCCTTCTTAGGTTTTGCAGGATTTTAGATCAGCAGGAAATAGTACTTACATAAAGCCCATAGCCACCTTTGTCATCCTGAAAGGACCTTGTGGGCGAACTAAGTAGGCAAAGGCATTGAAACAAAGTGCTCGTTCCTTTTCAATCTAAGGTATTTCTTCTTTAGTAAGCGTGTCTACAGCATGCCCACAAGGTCCTTTCAGGATGACAATAGGGAAAAAGAATACTGTTAGAAGTAAACAATGCCTAATAGCAAATGCAATGTCGATTTTAGCCTTAATTCCAGAAAACAGCCCAAAAACGCCCTGCATAAAAAGAGGAATAAATCTTGTCTAATCCACTCTGGCTTACCGGTATCTAGACTTTGTTTAGTAAATTCGCAGGTTTTATTTACGTTTTATGAAAATCATGAAATTTGGGGGCACGTCTGTGGGTTCAGCAGAACGCATGGGTGCCGTCTCACAACTCCTCCCCACACAGGAGCCGGTGATGGTCGTCTTGTCAGCGATGTCTGGCACTACCAACAGCCTGGTTCAGATTGGGCAGCAGCTGGCGCAACAAGACGTGGCGCAGGCTGAACGTTTCACAAGTCAACTGGAAAATCGCTATAAACAGGTGATTTCTGAGTTATATAAACAGGACGCTTCTAAACACAAGGCCAAACAGGTCATAGACACCACGTTCCAGGACATCAGAAGTACGTTCACTTCTTCGTTCTCTCCTGCCTCTGAGAAAATCATTCTGGCGCAGGGCGAATTGCTGTCTACCCAACTTTTCCAGATTTACATGGAAGAGCAGGGCAAGCAGTCTGTTTTGTTGCCAGCCTTGGAGTTTATGCGCATCACCCAGGATGAAGAGCCAGACCAGGCCTACATCCGGGAGCACCTGCAACAGCAGTTGGCCCAATACCCAGACAACCAACTGTTCATCACCCAAGGCTACATCTGCCGCAATGCCCAGGGCCAGATTGACAACCTGAAGCGCGGCGGCAGTGACTATTCAGCCTCCATTATTGGTGCGGCGGTGCGTGCCCAGGAAATCCAGATTTGGACCGACATTGACGGCATGCACAACAACGACCCGCGCATTGTCAAGAACACCTACCCTATTGCCGAGCTGTCTTTTGACGAGGCCGCGGAGTTAGCTTATTTTGGCGCGAAGATTCTGCACCCGTCCAGCATACTGCCGGCCCAGCAGTTCAACATTCCGGTAAGGCTGTTGAACACTATGCAGCCAGAAGCGCCGGGTACCTTGATTTCGTCTAAGAAAACAGGCAACACCATTAAAGCGGTGGCGGCCAAAGACGGCATCACGGCCATCAAAATCAAGTCCAGCCGTATGCTGTTGGCTTATGGTTTCCTGCGCAGCGTGTTTGAGGTATTTGAGCGTTTCAAGACGCCCATTGACATGATTACCACGTCTGAGGTGGCGGTGTCTCTGACCATTGACAATGATACTAACCTGTCCAGCATAATAGATGCATTGCAAGGCTTCGGGAATGTAGAAATTGACACAGACCTGAGCATCATTTGCGTGGTGGGAGATTTCATGGAAGACAAGCCTGGGGATGCCCTGCGCGTGATTCAGTCCTTGAAGGAGATTCCGTTGCGCATGATATCCTACGGCGGAAGCAAGAACAACATCAGCCTGCTGGTGAACACCAGTCAGAAGAACGATGCCTTGCTGGCTATCAACGAGGGCGTGTTTTTAGAAAGGAGTTTAAACTAATGTTGCAGAACCATCTTTCTGAGATAAGCCAGCACCCTACGCCTTTTTACTTGTATGACCTTGGCCTGTTGCGCCAAACCTTGGCCTCGGCGCAGTTTGAAGCCCAGAAATACGGGTACCAGGTGCACTACGCCCTCAAAGCCAATGCCAACGCGCCTATTCTGGCAGAAGTGCTTGCCCACGGTTTCGGGGCCGACTGCGTGAGCGGCAACGAAGTGCAACGTGCCTTGGATGCCGGCTTCACGCCGGAGCATGTGGTGTTTGCCGGAGTGGGCAAGTCTGACGTTGAAATCAACCTGGCGCTTGACAACAATATCTTTTGCTTTAACTGCGAGTCTAGCCAGGAGCTGGAAGTCATTAATGAATTGGCGGCCGCCAAAGGCAAAGTGGCCCAGGTGGCCCTGCGCATTAACCCGAACGTAGACGCCTATACGCACAAGAACATTACCACCGGTCTGGAAGAAAACAAGTTCGGGATAAACGCCTGGGAACTGGACGCCTTATTACCGCAGCTTGCCCAATGGACCAACTTGAAACTGATTGGCCTGCACTTCCACATCGGGTCGCAGATTACAGATTTGCGGGCCTTTGAGAACCTGTGCACGCGCGTGAATGAGATACAGCAGTGGTTTGAGGACAAGGGCTATACGTTTCCGCATTTGAATGTGGGCGGTGGCCTGGGCGTGGATTATAAGAACCCAGACACCAACACCATTGCAGACTTTGCCAATTACTTTGCCATCTTCCACAGGTTGCTGGAAAAGCGCGAAGGCCAGCAGGTGCATTTTGAATTGGGCCGTGCGCTGGTAGCCGCCAGCGGAACCTTGGTTTCTAAGGTGCTCTACATGAAGCACGGCCAAAAAACCAACTTTGTGATTCTAGACGCCGGCATGACAGAATTGATGCGCCCTGCCTTGTATCAGGCCTATCATCACATAGACAACCTGAGCAGCACGTTGCCCGCCCAGACCTATGACGTGGTAGGACCCATCTGCGAGTCTACAGACAGTTTCTCTAAAGCCATCCAGCTGCCAGAAACCAAACGCGGCGACTTAATGGCCATTAGAACCGCCGGTGCCTACGGCGAGGTGATGGCCAACCAATACAACCTGCGCAACCGTGTACAAGCGGTGTATGTAAATTAACTTCCGTTTTCGGGCTGTTTTCCAAGAAACAGCCCGAAAACGATTTTATTAAAATAGTTTTTAAACGAAGACGCCCAACTTAGATGTCGGGCGCTTTACGTGATTAAACGAACTATTAACAAGCATTATCTTACAAGGCCACTGCCAACTCTGGCGTGGCTTTTTTCTTTTCTTGAGCGGCAATGTAGTGCAAAGAGGTGGCCATCACAATTGAGCCTGTTTCCCTGAGTTTCTCCTGGTATTTGACCAGCGCACCCAGCGTCACGTTCCCTACCAGGATGATGGACTCTCCCTGCCGTTGAAGAAGTTTTATTTGAGTTAGGCCGAGTGCTCCCAACAAGGCGACATTCTCGGTGCGTACATACACCTCTAATTCAAAATCAGTATCTAACCCGGCTTCTTCCAACTGCTCATGCAGTTTCTTGTACTGATATTGATAGCTCTTCAAAAGACCCGTGATGTCTGACAATACCGCCGCACCTGTTGGGTGACCGCCTGCTCCTCTTCCTTTGAACAGCTGTGCGCCTGCGTAGGCCCCTTCCACCACAATGCCGTTGAATTCCTGCTCCACCGTGTACAGGTCGTCTATGGGGTTGACCAGGGTGGGCAACACCAAGGGCACCAGATTGCCTTCCTCGGTGTTATGAAGGGAAGCCACCAATTTAATGACCGCCCCTCGGCGTTTGGCAAACTCCCAGTCTGCTTTGGCCAAGGCATTGATGCCGATAAACGGCACTTCTTCCGGCGCGAGGACTCTACCGAAGGCATGGGCCGCCAAAATGCAGAGTTTGTGCCGGGAGTCAGCTCCGCTCACGTCTAACCAAGGGTCTAATTCAGCAAAGCCTTTGTCCTTGGCCTCCTGCAAGGCCTCTGAATAGGGTTTCTGCTCCTTGAAAATTTGACTGAGGATGTAATTAGAAGACCCGTTCAAGATTCCGGAGATTCTGCTCACCGGCTCCTGACCAAAGTATTCTTCCACGGTTCTCACAATGGGAATGCCCCCGGCCACTGCCGCCTCATACAATAGCACGCCGCCATATTCGGCCTGCAACTGCAACAGCTTCTCCAGGTGATGGGCCACCATTTTCTTGTTGGCGGTCACCACCCGCTTGCCTTGGCGAAGCGCCGAGGTGACAATGTCATAGGCGTCATGGGCGTCACTGATGGCTTCCACCAGAATGTCCAAGCTGTCGTCATTGAGAAGCTCCTGGGCATCAAAGGTGAAACAGTCGGCAGGCAATGAGCGCTCTTTCAAAGGGTCCTTCACACAGATGTTCACTATTTGCGCCGGAAAACCGGGCTGCCGTTGCAGAATATCGTAGAGCCCCTGCCCTACGCACCCAAACCCAAACAAGCCTATCTTTAAAATACGGTTGGTATCCATGTCTTTCTCTGCGGTTTTTGCTCCAGAAAGGAGGTGATAATTTGTTCTAGCTGATCGGTTTCCAGCAGAAATCCGTCGTGGCCTAGTTCAGACTGTATGGTTTGAAAAGTAGCATTTGGGATGTAGCGGGCCACAAACTTCTGCTCCTTCAAGGGAAACAAGGCATCTGAATCTACGCCCACCACTAAGGTCTGCGCCTGCACTTGGTTCAAGGCTTCTTCCACGCTGCCTCTTCCCCGGCCTACATTATGCGAGTCTAGCATTTTAGTAAGGTGCCAATACGTTAAGGCGTTGAACCGCTGGGCAAGCTTATCTCCATGGTAGCGCTGGTAAGAAGCGGCTCTGTACTTTTCCAAAGACTTTGAGCTTTGCTCGCGCTGTCCCAGATGATACGCCTGATAGCTTCTATATGACAGCATGGCCATGGCCCGCGCCGTCTGCAAACCCTGCGCGCCGGCGCCGTCTGTGTTCAACTGCCAGGTCACGTCCAGCTCTATGGCCATCCGCTGGGTCTCGTTCAGGGCAATGGCGTACGGTGACTGTACCGCGTTGGAAGCCACTAACACCAAGCGCTGAATTACCTCCGGGTATGCAATCGCCCATTCCAAGGCCTGCTGTCCGCCCAAAGAACCGCCTATCAGCACTTGGATGGTGTCCAATTCCAGGTGCTCGCGCAGTAGATGGAAGGCTTTCACCACATCCCGGTTGGTGAGCGCTGGGAACTGGTGATAATAAGGCCGACCTGTTTCTGGGTTCACGGACAAGGGTCCCGTAGAACCGTAGCAACCGCCCAAGGTGTTGGCGCAGACAATGAAATGTTTGGCTGGGTCAAAGGTTTTGCCTTCGCCGAAGAGGCCGCCCCACCAATCTTTTACAAATGTGTTGCCACTGAAGGCATGGCATACCCAGATGACGTTGTCACGGGACTCATTGAGCGTGCCCCAGGTCGTATAGAAAAGTTGGAAGCCGGGCAGATGCCGCCCAGACTCCAACTCAAAGGGTTCCTTGTATTCAAAAACTCTTCCTTTCAACATGGTTCTCTTAATTAAGCGCCTCGGCGACCGGACGAGCCAATTTCACCTTGGCAAACGCCTGTTCAAAATCTGCTTGAATGTCATCAATGTGCTCAATGCCCACTGACACGCGCAAGAGCGTTGGGTTCACTCCCGCAGATAGTTGCTCCTCTTCTGAGAGCTGTTGATGGGTGGTAGAGGCGGGATGGATGATGAGCGTCTTGGCATCGCCTACGTTGGCCAGATGGCTCACCAGTTCCAGGTTGTTCACGAAGATTTCAGCCTCTTCCTTGCCGCCCTTCAAATTGAAGCTCAAGACCCCGCCAAAGCCGCGTTTGAGGTAGCGTTTGGCCAAGTGGTGGTAAGGGCTGGAAGACAGGCCCGGATAGTTCACGCTTTCCACGGCCGGGTGTTCTTCCAGCCACTGGGCCAGGGCCAGGGCGTTCTGCACCGTCCGGTCCACGCGCAGGGAGAGCGTCTCCAGGCCTTGCAGTAATTGGAAGGAGTTAAACGGGCTGATGGCTGGACCGAAATCTCGCAAACCTTCTACTCTGGCCCTGATGGCGAAGGCAATGTTCCCAAACGGGCCGTCGGCACCGAACACCTCCCAGAAGTTGAGTCCGTGGTAACCTTCTGACGGCTCACTGAACTGCGGAAACTTGCCGTTACCCCAGTTGAAGTTTCCACCGTCTACAATCACGCCGCCCACGCTGGTGCCGTGCCCGCCAATCCATTTGGTAGCCGAAGCCACGACCACGTTGGCGCCGTGCTCCAGCGGCCTAAACAGGTAACCGCCCGCGCCGAAGGTGTTGTCAACTACTAATGGAAGCTTGTGCCCTAGAGCCACCGCAGCAATAGCCTCAAAGTCTGGAACGTTAAAGCGCGGGTTACCAATGGTCTCCAGGTAGAAGGCCTTGGTATTTTCATCCACCAGTTTGGCAAAAGAGGCTGGCTCGTCATTTTTAGTAAAGCGCACCTCTATGCCCAGGCGTTTGAAAGCCACCTTGAATTGGTTGTAAGAACCGCCGTACAGGTTGCTGGAGGCAATAAAGTTGTCGCCGGCCTGCAGGATGTTGGTTAATGCAATGAACTGGGCCGCCTGACCAGACCCGACTGCTACAGCAGCCACGCCCCCTTCCAGTGCAGCAATGCGTTTCTCAAACACATCGGTGGTGGGGTTCATGATGCGGGTGTAGATATTGCCAAACTCCTTTAAGGCGAACAAATTAGCGCCGTGGGCCGCGTTCTCAAACACGTAAGAGGTAGTCTGATAGATAGGAACCGCTCTGGAGCGGGTGGTAGCGTCTATTTCTTGGCCAGCGTGTAGCTGAAGGGTATCAAAATGGTAGGATAAGGACATGGGAATTCCAGGTTACAATTTAAAATTGAACAAAAACAAGACAGGAGGCTAAATATGGACGCGCAGAACCAGTTGGCTACGCGCGGTTAGCCCTGAAAACAAGAAGGAGAAAAAGCTGGATTAGCGGCAACAACAGCAACAATAACCCAGCACGGGCATTCGCTGCTGATTAGGCAAGAAAGTGAGGATTGCAGACACAAGGGTCTGGGTGGACACTTGAAAGTGCTCTGCTGTGATTTGACGAATGGTTTGGAATTGCTTTTCCATCATTGTATCAATTTATATTCCCCAGCGCACTATGCGGTTGGGTTCAGGAATTAGCACCTTACACCAAGGTAGGTTGCTAGAGCTTCACAGAGCCTGTCTCTCCACTCTTCTTTATAAATCAACTACCGGAATAATTGACTTGATGACGCAAATGTATAGACGAATTGGACAAAAACAAAAATTCGTCTATTTTTTTCTTTTTTTCTCTACGCAGGTTTGTGCACTTTCGTTTTCGGCTTCTTTTCTGGAAAACAGGCCAAAAACGGAAACCGCTTTTTCTGCTTGCCCCCTTCGCATCCTTTTCTAACTTTGCCTCCTTAAGCCCACGCCATGCAAGCGCTCAAAGAAACCAATTTCCATTTTCCGCAGCAGACCGGCTTCTACCGGGGCAAGGTGCGGGACGTCTATTACTTTCAAGACAAGCTGGCCCTGGTGGCCACCGACCGCATCTCTGCCTTTGACGTGGTTCTGCCCAGAGCCATTCCTTATAAAGGACAGGTCTTAAATCAGATTGCCGCCAAATTCCTGGAAGCTACCAAAGACGTAGTGCCCAACTGGGTCATCAGTCATCCGGCACCCAACGTGACCATTGGCAAGCAATGTGAGACTTATAAAGTGGAGATGGTAATACGCGGGTATCTGGCCGGCCATGCCTGGCGCGAGTACAGCGCCGGCAAGCGTACGGTGTGCGGCGTTTCTATGCCCGAAGGCTTGAAAGAGAACGACAGACTGCCTGCGCCCATCATCACCCCCACTACCAAAGCTGCCGAAGGCCACGACGAGGACATCTCTAGAGAGGAAATCATCCGCCAAGGCATAGTCTCTGAAGAAGAGTACCAACAATTGGAAGTTTACACCAGGGCGCTATTTCAAAAAGGCACCGAGTTGGCGGCTGAGCGAGGCTTGATTTTGGTGGACACTAAATATGAGTTCGGGAAGGCAGACGGGGTCATCTATGTGATAGATGAAATACACACCCCAGATTCTTCAAGGTTCTTTTACTCAGAGGGTTACCAAGAGAGACAAGATGCCAACCAGCCGCAACGGCAACTTTCTAAAGAATTTGTACGTCAATGGCTGATAGAACAAGGTTTCCAAGGGAAGGACGGCCAGCAGGTGCCCGAGATGACCGATGAGAAGGTGTCCGAAATATCCCAGCGTTACATTGAATTATACGAGCAAGTCCTAGGCGAAACGTTCTCCCCCCAGCCCTACGCCCAGGACCTGGAAGCTTTGCAGAAGAGCATTGCCGCCAACATTTTTTAACCTAGTTTGTTACAGATATTCCACCAATTTTTGGTAGATTCGCACTCTAAACCTTTTTGCTGTTACTTATGAAGTACACAATTGATAAAAAAGAGAATTATACCGTCATCACGATAGATGAAAAGAAGCTTGACACCACGATCGCGCCAGATCTGAAGTCAGAGTTTGTGAAATTGAACGCAGAAGGTATAACTAATTTGATCCTAGATCTTACCAACGTAAAATATACAGATTCATCAGGGCTTTCTTCTATCCTGATTGCTAACCGTCTTTGCAACTCTTCTGGAGGAGTATTGATCTTGACTGGCTTGCAGGAGCACGTAATGAAGTTGATCACTATCTCTAAGTTAGAGTCTGTGTTGAACATCTTGCCTACGGTAGAAGAAGGTATTGACCGTGTGTTCTTACACGAGATTGAGAGCGATCTTACCAAGAAAGAAGAATAGTCTAAAAGGGCGTCGGTTTGGACTTTGAGTTAAAAATCCTTGGCAGTTCTTCTGCTACGCCCTCTTTTGACCGACATCATACCGCCCAACTTTTGGCAATTGGCAATCAATTAAACCTGATTGATTGCGGAGAAGGTACACAAATGCAGCTGATGCGTTACAAAGTAAAGCATCAGCGCATTTGTAACATCTTCATTAGTCACCTCCACGGTGACCATTATTTTGGCTTACCCGGTTTGCTGTCTACCATGCATTTGCAGCAGCGCACCGCCTCCCTCAACCTCTTTGGACCTAAAGGCTTAGCTGAGATTCTATCTCTCCAGTTTAAGTACGCCGGCACCCAGCTTCCTTACAAGATCAACTTCCATGAAGTAGACACCACCGTCTCCCGGAAGATTTTTGAGGACAAAACCATCACGGTGCACACCTTGCCCATGCAACACCGCATCAACTGCTGTGGCTACCTGTTCAAGGAAAAGCAAAAGCCCCGCCACCTGCTTAAAAGCAAACTTCCCGCCTTCTTGACGCCGCCTCAGCTGGTGCGCTTGAAATGGGGTGAGGATGTTTTGGATGAAGCCGGTAAGATATTGGTGCGGAACGCAGATGTAACCACCAATCCCAAGCATAGCCGCAGTTACGCCTACTGCTCAGACACCAAGTACAAAGAAGATATTCTGCCCCTGATTAAAGGAGTGGATCTGCTCTACCATGAGTCTACGTTCCTGAGTGACATGACCCAGCGCGCGGACTACACCTTTCATAGTACGGCTCAGCAGGCGGCTACACTGGCGTTGAAGGCTCAGGTAAAGCGTCTGCTCATCGGCCATTTCTCGGCCCGCTACAAGGACTTAACCCCGCTTCTAGCAGAGGCGCAGGCCGTATTTCCGAATACGAATCTGGCAGTTGAAGGAAAGACTATTAATGTCTTGGAGTAGTCACCTATATCTTTGGTTGTTATAATCAAAAACAGAAACTGCCTTATCGCCCATAAATTTGCTTGCCGTTGCTGATGTTATCAACAACGACCATGACTGCCTTTCTGCAAGCAAGATTTTGTGCCTTCCCATTGGCTGTTCCTAAGAAAGTCTTCTATTCCGGTGCCCTTATGCTCCTTCGTTGCATTGTCTCCGCCAAGCGCTCGCGGCCGCGGGGCCCCGTCTTCCCGCCTCGCGCTGTACCAGCTTGCCTCTTTTGCATAGTACCACCTCCGGTTCTTTACACTTCCTTGAATTGTCGGGACCGCCGGCTAGTCAGACACAGCAATCTGCTTAGGCGGCTCGTCGGGAAGACTGGTTTTGGTGCTAGTAGTAAGGACTTCTACTACTCGCAGATTCTCCCCTTGAGGGGAGCGTAGAGGGGTGTTGACATTAGTAGAATTAGAACATTGAGACAATTGACAATCAGGCATGAACCATATTTCGCTTTTGGCCTCATTTCCTGAAAACTGTCCAAAACGAGACATCACCAACCAATTACAAGTCTGGCAGTTAATTAACTAACAATATCGCATAAGCACTATCTTTGCGACACTATTTAACAAACAAAGCCCATGTCCATTGCCACCGCTGCCCAGTCCATGGGCTATAGAAAAAGACAGCTCTTCATGGTGTTGAGCGGCATCTTTTTGACCAATGCCTTGCTGGCAGAACTGATTGGCGTCAAGATTTTCTCAGGCGAGGCGCTTTTTGGTCTACCCGGTGCGCAGATTCCGGTGTTGGGGGCCGCCCTTGATTTCAATTTGACCGCGGGGGTCATCATCTGGCCCATTGTGTTTGTGACCACAGACATCATCAATGAGTACTTCGGGCGGGACGGCGTGAAGAAGATTAGCGTGCTTACCGCCATTCTCATTGCCTACGGCTTTCTGGTGATTGTGGCGGCCACAGGCTTGCCTCCGGCGCAGTTCTGGCTGGATGTGAACAACCAAGGCCCCAACGGAAGCGCCTTTGACATGGACTTCGCCTTTAACCGCGTGTTCAGACAGGGATTGGGCATCATCATCGGTTCTTTGGTAGCGTTTTTGGTGGGGCAGTTGCTGGACGCCTACGTGTTCCATAAACTCAAGCATTTGACCGGCAGCAAGAAGCTTTGGCTGCGCGCCACAGGCTCCACGCTCATCTCCCAGTTGGTAGACACGGTGGTGGTGCTGTTTATTGCATTCTATGTCTTCGGGAACTGGGATTTGAAGACGGTGCTCTCAGTATCGGTCATTAATTACCTATACAAATTCACGGTGGCCATCATTTTAACCCCGTTGTTGTATCTGGTGCATCCCATCATTGACCGCTACCTGGCCGGCGACCACCACGACGTTCCCATGGACACGTTCATCTCCAACGACTGAGTTCGTTTTTAGCCTATATTCTGGATAACAGGCCAAAAACGGTATTCAAACCGCAGTCCTTCGGGCAAAACCTACTTCACGCTAATTCAGTTTACAGACCATGAGTCAGCAGGCACCGGTGTATTTATTGAGTGGGTTGGGCGCCGATGAGCGCTTGTTTCATAACTTGAAACTGAAGCACCCCTCCCCGAAGGTGATAAAATGGATTAAGCCAGAACCTGCCGAGTCCTTAAGCCATTACGCGCAGCGCCTCCTGCCCCAGATGGAGCCGTCTGACCAACCGCCTATCTTGGTTGGGCTGAGTTTTGGCGGCATGGTGGCCCAGGAGATAGCCAAACTCATTCCGGTCAAGCGGGTCATTTTGCTTTCCAGCCTGGCAGATACCAATGCCTTGCCGTGGCACTTCAGGTTAGGCGGTTTTTTGAAATTACAGGAGTGGCTTCCATTTAACCTGGCCAAGAAATGGCCGGTGCCAGGGTATTGGCTGTTTGGGGTGGATGACCCAGAGGAACGGAAGCTGTTCAACTCCATAGTCCAGGATACCGATATCCACTTCCTGCGCTGGTCCCTCACCCAGATTCTGAAATGGAAGCACCAGGCCAAAGGCTTTGAGATGGTGGTCATCCACGGAGACGCTGACAAAGTGTTGCCCGTGCCCCAGCACCCCAACGTCCACGTGCTCAAAGGCGGCGAGCATCTGGTGGTCTTAAACCGGGCCGAAGAGGTGAGTGCTTTGATAAACCAATACCTGGACTAGTCTGTTTTTGGCCTGTTTTCTAGAAATCAGGTTAAAAACGGAATCCCTTTCTCGTTTGCCCGTCAATCGCTTACTTTGCAGGGTAATTACCTATACTCCATGGCACGTATTCTTACCGGTATCCAGAGCAGTGGCCGCCCGCATTTGGGCAACCTGCTGGGCGCCATCCTTCCCGCTATTGAGCTTTCCAAGAAAGCCGGCAATGACTCGTTGTATTTCATCGCAGACTTGCATTCGCTCACCTCCATTAGAGACGCCGAGGAGCGCCGCATGAATACGTACGCAGTGGCGGCGGCTTGGCTGGCCTTCGGGTTTGACACAGACAACAACATCTTCTATAGACAGAGTGACGTTCCAGAGGTGACCGAGTTGACATGGTACCTGAGCTGCTTCGCGCCGTTTCCCATGCTGGCCAACGCGCACTCGTTCAAGGATAAATCCGCACGCCGCGGGTTGGCAGACGTGAACGCAGGTTTGTTCACCTACCCTATCCTCATGGCCGCCGACATTCTGTTGTATGATGCCAACTTCGTGCCCGTGGGCAAAGACCAGGTGCAGCACCTGGAAATCACCCGCGACGTGGCCTCTTCCTTCAACCACCTCTACGGCGAGACCTTTGTCATTCCGGAGGTGAAAGTGGACGAGAGCGTGATGACCGTGCCCGGCATTAACGGTGAGAAGATGAGCAAGTCCTACGGCAATACCATTGACATCTTCCTGCCAGACAAAGAATTGTTGAAACGCGTGAAGAGCATAGTCTCTGACAGCAAGAGCCTGGAAGAACCAAAAGACCCAGCCACAGACACGACCTTCAAGCTGTACGCCTTGTTGGCCTCTGAGGAGGAATTGGAGACCATGCGCCAGAACTACCTGAACGGCGGTTTCGGGTACGGCCACGCCAAGCAGGCGCTGTATGATTTGATTATCACCAAATACGCTGAGCCAAGAGAACGCTTCCAGTACTACATGAACAACCTGCCAGAGATAGACGCCAAACTAGCCGAAGGCGCCGCCAAAGCCCGCGCCATTGGCGCTCCCGTGTTGAAGCGTGTGCGGGAAAAGTTGGGGTTTTAGGAAAGACGCTGGTGGTTGGATATTAGATTTTAGACTTTTGATAAACAGAGAAGCCGAGGCAAGATGTCTCGGCTTCTCTGTTTAAAGAGATTTTAGCCAACACAATTTATGCTACCTAATTAAAATCGTTTTCGGCCTATTTTCACCAAAACAGGCCGAAAACGAAAACGGCTCCTGCGCAGAATAAATCCGCACAAAAGCCGCTTCCAATTAAAATCTAAAATTTAATTTCTAGCGTCCTTACAGACTACTCAGACTTCCAGACTTCTTGGCGTACGTTTTTGCCTACGCTTAAGAAGATGCGCATAGGGTTGGGTACCAATAGCAAACGGGCCTCTTTGTTAGGATAAGCGTCTGCCTCTACCCATACGCCTTCTTTGCCGGTAATCTCCACCTGGCCATCACCATTCATGCTATCTGGCAGGTAAGCGGTGGGCAGTAGGACGTCCGTGTCTGGGCAAACCTGGGCGTGCACATCACCTAGTACGTCCTCCAGGAACTCCCCGAAGTTGTCGTTGAACTCGTCTTCCAGGTCGTGCAGTTCTTCTTCTACGTCATCGTAGCGCTCATCATTATAGGAAAGCTTGCTGAGTTCTTGCTTCTTTTGGATAAGCGTTACCAGCGAGTTGTTCAGTTCTTCATTATTCATGCCGTCTGTCGGTTTTTTTACAAATTTTATAACATCTACGGCTAATTCCAAGCGTTGCTCTAAATCTCCCGTACCAATACTAGTTTTCTTTCCTGCCAATTTCTCCTATTTTTACCTAGAAAACACGGTTTTCTGACAATTTCATCTAATTAAAGAACATAAAATGACCATGGCCACAGATTTCCTTCCTCTCAACGGCACAGATTATATTGAGTTCTATGTAGGTAACGCCAAGCAAGCCGCCTACTTTTATCAAAGCGCCTTCGGGTTTGAGCAGGTAGCCTACGCGGGTCCAGAAACAGGTTTACGTGACCGCGTGAGCTATGTCTTGCAACAAGGCAAGATACGTTTTGTATTAACAACGTCTTTGGTGCCAGAGTCCCCTATCTCTGAGCACGTGCGCTTGCATGGTGACGGCGTGAAAGTTATGGCCCTGTGGGTGGATGATGCTTATAAGTCTTATGAGGAAACCACTAAGCGCGGCGCCAAGTCGGCGGGTGAGCCACAGACTTTATCAGATGAGTTCGGCGAAGTGAAAATGGCTTCCATCTATACGTACGGCGAGACCATCCACACCTTTGTGGAGCGCAAGAACTACACCGGTGCTTTCATGCCGGGGTTCGTGGCCAAGAAAAGCTCAGTGCCCGTTTCTCCAATTGGCTTAAAGCACGTAGACCACTGCGTAGGCAACGTGGGCTGGGGCGAAATGAACACCTGGGTGAAGTTTTATGAGGAAGTAATGGGCTTCCAGTTGCTCTTGACCTTTGACGATGAGGACATCTCTACCGAGTATTCTGCTCTAATGTCTAAGGTAATGAGCAACGGCAACGGCTACGTGAAATTCCCGATCAACGAGCCCGCTGAAGGCAAGAAAAAGTCGCAGATTGAAGAGTACCTGGATTTCTATCATAGCCCGGGCGTGCAGCACATCGCCATTGCTACGGATGACATTGTGAGCACTGTAGGTGAATTGCGCAGACGCGGCATAGAATTCCTTTCTGTGCCAGCATCCTACTATACAGACCTAGCGGACCGGGTAGGCAAGATTGACGAAGACATGAAGCCATTGCAGGACCTCAACATTCTGGTGGACCGTGACAATGAAGGCTATCTTTTGCAAATCTTCACCAAGCCCGCCCAGGACAGACCTACCGTCTTTTTTGAAATCATACAGCGCAAGGGAGCCAAATCTTTCGGGAAAGGAAACTTCAAGGCCCTGTTTGAGTCTATTGAGCGCGAGCAAGCCCTGCGCGGAAATCTTTAATAATTTGGAGATGTGAAGATTTGGAGATGTGAAAATGTTTTAAACGTTGCCATCTCCACATTTTCACATCTCCAAATCTTCAAATTAAACACGGCTGTTTTTAGCTTGTTTTCGTAAAAACAGGCCAAAAACGCCTGCCCTATCCTTTACACTTTTACTATGGAGAATAATTTGTCATTAGACGCGGCCGTACAGGCCAAACTTGATACGTGGCTGCAAGGTGGCTATGACCAGGAAACCAAAGCACACCTGCAGCAATTAATGGCTAGCCAGGACACAGACACCCTCACCGATTGCTTTTACAAGGACCTTGAATTTGGGACGGGCGGTCTGCGCGGCATCATGGGCATAGGCAGCAACCGCATGAACCGCTACACTGTGGGCATGGCTACCCAGGGCTTAAGCAACTACTTGTTAAAATCATTTCCAGACCAGGAAGTCTCTGTGGCCATTGCGCATGACAGTCGCAACAACTCAGATGTGTTTGCCAACGTGGTGGCTGATGTCTTCTCGGGCAACGGTATCAAGGTGTACTTCTTCAAAGAGTTGCGCCCTACGCCAGAGCTGTCCTTCGCCATCCGGCACCTAGGTTGCCAAAGCGGGGTGGTTTTAACCGCCTCACACAACCCGAAAGAGTACAACGGCTACAAGGCCTACTGGAACGACGGCGGCCAGGTAACGGCCCCTCATGACAAAAACATCATAGCAGAGGTAAACAAGATCCAGGATTTGAGCCAGGTGAAATTTACCCGCGATGCTTCTAAGATTGAGTACATTCTGGAGGAAGTGGATGAAGCCTATCTGGACAAAGTCGCCCGCCTATCTGTGGATCCAGCCGTGATTGAGCGCCAGAAGGACTTGAAAATCGTCTACACGCCTATTCATGGCACGGGCATTACTTTGGTTCCGCGTGCCTTGGAGCGCTTCGGTTTCACCAACGTGCACGTAGTAGAGGAGCAGGCCACGCCCGACGGCAACTTCCCAACGGTGGTATATCCTAACCCCGAGGAGAAAGAGGCCATGACCCTGGCCATGAACAAAGCCCGCGAACTGGACGCTGACTTGGTGTTGGCCACCGACCCTGACGCTGACCGCGTGGGTATTGCCGTGAAAAACCACAAAGGCGAATTCGTTTTAATCAACGGAAACCAGACCGCAGCCTTGTTGACCTACTATGTCTTGAGCGCTTGGAAGAAAGCAGGTAAACTGACGGGCAACGAGTATATTGTGAGCACCATTGTGACCACAGACCTCATCAACCGCATCGCCGAAGGCTTTGGCGTAGACTGTTATGAGACCTTGACCGGCTTTAAGTACATTGCCACCATCATGCGCGAGAAAGAGGGCCAGGCCCAATACATATGCGGCGGCGAGGAAAGCTACGGATTCTTGGTGGGTGATTTTGTACGCGACAAGGATGCTGTGTCTTCCTGCGCCATGATCGCGGAGATGGCGGCATCGGCTAAAGACCAAGGCAAGACTTTATTTGAGCTCATGATCCAGATGTACCAGGAGTTTGGCTTCTACAAAGAAGATCTTATCTCTATCACCAAAAAGGGCCACCGAGGAGCCTTGGAGATACAAGAGATGATGCAGGAACTGCGGGAGAACCCACCTAAGACCATTGCTGGATCAAAAGTGGTGGAGATAAGTGACTATAAAACTGGGTTCAGACGCAATTTATTGACAAGGGAAGAACATGCCACTGGCCTGGAAAGCTCAAATGTGCTACAATACCTCACCGAAGACGGGACCAAAGTATCTGCCCGCCCTTCAGGCACTGAACCTAAGATCAAGTTCTACTTTAGTGTCAAAGAGCCCTTGGCCTCTGCCAATGATTTTGACAAGGTGAGCCAGCAACTGGAGCAGAAGATAGACGCGGTGATTACTGACCTAAAATTGAGATAAGCTACCCTAAGTAGTATCATCTAAAATTCCCTCTGAGGTTCTACTTCAGAGGGAATTTTTGTTTTTAGCCTATTTTCTGGAAAACAGACCAAAAACGCTTTGCACTAAATAAGCCATTAACCTACTAATAGATTATATATAACTCACAAGGCACTATAAATTTTTATACAATTTTACCTGATTCCATTAATTGAACAAAATACATTTTTTGATACTATTAAATTAACATCATATCAATTTTTATATAATTATTTAAATCCTATGTCTACTTTCTAATACTTAACACTTGATTTATCCTATAGCCCTAAACCATCAGTATTTATGTTTAAATATATAGGTTTTACCTATATATCAAGGGTTTCTCTATTCAACGAGTAAATGAATTCATTCATCGAATAGAGTTTTCTATCCGCTTAAATTTGTGCTTCTTGATGCCATCAGAATTGAACAAGGCAATTCTTGAAAAAGTTAAATAAGCATGGCAAGAATTTTTACCAACCTTAGTTTATTATTATTTTTTACTATTTCTTTCGCTTTTTCTGCTTGGGCGCAGACAGGGCCAACCATCTCTGCGGTTGCGCCACTTTTAGGACAACCCAATACGGATGTAGTTCTAACCGGTACTAACTTTACTGGTGCTACCTCTGTCATGTTTTCTGGGATTTCAACCAGATTCACCGTTAACTCAGGTACGCAAATCACAGTGAAGGTACCTAGTGCCGCCTTTACAGGTCCAATAAGAGTGACTACGCCTTCCGGAACTGCCTTGAGCGCCCCTTTCACGGTGCAGCGTACCACAAATTCCTACACGTTTACCGCTAACAATACCTTTACATATAGCCAACAGGCTTATAATGGTAACCAGATCTACTCTACGCCTACTTTCACAGACATTGACAGAGATGGCCTCATAGATTTAATCATTGGTACCTATGACGGAAACATTGAGTTACACGAGCAAAATGCGGTTAACTCAGGTACTTTTGCCATTGTAAACAAATTATTCATCCCTTCTACAGGCGTAAGAAATACCTCTCCCACCATCACAGACCTTGACGGCGATGGGTTGTTTGATATCATTGTAGGGAATGGAGACGGATTTTTAAAACACTATAAACAGAATGCCTCAAACAGCCTAGCTTTTACTCTACAAGCTGGAGACTTTTTAAATACAAGTTTTGGCAAATACGCTGCCCCAACCGTCTCTGACTTGGACGGGGATGGTTTGTTGGATTTCCTGATTGGGATGCAAGACGGTAGCTTGCAGCACTTTGAGCAGGATGCCGCCAATGGCTTGACTTTTACCAGAAGGACGGCTGCCACCGGTACCTTTAGCAACATTGACATTAACCGTACGCACGGCAATGCCCAGCCCAAAGTCTTAGATCTTGATGGGGACGGCCTGCTGGACTTGGTGATTGGCGGGTATAATGGATTCACTTATTACTTTGAGCAAACTGCCGCCAATGCCTTGACTTTTGACGGAGGCGCAACGCTGATTGGAGACATAGGTGACTTGGTAACGCCCGCTTTCACAGACATCAACGGAGATGGGCTTTTAGACTTGGCCTTAGGCGAATGGAATAGCAACATGACCTTCTATTCACAGCAGGCATCTCCGAAAGCTGATGTAGGCGTGACCCTTTCCACCTCTGGCGGTCCCTATACCGTTGGGAAGACGCTCACGTTCACCGTAATGGTGACCAACTCTGGACCTAATGCTGCCTCAGGTATTACGGTTAAAGATTTATTAGACCCTGCCAAGTTTCAAAACATCACCTCAACTGATCCTACCTATGATGCTGCAAACCGAACCTGGAATGTTGGCTCATTGGTAGCCAATGCCTCTAAGACGTTAACCATCACAGCCCAACCATTGGCCACAGGCACTATTTCCATCTTGGCCAAACAGGCCCATGCCGAAGTAGATTTGAATACTACCAATGACAGCCAAACAGCTTCTATCACAGTTGTTCCTTCTGCGGACATTGAGGTGAAAAACGTTGCCTCAAAGGCAGTGTATTACAGCGGCGAAGTGGTGGAGTTCACCATCTCTGCTAAAAACTTGGGACCAAACGTGGCCAACAACGTGGTGGTGCAAAGCAAGCTACCTACCAATCTGTACATTTCGGGTACCGTGCCGTCTGGCTATGACTCCTTGTCTGGAAACTGGACAGTAGGAACGTTGGCGTTGAATGAGACCAAAACGCTAATATTAAAAGCGAGACAAGCTGCTTCTAACCTGGGTTCTTTTACCTCTACCGCTACCCTCCTTGACAGAGGAACCAATGAAGCCGACTTGAACACCAACAACAACACATCTTCTACCACCATCACCATAAGCCCAGCTGCAGACATTGCCATCACTAATGCAGTGTCTACAACTACTCCTACCCAGGGTGCCACTTTCACTTATACCATTAAGGCTACCAATAACGGCCCGAACAACGCCTCTAATGTTGTAATATCGGGTACTGTTCCGGCTGGTCTTACTTTCTCTGGAGCTACGCCAACTTCTGGTAGTGCCACCATTGGGGCTGGTACCATTTCATGGAATGCAGGCCTCATCTTGAAAAATACAACGCAGACCTTGGTGCTGACGGCAATTTCCAATACGGTGGGCGCCATCACTTATTCTATGTCTCAGACACATACAGAGTATGACAGCAATACTGGTAACAACAGCGCCTCACAAACCATCAACGTTGCCCCTACCGCAGACATTAAGGTTGAAAACCTAGTTACTTCAACTCCGGTGGTAGCAGGAAAATACAGCAATGATGAGGTGGTTACCTACCAGGTAAACGTGACCAACAATGGACCTAGCTCCGCCACCAATGTGAAGGTGAAAGACTTGCTGCCTTCAACGTTGAAAGATATAACCTTTACTGCTCCTAGTGGGTCTACCTACTCTGCTACTTCAGGTGAGTGGTTGATCACTTCACTAACAAGCGGATCTACAACCACCCTATTGCTGAACGCCAAAGTAAAGGAAAGCGCCGTTATCAATACCTCGGCTTCATTGGTGTCTTTAGACCAGTTTGACAATGTGACCAGCAACAACAGTGCCTCCAACACTATCCAGGCTGGCACCGGCACTATCACCGCTGATATTGCGGTAACTGCATCGGTTGGGGCAGGCACCTACTATACCCAAAGCCCCATTACCTTTACGGTAAGAGCCACCAACAACGGGCCAGACGCAGGCACCAACCTAAGCTTTAACGCACCGCTGCCAGCGGGCTTCACGTTTGTGAGTGCTTCTGGCAACTATAGCAATGGCATCTGGACTGTTGCCTCTCTCGCCTCTGGAGACTTCACAGAGTTAACCTTGGTAGGCAAACCAAATGTGAATACAAGCACCAGTTCCACGGCAGATATCAACTACACTTTCACGGCTGCCCGTACCGGCACGTTTGCACAAGCAGACAACGCCACTGAGAATAACACTTCTTCTGTCAATGTGACGGTGAAGAAGCAAGCTGATATAGTGACCAAAATGAAGGTTACCAGTGAAAGACCAGATGGTAAATTCTACCACAACCAGACCATTGCCACTTTCTACATGACAGTAGTGAACAACGGGCCAGACGTGGTAACCAACTTAGTAGGAAGAGACACCCGTACGGGTAACATCAACCCTGTGGGTTTGAGCTTATCACAAGGAACCTATTCGTATGCAGACGGCATCTGGACCATTGGCACTCTGCAACCAGGAGACTCTGTCACCCTTACGTTAAGGGGTATTCCTAACACCACTGGACGCATGAACTTGGGCGGTAGAATCACTGGCGTAGACCAGTATGACCCCACTGTTGAAAACAACTCTACCGTCACCCTCCTAAACGTTTTACCCGTTGCTGAAGTAGCGGTTACCAACACCTTAGAGACCGTTTCTCCTTACAATGGCGGTACTGCCACCTTCACGGTTAAAGTGTTGAACAATGGTCCTGATGCAGCCACTGCGGTAAAGGTGCAGGATGTTTTGCCAGCGGGTTTAACCTATGTAAGTTCAGAGACTTCTTCAGGTGCTTATGATGCAACCTCTGGCATTTGGACTTTAGGCACTGACCTTTTATCTGGAGCCTCGCATGCCCAAACCATGACGTTGACTGCTAAAATCAACGGTTCTGGTGCTTTCTCTACCACAGCTTCTATCCTGGAGCCAGCCACAGAGTATGACCAGATAGCCGCTAACAATTCAGCCACGGCAGGTGGAATGGCCAGTAAAGCGGCAGACGTGGTGGTGACCAGCGTTTTACCTTCTGGTCCTTACTATGCTACAGAGACGTTTACGCTGGTGATAGAAGCAACTAACTTAGGCCCAGACAATGCCACCTTGGTGAAGATTGCTCATGATTTGACCGGCTTAAAACAATGGTCTGCGACGCCTTCGGCGGGTGGAACTTATGACTTGGCTACCAGAACCTGGACCATTAATGATTTGACTTCTGGCGATTCCAACAAAGCGACCTTAACGCTGGTGGTTTCTCCGTTAGAAATTGGCTTCTTCTCAAATTCCGCTTACAAAACTGGTGGCAATGAGTTTGATAGCAACGGCGGCAATACGTCCAGCGGCAACAACAGTGCCCTAGCCTCAGGTCAAGCAGAAGCGAAACCATCCTTGCTGCCGGTTACGCTTACTATCTTCACCGGGAAAGCGCAGACGCAAGGAATATTGTTAAATTGGGCCACGGCATCAGAAAAGAACAGTGCCTATTTTGCAGTACAAAGAAGTACAGATGGCAAAATTTTTACTAGCATCGGCAAGGTAACTTCAGCGGGCAACAGCAGTCAACTGGTGAGCTACCAGTTCTTAGATACCACTGCTCCAACGGGTGTAGTGTATTACAGACTGCATCAGGTAGATTTTGACGGAGCCTTTGAGGATAGCAAAGTAATTGCCGTCCAACAGAAAGCCAAACAACCTGCCACCGTTAAAGTAAATGTATTCCCGAACCCATCTGCGGCCAACCCAACCTTAAACCTCAGCAGCCTTCCGGCAGAAACGTTTGTAGTGACTATCTACAACATGAACGGGCAGCTGGTGAAACAAGCAAAATTCATGGGGGGGGCGTCTCATGTTTTGGATGTTCAACAAATGGCAGTTGGCCAGTACATTATTCAGGTAACCAATAGTAGCATGTCACAGACGGTGAAGTTCATCAAACAATAAGGAGACTAAAATTTAGATTAACCTTATTCACAGTTTCAAATCCCTACTTGCTTATTGAGCAGGTAGGGATTTTCATTTTCGGGCTATTTTCTGGAAATCAGGCCAAAAATCAGAAGTTCTCATTTTCCTAAAAAACCAATCGAATCAGATTTAAACCATATCTTCGCCGAAGGTAATTTGTAACGCATGTTGAGCGTTCATGAGACAATACCTATTAAAAAATACCCTTTTCCCTCCCTATTGCATGAAAAAGATTTTCCTCCTTGCCTGTTCGTTCCTATGCGTCATCATGCACTTAAATGGACAAGACCTCAAGTCCCTGTTAAAGAAAGTACCTACTGTCCCTGAAAAAGACAAGGTGCAGATCATGGTGTTGGGCAGCAACCATTTTGGTCAAGAGAACTTATACAAAAACTCTCCCAAGGCAGACTTATTCACAGCAGAAAGACAGAAGGAGGTGGCAGAAATCAACAAGCTGTTGCTGCAATACAAACCTGACATGATCATGATAGAGAATAACCCAGAAGAGCAAGCTTCTGTGGACAGTCTTTATACCTTGTTCAAGACGGGTAAAATTGAATTAAAAGATATTAACTACGGCCGAGCCGAGCGTTATCAGTTTGGCTATAATTTGGCCAAGCAACTGCACCATGACCGCATTTTTGGGGTAGACCATTATGAGAGCGTGTCTAACCGTATTCTGGCTTCGGGGCAGAATATTGAGTACTACAATGATGCCCTTAAAACCTTCAATGGCATTGGGAGCGCGTCCACAGAGGCATTTAAAGCAGGGACCTTATCCTTAAAAGACTACCTCATTTTTCTAAACTCGCCACAGGTAAACAATTTGGCCTATGACCTTTTTTACGTAACCCCGGCTAAGGTTAGGAACAGTGTCTTTGTAAACGCCCCCGCCCAATACAATGACTCAGTACACGTGAGCAAGCAATACATAGGCGCAGAGTTTATTTCTTTGTTTTATGAGCGCGAAGTGAAGATTTATTCCAACATTGTTACCACGCAACTTGCCAACAAAGGCAAGCGACTCTTAGTCATTATGGGACAAAGACACGGCGCCGCCTTGCCTAAGATTATAGCCAATGATCCCAACTTTACCGTGGTGCCGGTGTCTAAGTATTTAAAGTAGATTTTAGTAAAAGGCCAGTCAGCTAAACAAACAAAGTGTAAACGCTGAATATTGGCAGGGAATGATTCCCCATAAGATGTCCATTCGTTTTTGGCCTGATTTCTAGGAAACAGGCCAAAAACGAATGGACATTTCCTTTAAGCATATAGGATATTGGAAATCCAGATCGCTTATATTCACATCATCAAGTCTCCATGGAGGCTACTCTTCATACACAGCTCTTTTTAACAAACGAAGTCAGAATGAAACATATCCAAAAACTAAGCTATCTCCTGTTATTCACGGTGGTATTGATTGCCTGCCAGAAGCTGAGCAAGTCTAATGCAGACAAAACCGAATTCAAGGTGGATTATGAGAAATTCACGCTGGACAACGGCCTGCAGGTGGTCTTCCATGTAGACAAGTCTGATCCCGTGGTGGCCGTGGCCCTGACCAGCCACGTAGGCTCCGCCCGCGAGAAGGAAGGACGCACCGGTTTTGCCCACTTGTTTGAGCATTTGTTGTTTTTAGAGTCTGAGAACCTGGGCAAAGGCGGTTTGGACAAAATGAGCGCCCGCATTGGCGGATCTGGGGCCAATGGCTCCACCAGCCGCGACCGCACCAACTACTACCAGACCGTGCCCAATGACGCCCTGGAGAAAATGCTCTGGGCCGAGGCCGACAAGCTGGGCTGGTTCATCAATACCGTGACTGAGGAAGTGGTGAACAAAGAAAAGCAGGTGGTAAAAAACGAGAAGCGCCAGAGCTATGACAACGCTCCCTACGGCCATACTTCCTACGTGATTGACCAGAACCTCTACCCGGCCAACCACCCCTACCACTGGCAGGTGATCGGGTCTCTGGAGGATTTGCAGAACGCAACACTGGCAGACGTGAAGGAATTCTACCGCCGCTGGTACGCGCCCAACAACGTGACCCTGGTGGTGAGCGGCGACTTTGAGCCGGGTCAGGCCAAGGAGTGGGTGGAGAAATACTTCGGGGAGATCAAGAAGGGCGAGAGCATCCCGAAGATGGAGAAGCGCCCCGCCGTGCTCTCTGAGACCAAGAAACTGTACCATGAAGACAACTTCGCGCGTCTGCCCGAGCTGACCCTAGCTTGGCCGACGGTGTATACCTATCATCCAGATTCCTACGCCCTGCGCGTGCTGTCTACCTATTTGTCTGAAGGCAAGAAGGCCCCTTTCAACCAGGTGATTGTAGACGAGAAGCAACTGGCGCCGCGCGTGAGCATCTACAACAACAACTCTGAGATTGCCGGCCAGCTGATGCTGAGCGTGCGCGGTTATGACAAAGTGGACTTGAACAAAATCCACAGCGCCATCCAAGAGTCCTTCGCGAAGTTTGAAAAGGAGGGTATCACCGAGGCGGACTTGAGCCGCATCAAGGCCGGTCAGGAAGTAGCCTTTTACAACGGCCTGGCCAGCGTGCAGGGCAAGGGCTTTCAGTTGGCGCAATATCAGATTTTTGCAGGAGACCCGGGCTTTGTGACCAAGGACATTGCCAACATGATGGCCGTGAGCGTAGCCGATGTGAAGCGCGTGTACAACCAGTACATCAAAGGTAAACACTACGTAGCCACCAGCTTCGTGCCTAAAGGCCAGACCAACCTGATCCTAGCCGGTTCTAAAAAGGCCAGCGTGGTAGAAGAGAAGATTGTAGAAGGCGCCGAAGAGAAATTCGACCTGAACGCCAAGACCACCTATGAGCGCACACCTTCCAAGTTTGACAGAACGGTAGAGCCGGCGTATGGCAAAAGCCCTGAGATCAGCGTGCCCGCCGTCTGGGAGACCAAGTTAGACAATGGCATGCGCGTGCTGGGCATTGAAAACCGCGAGGTGCCCTTGGTGCAATTCAACCTGCGCATCAAAGGGGGTTTGTTGCTAGAGAATCCTGCCAAAGTGGGAGTAGCCAATCTTCTAGCCGAAAGTCTGACCAAAGGCACTAAGAACAAAACCACCGCCCAACTTGAGGAAGCCATAGACGCGCTGGGCGCCACCATCACCATCTCCGCAGATGATGAGGAGATCAGCGTGAACGGTAGAACCTTGGCCCGCAACTATGCCGCCACCATGGCCCTGGTGAAGGAGATGCTATCGGAGCCGCGCTGGGACGCCAAGGAGTTTGACCTGAGCAAGCAGAAGACTGAGAGCCAGATCAAAGGCCAGAAAGCCAACCCCAACTCCATTGCCAGCAACCAGTTCAAGCAGATTCTGTACGGCAAGGACCATATCCTGGCCAATAACATCCTGGGTACCGAGTCTTCCTTGAAAGCCATCACCCTACAAGACCTGCAGAGCTATTATAACGCTAACTTCTCCCCAACTTTAGCGGCCTTCCATGTAGTGGGTGCTTTGGAGAAAGACCAGGCTGTAACCGCCTTGAACGGCTTGAATCAGAACTGGAAAGCGAAGGAAGTGTTCATGCCTACGGTTGCTACTCCGGCTGCGCCAACCGCTTCTAAGATTTACTTCTATGACGTGCCGGGCGCCAAGCAGAGTGTGCTGCGCTTTGGGTATCTGGCCTTGCCGGCCACGCATCCAGACTATTACCCGGTACAGGTGATGAACTACATCTTGGGCGGCGGTAGCTTTGCCTCTCAGTTAACCCAGCAGCTCCGCGAGGGCAAGGGCTACACGTACGGCATCAGCTCCTCTTTTTCGGGGACTACCCTGCCGGGCCCGTTCATGATCCAGAGCGGCGTTCGTTCTAATGTGACCTATGAGTCCACCAGCCTGGTGCGCGAGATCCTAAAGAACTACGGTCCCACTTTCTCTCCGCAGGATCTGGACGTGACCAAGGGATTCTTGGTGAAAAGCACCGCCCGTGCCTTTGAGACCATGGGCGCCAAGCTGAACATGCTGCAAAACATTAGCGCCTACAACTGGCCGTATGACTACGCCAAACAGCGCGAAGCACTGGTGAAAGGCATGACCGTAGACAAGATCAAGACGCTAGCCAACCAGTATGTAAACCCAGACAAGATGTACTACCTGATTGTAGGAGACGCGGCCACCCAGCTTAAGAAACTAGAGGACTTGGGCTACGGCAAACCGGTTCTTTTGAACTAAGCACACCATGTATTTAAAAAGCAGAATAGAAAGGGGAAACTCTTTCTATTCTGCTTTTTATCAATATCTTAAACCTCTAATTCGCGCTACCTTACCTAACTAACCACTATGAACTGCAAACAAATTTTAACCATGAGTCTAGCGGCGGCAGGCTTGCTTTCCTTTTCCTGCCAACGAGACCGAACCACCGAAGATACCCTGCCTACCGTTGCACCGGGTTTAACCGCCGCCTATTTCCAGAAGACGGAAGCTGGCGTGCAGGATGGTGGCGTGCAGATGATTCCCATCAAGACTCCCAAAGGCGAGTTTAAAGTCTGGACCAAGCGCTTCGGGAACAACCCCAAGATGAAGGTCCTCTTGCTGAATGGCGGCCCCGGTGCTACCCATGAATACTTTGAGGCGTTTGAGAATTTCTTACCGGCAGAGGGCATTGAGTTCATCTACTATGACCAACTGGGCTGCGGCAACTCACAGGACCCCAAGGATGCGTCCATGTGGGATCTTCCCCGCTTTGTGGAAGAGGTAGAGCAGGTACGCAGAGCCCTGAATTTAACCAAAGACAATTTCTACATCTTGGGCCATTCCTGGGGCGGCATCCTGGCCTTGGAATATGCACTCAAGTACCAGGACAACCTCAAAGGCCTCATCATCTCCAACATGATGGCCAGCGCCCCAGATTATGGCAAATACGCCGATGAGGTTTTGGCCAAGCAACTGGACCCTAAAGTACTAGCTGAGGTGCGCGCTATTGAAGACCGCAAAGACTTCACCAATCCCCGCTACATGGAGCTCCTGATGCCCCATTTCTACACCAAGCACATCCTGCGCCTACCGCTGGACCAGTGGCCAGAGCCCGTGAACCGCTCCTTTTCCAAAATGAACCAGTCCTTGTACGTGACCATGCAGGGCCCCAGCGAGTTTGGCATCTCTGGCAAGCTGGAAACCTGGGACCGCACCGCCGACCTACCTAAAGTAACGGTTCCTACCCTCACGGTGGGCGCGCAGTTTGACACCATGGACCCCGAGCACATGAAGATGATGGCCGCCAAAGTGCAGAACGGCACGTACCTGTACTGCCCAAAGGGAAGTCACATGAGCTTGTATGACGACCAGGAGACTTATTTTAAGGGATTGATCAAATTCATCAAAGGAGTGGACGGCGGCCAGAAGGAAGTCCCGCTTTAACAGTTCGGTACTCTACTATCCTAATTCTTGAAAGCCTTCCGGTGTTAAGCCCCGGAAGGCTTTTTATTTTTGGCTTGTTTTCTAATAAATAGGCCAAAAACGGATTATTACAAAATATTTTTAGGTCTAACAATATTTCATTTCACCAAGACACAACCAGTCCAGTACAAATTACAAGAAAGTTAAATAAGATTTTTTCAGTAAAATATTCGATTTTTATATATAAAATTTTATAATATAAAGTTTAAAAACACAATTTAAAGAACTCAGAGGAGGAGCTAGGTGTTTTTAGAATGACTCCACAATCTCTCTAGGCATCCAATTCCCCCCAATGGGCCTGGTTCTTTGCGACAAAGCCTCATCCTACTGCTTGTCTATTCTCAATTCCGCGCAAAAGTTCTTCATTATTACCGCAGGTAGCCATGGGAAAATTTATTTTGCTCCTGTACTTCATGCTGCTTTCTTGTACCGTTGCCGCCCAGACTAGTATTGTTCCCTTCGGCTCTACCTGGAAATACCTGGACAACGGCACCAACCAAGGCACCGCCTGGCGCACCTCCCCCTTCTCTGAAACAGGCTGGAAAACCGGGGATGGGAAGTTCGGGTACGGCATCAGTGACGCTAAGACTGTGATCAGCTACGGGTCATCAGCCAAGAAGAAGTACATCACCACTTATTTCAGGAAAACCATCACCATTACTAATCTAACAGCTTACATTTCCTTCTCTGGCAAGGTGAAAAGGGATGACGGGGTAGTAGTGTATGTGAACGGCACCGAGGTCTACCGCAACAACATGCCCACCGGCACCATTAGCTATACCACCCTGGCCAGTGAGGCCAAAGACAACGGCGGCACCGCGCAAACGTTCAGCCTTAGCAGCAATCGGTTTGTGGAAGGGACCAACCTAGTGGCCGTGGAGGTGCACCAACAGAAAGTGAGCACCCCAGACATGGCCTTTGACCTGGAACTGACAGGCCAGCTTCCCCCGGCAGACGTAACCCCGCCCACCGTCTCCAGCATTAGCCGGCAGAACCCCGCTACCGCTATTGTGGCGTCTGGCAATGTCACCTACAGAGCCACTTTTAGTGAGCCCGTCACCGGAGTGGGCATAGATGATTTTACACTCTTTTCCACCGGCTCGGCCACCGGTCAAGTAACGGACTTGGTAGCTGTGTCTGCTTTTATCTATGATGTGACGGTGCTGCCTTCCGGCGAAGGCGATCTGCGCCTGGATCTGAAAAACACGGGGACGGGTATCACTGATGCCAGCGGAAACGCCATCACTACGGGCTATACCGCTGGACAGAGCTACACCCTGCAGCTGCCCCCGCCGCCAGACCAAACCCCGCCCTCGGCCTTGAGCATCAATAGACAGCTTCCACTCTCTGACTCTACCCACGCCACCACCATTTCCTTCAGAGCTACCTTCTCAGAGGCAGTTACGGGAGTTGATGGTCCAGATTTCAGCCTGGCCACCCTAGGAAGTGCCACCGGGGAAATAGGTTCTATCCAATCTGTGTCAACTTCAATCTATGACGTGGTGGTCACTAACGTCTCTGGACAGGGCGAACTGCGGCTGGACCTAAACCCTTCCAATACAGGCATCCTTGACGCCGCCGGCAACGCTTTGGTAGACGGGTTCTCCAGCGGGCAGAGCTATTATGTCTCCCCACCCCCGCCAGATGTGACCTCTCCAACTGTGGTAAGCATAAACCGGCAGAGCCCTGCTACCTCCACCATTCCGCCGGGCAATGCTACGTTCAGGGCCACACTCTCTGAGCCTGTCACGGGTGTCTCTCTGGAGGACTTCCAGCTAATTGCCACTGACTCTGCGTCTGGAGAGGTAACCGGGGTAAATGCCATCAGTGCTACTGCCTATGATGTTTCACTTACCGCCGCCGGGTCTGGAACCCTCCGGTTGGATGTGAAAGACGCTGACACTAACATCCAAGACGCCGCTGGCAACACCCTGAAAGAGGGTTTCCCAGGTGGCCAGACCTATACCGTACAACCCGTCATCAGTCCGCCAGAACCCCAGTATCCTGACCTTTTCAGCTTTGGCTCCTCCTGGAAATACCTGGACAACGGTACGGACCAGGGGACGGCTTGGAGAGCGGTGGATTTTGACGAAAGTACTTGGAAGACAGGCAACGGGAAATTTGGCTACGGCATTCCAGACGCCGCCACCGTCCTCCAGTACGGCCCATCCACCACTTCCAAGTACATTACCACCTACTTCAGGAAATCCATCTCCTTATCAGAACCCGCTGACTATGGTACCTTTTCCTTTAACATAAAAATGGATGACGGCGCGGTGCTGTATGTAAACGGGGTGGAAAAATACAGATATAACATGCCCACCGGGAATATAGGCTATAGGACCTTGGCTTCGGTGAGTTCCAGTGGTGACGGCAGTAAGACCTTGACCTTCTTTATTCATAATTCTGCCTTTGTGAAAGGTAAAAATGTCATAGCCGTTGAAATCCATCAGCAAGCTGCCAATAGCAATGACCTGGCCTTTGACCTGCAAATAGGCTCCTCGCACAAGAGCCCAGTGGTGCTATACTATGAAGGCTTTGAGAGCGGCACCGGTTTTGCCGGCCTGCACATGCAGACCAGCACCGCCTACGGCTTTACGGTAGAGAGTGACACCGTGTACAGCGGCAAAAAGGCCGGAAGATGGGAACTGCGCGCCGGGGACCCTCCGGCGGCGGACGGCACCCGGGCCGAGGTGCTTTTCTCTGATGAAGTTGCCCAGGAGGAGACTTGGCATTCCTTTGCGGGCTACTTCCCGTCGGCGAACTATTTGCTGGACTCAGATGACGAGGCGTTTAACCAATGGCACCAGGGTGGCGAGTTCGGCTCTCCCCTGCTCACTTTGAGAACCCAGGACGGCCGGTTTGAGGTACGCCGGCGGTCCGCAGACGGCACTGTTTTGAACATCCATGTGCTGGGCCCTATCATTTATGACCAATGGATCTCAGTGGTGATTCACATAAAGCAGCACCTCACTGACGGCTTCATGCAAGTATGGATCAACGGCGACCTGCGGCTGGACATCAAGGGCCTGACTACCATGTACAACGGACCCTTCGGGAAATATAAAATGGGCCTCTACAAGAGTGATTGGAACAATAAAGGCGTCACCCAATCTAAAAAGCGGGTGTGGTTTGTGGACGAGGTGAAGATTGGCAATGCGGCCAACACCTATGAAAGCATGAAGCCGGCCACCAACCTCCCGGTCCCCGGTGGGCAAGCCACCAGCACGCAAGTCCTTCTGATGGAGGAGCCGCCCTTTGATGCATTAAAAATATACCCCAACCCCGTAAAGAGAGGCTCTTTGGTGACAGTACAGGCTAGCGACAATTCTATCAACGAGATCATGGTCTCAGACATGTCTGGCCACATTGTCTACAGGTCTGCATTCATGGGCACCACTGCTCTGGAGACAAAAAATCTGGCTAGCGGCTTGTACGTGGTGAGCTCTATTGGGAAGCGTTCCACTGCAAAACAGAAATTTATCATCACCAATTAAGAACAGCAGTAACTCAGCCTTGTGCTGACAAAAGACAGCGGGAAGGAATGAGCGCTGTTAATACAACCTGACTGCGTCATGAGCAGACAAGCCTCCCGGCGCTTTGTCTCCACGTTTCCTTTTTTGGCCTATTTCCTGGAAAATAGGCCAAAAAAGGATTGATTCTCCCCTCTTCCAGATGGACTCTTTTCTGGTTTAGGTCTTATTACAGCGGCAAGGTTGCAGGTTAATCTTTGCCGGTTCTGCCTTCGATTTAAAAATTCAAAAGTTTATAACGGTTGGCCATGGTTAAATTTATTATCCTCTTTTATTTGATGGCGCTGACGAGCACAGCGGTAGCTCAAACCCCCGTATTCTCCTTTAACTCAAGTTGGAAATACCTAGACAACGGCTCTAACCAAGGTACCGCCTGGCGGGCGGTATCCTTTGCTGAAACTAATTGGAAAACCGGTGTCGGGAAATTTGGGTACGGCATATTGGATGCAACTACGCCTATAAGCTTTGGGACAAGCGCCAAAAGAAAATTCATCACTACGTACTTCAGAAAAACCATCTCTGTCCAAGACCCTACACAGTATGCCTCCTTCACGGGGCAAGTGAAAAGGGATGACGGGGTAGTGGTGTATGTGAACGGCACCGAGGTCTACCGCAACAACATGCCCACTGGGGCCATCTCCTACACCAC
Source organism: Rufibacter sp. DG15C (assembly GCF_001577755.1). Classification (NCBI taxonomy): domain Bacteria; kingdom Pseudomonadati; phylum Bacteroidota; class Cytophagia; order Cytophagales; family Hymenobacteraceae; genus Rufibacter; species Rufibacter sp. DG15C. The sequence continues at coordinate 3,922,614 of NZ_CP010776.1, forward strand.
CTTGGCCGCCGGAGCAAGTGATAACGGTACGGCCATTGCCACTTTCCCTGTTTCACCCACCGCTTTCGTAAATGGAACCAATGTTATTGCCGTGGAGGTGCACCAGCAAAAGGCCAATACCTCAGATATGGCGTTTGACCTGGCGCTTATAGCCACCCTAAAGACCTCATCTGGTGACGTTACACCTCCTTCTGTGGTAAGTATCAATAGGCAGGCTCCTCTAACCCTTACCGCTCCGTTTGGGCTTGTAACCTTTAGGGCCACTTTCAATGAACCTGTGACAGGTGTCACTGTAGATGACTTCCTCACCACCACTACCAACTCAACTACGGGTACAGTAAGCAGCGTGCTACCCTTATCTGGCTCAACGTATGACATTTCTGTTAATACTACAGGCGAAGGCACCCTTAGGCTAGACTTGAAAGGCACCGGCACGGGAATAAATGATATAGCAGGAAATGCCCTAGCTGCAGGATTCACGTCAGGTCAATCCTATACCATCCAGTCGGCTCTCCCGGTGGATACTACCCCGCCAACGGTATTGAGTATAAGCCGCCAGAATCCTTTAACGGAAACAACAAACGCTACTTCCCTTACTTTTAGGGCTTCGTTCTCAGAACCGGTTACAGGGGTGGACATATCAGATTTCTCTGTCACTACCACTTCTGGAACGGTGAATGGATCATTTGGGTCAAATGCGGTGGCAGCTGTGGGCACCCAGGGCGCACTGTATGATATTACCTTCAGCTCCATCACCGGCACCGGGGTACTCAGATTGGATCTTAAAGAAGGGGCAAGCGTCAATGACGCAGCTGGCAATCCTATTGCTAACGGCTTTTCAGGTGGGCAAACCTACTCTGTTTCTCCCCCGCCAGTAACGCCATTGCCCGGCTTGCCCGTTACCTTAAAATCTACCTGGAAGTATTTAGACAATGGTACGGACCAGGGCACAGCCTGGCGGACCAGCACTTTTGATGATAGCCAATGGAAATCTGGCAATGGGCAATTTGGTTATGGGGACGGCGATGAAAGCACCATTTTGAATTATGGCCCCAATACTAGCAGCAAATACATCACCTACTACTTCAGGAAATCAATCACTATCCCAACCGACGTAGCCTATACCTCCTATAACCTAAAGTTAGTTCGTGACGACGGAGCTGTTGTGTATGTTAATGGGACTGAGGTGTTCAGGAGCAACATGCCCACAGGCACCGTGTCCTATACCACCTTAGCCGCTACCAGTAATGAGGCCACCATATCCTTTACCTTGCCGGCCACCGCTTTCAGGGCCGGTGTCAACGTCATTGCCGTGGAGGTGCATCAAAATTATGCCAGCAGCTCAGATATCTCCTTTGACCTGGAGGTGATTGGCAGCGGCGGCACCACTACCCCCCAAGTCCCAGTCCTTGTGAGAGGCCCGTTTTTGCAAAAGGGAAGCCAAACGGCTATGAGTGTAAAATGGCGCACGGACATAGCCACAGAATCAAAGGTGGAAGTTGGCACCCTGCTGGGAAACTACCCCATAGAGAAGAGCAGTACAGCCAAAACAACGGACCATGAGGTGCGGGTAGAGGGCCTCTTGCCGCAAACTAAATACTATTACAGAATAGGCAACACCACGCATATTTTACAGACCGGCGCAAGCAATTTCTTTCATACCGCCCCAGCAGACACCAGCAAGGCAAAGATACGGGTCGCCATTTTTGGGGATTGTGGCAAAGACAGCAATGGCAACAGAACGGGCACCCTAAACTCCTACCTAAATTACACGGGCAATAACCCCGCAGAACTGCTCCTGCTGTTAGGTGATAACGCCTATGAAGACGGCACAGAGGCAGATTACCAGAAGGAGTTCTTTGCTCCGTACGGTGGCAACATCCTTAGAAACCACGTGCTTTTTCCGGCCCCAGGTAACCATGACTACCATCTGGTGCCGCTTACCTCCCGTGACCAAAGCGGGTATTACACCAGTTTCTCCATGCCCACCCAAGGAGAATCTGGGGGTATCCCCTCCAACACAAAGGCCTATTATTCTTTCGACTGGGGCAACATTCACTTTGTAAGCCTTGACTCGTACGGCATAGAACCTGCTGACAATACCAAGCTCTATGACACCACGGGCGTACAGGTGCAATGGCTGAAACGAGATTTGGAGGCAAACACTAAGAAGTGGACCATCCTGTATTGGCACCACCCACCCCATTCCATGGGAAGTCATAACTCAGACACAGAGGGAGACATGCGCAGGCTGCGGGATAATTTCATAAGAATCATAGAGCGATACGGCGTAGACCTGGTATTTACTGGGCATAGCCATGACTATGAAAGGTCATACCTCTTAGACCGTTTCTACGGGCCAGAACTTACGTTTGACCCTGCCGTGCATACCAAGAGCACGTCCAGCGCCCAATATGATGGAAGCGCGAATTCTTGTCCATACGTCACCACCTCAGGCACTGGAAACCACGGAACCGTCTACGTAGTGGCTGGTTCGGCGGGTAACTCCGGTACCGTGGAGCCTGGCTACCCGCACAATGCCTTGCCCTTTGCGGTCAATGATGGGGGCATGGTGTACCTGGAGGTAGAAGACAACAGGCTGGACTCTAAAATGCTCCGGAAAGATGGAACCGTCTTTGACCAGTTTACCATCATGAAGGACGTGAATACATCTAAGACCGTGGCCGCAACCTCCAGCCAACCCGTCACATTGTCGGCGTCATGGGTAGGGGAATATCTATGGTCCACCGGAGAAATAACCAGAAGTATTACAGTCAACCCTTTCACGTCATCCACGTATCAAGTCATAGACCCCAGAAATTGCCTAACAGACGTATTCTCTGTGGACGTTGAAGCCATCGCGTCAAGCAGCAGCACTTCTTTAAACTTGGGAGGTGAACCCTTGCAGGTTTACCCTAATCCTGTGCAAAGGGGGACAAACCTAATTATCAACTCCGCCTGGCCGGAACCTGTTGAGGTCTTCGTGACAGACATGGCGGGTAGGGTTTTGTTAACCCAAACCCTAAAAGGAAACGCTTCCCTCAACACTTCTGCCCTTCCAGAAGAAATGTACATCCTGAACACCACCAGTAAAAAGCCTTCCAAAAAGCATAAATTCATAGTAGTAGAGAAGTATTAATCCACCTGCAGGCATCATGACTGAACCTTTATGGTGAACCCTAGTGGCTGTCTCTCAGCAAGAGACAGCCACTATTTGATCTCCCTTTTGTAGGTTTACCGGTTCATCATACTCATCACCCTTGGAAAACCTTACTATAAGGCCATACACACCGACAGACCAGGAAGCGCTCCTTCAGTTGCTCCAGCTGAATACGCCCCGCTATTTTGCGCCAGAAGAAGAACCAGATTTCCTACAATACCTGCAACATGAAACAGAGGAGTACTTTGTATTAGAGCGCCAAGGCCGGGTAGTGGGCTGCGGGGGCGTTAACTTCTCTGAGGACGGGCAGACCGGCAAAATAAGCTGGGACATCCTGCACCCAGATTTCCAAGGCCAGGGTTTAGGGCGGGCGCTGCTTACTTACAGAATTGCCAGGCTCCTGGAGGTGCACCAAGTGACGCATATTACCGTGCGCACCTCCCAAGTGGTGTATAGATTTTACGAGAAGAATGGCTTTCAATTGGTGGAGGTGGTCAAAGACTACTGGGCGCCTGGCTTTGACCTTTACAGGATGGAGTACGTGGATAAAATCTAATATGGCTGGTTGGCTAAACCTTTAAAATCTCTGTACCTTACTTGCTCAAACCATCATTCACTAAACCTTTCACTTTAATGGCATCTATTCACGCTTATCTTAACTTCAACGGCAACACAGAAGAGGTATTTAATTTTTATAAATCAGTATTTGGTGGGGAGTTCGCTACTTTCCAGCGTTTTAAAGATATTCCCGGCCAGGACCAGATGCCAGCAGCAGACCAGGAAAAAATCATGCACGTTTCTCTGCCCATTGACAGCCATTCTGTCTTGATGGGTTCAGACACGGTAGAGTCTATGAAAAACAGCGTAGCTATGGGGGACAATATTCATTTGTCTATCAACGCTGAAAGCCAGGAAGAGGCAGACAAGCTGTTCAATGGCCTGTCACAAGGTGGCAAAATCACCATGCCTTTACAGAAAACCTTCTGGGGTGCCTACTTTGGCATGTTCCAAGACAAGTTTGGCATCAACTGGATGATAAACCATGATTTCCCGGGTGAGAAAAACTAGGTAACCTATAAAAGCATCCAGTATGGCATCGTATCAAGATTTTGTCATTTCTCAGGAGATTAACGCTCCAGTTGAGAAGGTATGGCACGCCTGGACCCAGGCAGAAAACCTAAAACAGTGGTGGAGCCCTGCTGGTTTTGACTTGCAGGTTAAAGAGTTTAACCCTACTCCCAACGGCACCTTTCTGTATGGGATGAGTGCCGAAGGAATGCCCACCATGTGGGGAAAATGCACTTACCAAAAAGTAGAAGCCCCCAACCGCTTGGAGTACATTGACGCTTTCACAGACGAAGAAGGCAATTTACAAGCCGCTCCCTTTAGTGAGGCTTGGCCCGTAGAGATGTACAATGTAGTCACATTGCAAGAACAGAATGGCAAAACACTTCTCACCTTGACGGGTAAGCCCATCAATGCCACGCCGCAAGAAGAACAAACCTATTTTGAAGGACATGCGGCCATGCACCAAAGCTATAGCGGTATTTTCAATCAACTGGAAGAGTTCTTAAAATAAGCCTCCTCCTACTCTATTCAAAAGGCGACATTCCATCAATTGGGTGTCGCCTTTTTCTTGTTATCTGAAAAACATTTACCCCTCAAGCATAGCCTTTCTGAATGCCAATCTTAAAACTTTGACGTGGTAAGCCGAAATCCCCAATTAGAAAATGCATCCTAGTCTTTAGGATAAAAAGGATATGGCTGTGATTTGAGATTTCCCGTTTATAGGATGAAATCCTTTTACATCAGTTTCAAAAATTGCCTTGACTATGGAGCCCAACCAACCTAACCTAAGTGTTACAGAAAGCATACAGGAAGATGAGATCATCGCGCACCGAAAAGATAAAAACCCCCTGCCCCGCGCGGTACTGCGGCCAAATACACACTACATCCTGGACGGCGAATGGGATTTTGCCATAGACCCAGATGACCGCGGGCTGCGCGAGGCCTGGTACCTGGGGTATAAATATCAACACACTGCCCACTGGCCCGGGTCTGTAGAAGAACACATGGCCAATGCCAAAGGGCATGTGCAAACACCGGCCTGGCAAGACAAAGTAGTGGTGTGGTATGAGCGCGAATTTGAACGTCCGGTAAAATCGGCTCCTGGCGCTCCTACCATGTTCCAGATTACCTTTGGGGCTTGTGGCTATGAGACCCGCGTTTGGCTCAATGGCCGCTTGTTGCACACCGTAGACGGCGAAGAGGTCCATTACGGAGAATACACCTCTTTCTCTTATGAGCTTCATGAAGAACACCTGCTGCCCGTCAACCATTTAACCGTGCGCGTAGCAGATACCATGGACGCCGAAATTCCGCGGGGAAAGCAAGAGTCCCATGTGTACAAGCGCGGAGGCATCTGGTACCAAACCTACACGGGGGCCGTGCGCAGTATCTGGCTAGAAACCGTGGAGCGCAACCGCTTGAGATCAAGGGTGGGCGTGATAAGTATCATTGAGGATTCCTTGGTGCGGTTTGGGCTTACTACGCGCATACATGACCCGGGCCAATACACGCTTCGGCTGAAGATTTATGACCGCGAAGACTTGCATGGCGAACCACTGTCTGTCTCTGATTACCCACTACGGTTGGAGATTGGCCAAAAGCATCAATACGTCACCACACACTTACATAATGCACAGGAATGGTCGCCAGAAAACCCTAAACTCTACCAGCTGGTGGCCCAACTCATTGACAGCAACGGGTACGTAGCCGAGATCCAAGCCCATTTTGGCTTAAGAAAATTTGGTGCGCGCGGCCGTCACCTGTACCTCAACAACAAAGAAATATACATTGACGGCATCCTGTACCAGCCAGGCACGGCTACCTATGAGGAGATGCGCCGCCACATGTATGCCATGAAAAAGCTGGGCTGTAACCTGGTACGCGTGCACATTGCCGGCGTTGACCCCAGAATCTACAACCTGGCAGATGAGATTGGCTTGCTCTTATGGGTAGAGGTACCAAGTCCGCACAGCTCCACGCAGCGCAGCCGTGAAAACCACCGCGCCGAATTGCTTCGGATGCTGGCCCTCATAGAAACCAACCCCTCTGTGGTGATCTGGAGTTTGTACAATGAAGACTGGGGCGCTCAGGACATTGCCACCAATCCAGAGACGCGGCAATACATCATGGACGTGTACCATTACATGAAAATTAGGTATCCGCAGTTCTTGGTAGTGGACAATGACGGCTGGCAGCACATTTCTTATGAAGGTAAATTGAAGTCCGACTTGCTCACCGCCCACGTGTACACGCCAGATGTGGACCGCTGGTGCCACGTGCTGGATCAAATCACGGCCGGCCAGATGGAAGGCGTGGCGGCATTCCCGCTGGTTGTAGGTGATCCGTATTTCTATAGAGGTCAAACCCCTTTGATCATTAGCGAATGGGGTGGCTTTGGCTTCTCAGATTACGGTGGGCCTAATGACCTAGAGGAGCGTGCCAACCGCATTAAACTTTTCAAACAAGAGATGCGCAAGCGCAACGTAGCCGGTGATGTCTACACCCAGGCCACCAACATTGAAGACGAACGCAACGGCCTGCTAGACATGCATACCGGTGAACTCTTTGTCCCCGAGAACCTTCTCAATTCAAGAGATCCAGAATAGATATTCCATAGAAATATTTCTATCAGAAAAGGCCCTGCATTTTAAAAATGCAGGGCCTTTCTAGTATCTGTTTTTGGACGGTTTTCTGGAAAGCAGGCCAAAAACAGATACTAGGTTCTAAACAAATGCTGTAGTAATAGAAACGCATCAAGTAGAAAAGCTATTTTGCATTTCTAAACTCAACCAAACTTTGCTGCGCAAGAATCCATATCAATTCAACCTACTTTTTTTGGAGCATTACGAGTTATTATCTTTCCAATTTTGGGCTAGTTTCTAGGAAAGAGGCATAAAACAGATGCATATAGAAATTTATCCTTCCACATAAATTTGTATTAAAATCACCTTTAACAAACAGCATCCTTGGCTTCATCTCCAAACGGCATATCATACATTACCTCTATCCAAAGATTGGACCACCTCGTCAATACGCATTACCTGGAGGTGCCTCCTAAGGTTATCCAGGAATTGGGCGGAACCTTAAAAGTGAGGCTACTTTGTACCATCAGCAACAAACTGACTTTTCAATGCGGGCTGGTTGCGCTGGGCAATGGTTCTGGGTACCTTACGCTCACAAAGAAACGCATGCAAGACTTGGGTTTGACCCACCAAGACCAGGTGGAAGTAACCCTGGAGAAGGACTACAGCACCTATGGCACTCCAATGCCCGAAGAACTAGCGGAGGTCCTGCTCCAAGACCCCGAGGGCGCTGCTCGTTTCCATCTATTGAAGGACGGCATGAAGCGGTATGTGCTGAAATACGTGGCTGGTGTAAAAAGCAGCCAGTTGCGCATTGACAGGGCCTTGTTGTTGGTGACTAATCTAAAGCGCCTGCACCCGGGCAAAGAGACCTTCAAAGAATTGGTGGCTAAATAAATAGCATCTCTGGATGACCATGGCAAACATCCAGACTTTTTCATGGTTATTCGCGTATGGGCAATATCCATTTCTACCTGAAAAAACTCTTCCTATGAAAAAAAACTTGTTACTCCTTTCCCTGGCCGCCTTGCTGGGGGTTTCTGCGTGTAAAACCCAAGAGGTCGCCGGTGACGCCATTCCTACCCGGGTAGGTGAAATCACCATTCAACCCATTTTGCACGGTTCCTTTGCCATGAACTGGAACAACAAAACCATTCTGGTAGACCCATATGGCGGCGGCGATTTATACAAAGGCCTCCCGGCTCCAGACATGGTCCTCATCACAGACATTCACGGGGACCACCTGGACCTGAAAACTCTGGAGACTCTCAACCTACACAAAGCCACTATTATTGCCCCGCAGGCGGTGGTAGACATGCTGCCTGAAACCATGAGAAGCAAAGCCATAGACTTGGCCAACGGCGAAGACACCACCACCATGAATGTGCGCGTCATTGCCGTGCCCATGTACAACCTGCCCGAGACGCCAGATTCCCGCCATCCCAAAGGACGTGGCAATGGCTACATCCTGGACTTTAAAGGCAGAACCGTTTACATCTCTGGAGACACCGAGGACATTCCAGAAATGGAAAACCTGAAAGGCATTGACGTAGCTTTTGTCTGCATGAACCTGCCCTTCACCATGGACGTAGACCAGGCCGCAGCGGCCGTACTCAAGTTCAAACCCAGAGTAGTGTATCCGTATCATTACCGGGGTCAAAGCGGCCTAAGCGATGTACAGGCCTTCAAGAAAAAGGTAGACGCCGGCAACCAGAAAATTGACGTTCGCCTCCGCAAATGGTATCCTACTGAGTAAGAATACACTGCAAAAATCACCAAAACAGCAACGCCCGTTTCCTCCACATGGAAGAAACGGGCGTTGCTGTTATTAAATCTATGGTGCTGTTAAACTGAATCGTTTTAGACCTGTTTCCCAAGAACCAGGCTAAAAACGACTGTTAAATTTTACCGGGTTCCGGGTTGTTGGAGGCTTGGTCCTGGCCTTCGTCCAGTGGCTGGTCTTTCATCCTGATGCCGTTGTTTTCCCCGCCCATGAACGTGTCACTGCCTTCTGCTTCAAAGCCGGGGCCTTGGTTATGAGACTCAGTGCTGTTTCTGTCTAAGTGTCCCATGCCCGTCACTTCATTGCCGCCAATGTGCAGGTTCTCCAACCGGTCCTTCTGATCGTTGCGTTCCAAGTCGCCGCCTAGGCCCACGTTACGCTTAGCCGATGGGTCTGGTTTGTTGCCCGGGGCGTTCCGCTGGTGTTGAGAATCGTTCACATTCTTCACGCGGTTGGGGTTGGTATTCTCTTCGTCTTGTATAGCCATGGTGGTAGATGTATAAGTTGAGCTAATGTTTACGCATGGTATCTGGCAGGGTTAAAAAGGACTTGGGTTTCAGGAGGCGGTGACTAAAATCCATGAACCTCGTTTTTAACCTGATTTCCAAAAAAGAGGCGAAAAACGAAGGATGTCTAAGAAAGCAACACCTGGTAGTCCAAGTCATTTATATTCCTTTGCCTTAGTACTTATACAAAAAGGTCTCTCTTTGGCTTCAATTTCCGTAATTGGGGTAGAATTGATAAGCGGACTATTTTCTGCTATTTCAACCTCTCTTTTCCACCCACTTTCCCCTTGCTGGAGAGCGTCACTATTTCTTTACCATGAACGATGCATTAGCCCTGCCGGTAGGCACTACTTTAGACAGATTCATACAGAGAAAACAGGAGGACTTCCCCTTCGCTACCGGGGAGTTGTCGCAGCTTTTGCGGGACATTGTACTGGCCGCCAAAATTGTAGCCCGGGACATCAGTCGGTTTGACTTGGAGACGGTGGGCCACATGGGCACGGAAAACGTACAGGGCGAGCAGCAGCAGAAACTGGACGTGATTGCCAACATCCGGTTCATAAGGGCTTTGCGCAACGGCGGCGAGGTTTGCACCATCGTCTCTGAGGAAGAGGAAGACCTCATCCATACCGGCAACCAGCATGCCAAGTACATCGTGGCCATGGACCCCGTAGACGGCTCTTCTAACATTGACGTGAACATTCCGGTGGGCACCATCTTCGCTATTTACAGAAGACTTTCTGAGGCCAACGCAGACGGCACCTTAGAGGATTGTCTGCAGCAAGGCACCAGGCAGGTGGCGGCAGGTTATATTTTGTATGGCGCGTCTACCATGCTGGTCTACTCAACCGGCCGCGGCGTGAACGGCTTCACGTATGAGGCCACGCTGGGCGAATTCTTCCTCTCGCACCCCGACATCAAAACGCCCAACATGGGCAGCCAATATTCCTGCAATGAGGCCAATGTGAGTTCTTTCCCGCTGGGCATTCAGAACTACCTGGCCTACTGCAAATCAGAAAAATACTCATCTAGGTACATTGGATCTCTGGTGGCAGACTTTCACCGGAATCTGGTGAAAGGCGGCATTTACTTCTACCCGGGCTCCACTAAAAACCCCGGTGGCAAACTCAGGTTGCTCTATGAGTGCAATCCCTTGGCCTTTTTAGCCGAGCAGGCCGGTGGCAAAGCCACCGACGGCGTGGAGCGCATCTTGGACAAACAGCCTACAGAACTGCACGAACGCTGCCCGCTGGTGATTGGCTCCGCTGACATGGTAGAAAAAGTAAGAAGGTACATGACCCTGTAAACCCAACTTCAGCCTTAAGACCAACGAAGCCGTTTTTGGCCTGATTTTGAGAAATCAGGCTAAAAACGGCTTTCTATTTTTTTGACAGATTACCTAGTGGTGCTGGGGATTCCCTCTGAGTATTTCTTGGGCAGCAAGGCGGTTTTAAAGAACCGGACAGTTTCAATCTCGCCGTTGAACCAGTTGCGCTGGTCTACGCTTGCACCAATAGACGTTTTAGCCGAGGCTGGCAGCGGCAGAAATTCCAGCTCGCCGTTCACCTCGGGCATGCCGTTCACGTAGCCGGTCATTTTCTTGTCTTTGTATACCAAGGTCATGGTAGCCCATTTGTCTAACGGGTGCGTTTTGGAGGCGTCCATAAGGTTGAGTTGGCCGTTGTCTGACTTGACAGAGAAGTGTGCTTGCCATTGGTTTTTGTCCGTGATCCTGAGTTCCAGAGAAAGGCGTCTGTTGGGATTGGCGGGGTCTTCAATGTGCACAAGGTGTTGCTCCCGGTTGGTGGCAGTTGTAGTGGCTCTGGGTTTAAAAATCACCTCTACGGTGAATTCGTCCACATTTGCAATTTCATTAAAGCTGGTGACAAGTCCGTCGTCTACGCCGTCAAAGGCCACTGCGGTTGCTGTTCCTCGGCCAGCGGCCTGGGAGGGGTTGCCTAACACTGTGGTGGAGTGGCCTGCTAAGCCAGTGGGCGTTACTTTCCAGAGAATTGGTTTTTGGGGCGTGCAGGCTGCGGCAACAAACAGCAAGAAGCTTATAGACAGAACAGGCAGAAACGATTTCATAACGGATTGGTAGTGATGGCGGCAAGACTAACGAAACCCAAAAAGCAGTTGTGAAAGGCATGATGCTTCACCTTTCCCCGAGGCGCAGGAACCTGGTATTATTCTACGATAATATTTCAATTGCGACTAAATCAGCAAAACACTTTTAGAAACGAATGCCTGGAGACGGATGACCAATTCACTAGAAAGCTGCTAGCCCAATTGATGGATTGCCAATACTGTGCGAAAATGGGCTATTTCCTAGAAAACAGGCCAAAAACGACAGTAGGTATAATTGACTTGGATTTTGTAGATTGAATGCAGAAAATCCTTCCTTACCTAACAAACAACATATGTCCAACTTCATACTATCGCGCCGTTCCAAAGTGGCGGTTTGGATGCTGGCCCTCTCCCTGAGCGGATCGGCCATGGCACAGGGCAACAAAGACCTGAACGTGTCCTACCAACGCCCCGCAGAATCCATCGCGAAACTCATTGAAGCTCCCGCCACCCCCACCGTTTCTTTTGACGCCAAAGGCGAGTGGATGCTGGTGATGGAGCGCCCGGGCTATCCGTCTATTGAAGAGATAGCCGCGCCAGAACTGCGCATTGGCGGCTTGCGGATCAATCCTGCAGTGAACGGAGCTAGCCGTGGTTCCTCCAGCAACAACCTTAAGCTTAAGAAAATCAACGGCGGGCAGGAGTTTGCCATTCAAGGCTTGCCGGCTAATGCTAAAATAACGGATGTAACTTGGTCGCCAGATGAGCAGCACGTCTCTTTCCTGAACACCGCCAGCAATGGTGTGGCACTATGGGTGATGAACGTGGCCAGCCGCACGGCCCGCAAGCTTACCAACGCCCTGGTGAATGACGCTTATGGCAACGCCGTCACCTGGACTCCAGACAGCAAAAACCTGCTGGTGAAAATGGTGAACCCCAACCGCGGCGAAGCACCCAAAACCAACACCACGCCAGCGGGTCCTATTGTGCAGGAAAACCTGGGTAAGACCGCCGCCTCCCGCACCTATCAGGATTTGCTGAAGAACCGCAGCGACGAGGCCCAGTTTGACTACTACCTCACCAGCCAATTGACGCAAATCAGTTTAGACGGGCAACAAACCAAGGTAGGCGAGCAAGGCATCATCCGGAGTTTTAGTACTTCACCGGATGGGCAGTACCTTCTGGTGGCTACTACCAAGCGGCCTTATTCCTACCTGGTACCGGCCAACTCCTTCCCGTACGTTGTGCAGGTTTGGGACCGCCAAGGCAAAGTGGTGAAGCAGATTGCAGACATCCCGTCAGGAGAGAATATTCCCGTTGGGTTCAACGCCGTGGCCGCGGGCCCAAGAAGCGTAAGCTGGCGACCAGACCAACCCGCTACCCTGTTCTGGATAGAGGCCCAGGACGGCGGCGATGATAAAAAGGACGTGCCGGTGCGCGACATCGTGTACATGCAACCAGCGCCGTTTAGCGCCCAACCCATAGCTTTGGCAGGCACCAAACTAAGATATGCGGGCATTGCCTGGGGCAACAATGACTTGGCTTTAGTTACCGAGCGCTGGTGGAAAACCCGTCAGGAACGGACTATCAAAGTAAAACCCAGCCAACCAAATGCAGCACCGGTGGTCTTGATTGAGCGCTCCTATGAGGACCTGTACTCAGACCCAGGCACGCCGATGATGGAGAAAAACCAGTTCGGCCGCTACGTCCTGCTGACCGACAAGTCTGGCCAAAACCTGTACATGATCAGTGAAGGTGGTTCCCCAGAAGGCAACCGTCCCTTCTTGAGCAAATTCAACCTGACCACCAAAAAGAATGACATCCTGTGGAGGTCATCGGCCCCGTATTATGAGCGTCCTGTGAGCGTGTTGAGCGCAGACAAAGGCACTTTCATTACGCGCCGTGAGTCTGAGAATGATCCGCCCAACTACTTCCTGCGCCAAGTGGGTTCTAAAAAGTTAACCGCCGTCACTAAATTCCCGCACCCTACGCCAGAGTTGATTGGCGTAGACAAGCAGTTGCTCACCTACAAACGCAATGATGGGGTGACCTTAACGGCTACATTGTACACGCCCAAAGGCTATAAGAAAGAGCAAGGCCGCCTTCCTATGCTCTTGTGGGCGTACCCGCGCGAGTTTAAAGATGCTGCCACCGCCGGGCAAGTGAAGAGTTCTCCGTATGAGTTCACCCGCATCAGTTCGGGCTCTCCCCTGTTCTGGGTAACCCGCGGCTATGCCGTTTTGGACCGCACCGATATTCCGATTGTAGGCGAAGGCGATGCAGAGCCCAATGACACGTATGTAGAACAGCTGGTAGCCAGTGCCAAAGCCGCCATTGACGAGGTAGCCAAGATGGGCATAGCCGATCCTAACCGCGTGGCTGTGGGTGGCCATTCCTACGGCGCCTTCATGACCGCCAACTTACTGGCCCATTCAGATCTGTTTGCCGCCGGTATTGCGCGCAGCGGGGCCTATAACCGCACCTTGACGCCGTTCGGGTTTCAGGCAGAGGAGCGCACGTTCTGGCAGGCGCCTGAAGTGTATGGCAAGATGTCACCCTTCAACTACGCCAACAAGATCAAGACGCCTATCCTATTGCTACATGGCGAGGCTGACAACAACTCTGGCACCTTCCCCATCCAAAGCGAGCGTTTCTACAATGCCTTGAAAGGCCATGGCGCCACCACCCGTTACGTGGTATTGCCAAGTGAAAGCCACGGCTATGCCGCTAAAGAGTCTATCATGCACATGCTCTGGGAAATGGACCAGTGGCTGGAGAAGTACGTGAAAAACAAACCGCAGCCGCAGACTATGCGCTAGGCAGCTTGGCTTGAAACAAAATAAACGCCTCACTAAACAGTGGGGCGTTTTTTTTGTTGGGTATAAGGTAGAATCAATGACTACTTTTGCAGATACAGACAAACTACACAACCACCGCTCAACCATTTTGGTATAGCGCTAATGAAAAAAGGAGAATCCCCATCCATGATCATAAAAGAATTTAAGAAGCCCAACGGTGACACTTTCTTGATAGCAGAACGCGCCGAAGACAACTCTTACATCCACGCCCGCTGGATTGGCATCCAAACCCTTGAAACAGTGAAAGAAGGCGGCACGTTTTATACTAACATGCTCAGAGAAAACCCTTGTCCGCGCCTGCTCAACAACCACAAAGAGTTGATTGGACCCTGGGACATTGCCAATGACTGGATTGTGCAGACATGGACGCCTTTGGTCATGCAACTGGGCCTAAAATACATGAGCCAGGTGCTGGCCCCCGGTATTTACGGCAAAATGTCCTTCCACCAATTGCACCAACACATTGGTGACCAATTTGAGATTAAGATGTTTGATGAGGAGCAGCCGGCCCTGGAATGGCTTCTGCAAACCGGAAAGTAAGTTTACCTCTAACCTTTTAGCTAATGTTAACGAAAGCCAAAGAACTGCACAGTGAAGACTACGTGAACATCTGGTTTCATGAGGACACCAACACCCTGGAGATGGAATGGCTGGACTATGTAAGTTCTTACCGTTTTAAACCCACCTTAGAGCAGGCCCTGGAACTAGCCGTGCAGCAAAATGCGCGCTATTGGCTGGCCAACCGCGTGCAGATGCGTGAATTGAGTGACCAAGACCGAAAATGGGTAACCGACACCTGGCTGCCTAAGTTTCTGGAGCACAACTTCAAAAAACTGGCCGTGGTAGAACCTGCCAACGCCTTGCATCGCGTCTTTGAAGACCAGCTCCTACACAATACCAATGGCACCCCGGTAGAGATAAAATGCTTTCAGAAGCGGTCCGAAGCCATGGATTGGATTGTAGAAGACTTTGAATTATAACGCTAACCGCACATCTCCCCCCACCGGATGCCCCACACAGGTTAAAACATAGCCTTGGTCTAGTTTCCATTGCGTGAGCACTTCATTATATGACATCCAAACCTTGCCCTGGGTACAAACTGCGGCGCAGTTTCCGCACTTACCTGCTTCACAGCTGTAGGGCAGGTTCACTCCCGCCTTTTGGGCCGCCTGCAAAATGGTGTCTGGGTACTGGGCGGTAAAGCTGAACTGATCACCCAGCATGGAAATCTCTACGGCATGCGGATCCTGGTCTGGCGGTAAGGACTTTAGATGCACCTTCTGCGTACTGAACGTCTCCTTCTTGATGTTCTCAAAGGGAACATGCGCCCCGCGCAGTCCATAGGTACACATGCGCATGTAATTTTCTGGTCCGCAGACGTATGCCAAGATTTGCTCAGGGGGCACAATTGCCCATTCATGCACCAGTTTTTCTAACAAGGATTTATGCAACCTGGCCTGGTCCAGCTTTGGCGCATCGCTGTAAAGGAGCTTCAGGTGAAACCTGTCCGGAAAAGCCTTTTGCAGGGCCGAAAGCTCTTCTCTAAAGATAGTTGTTTGCTCTGACTGGTTGCTATACACCAACACGGCGTGTAGCCTGGGGTGCCCTATCAAAATTGTTTTGAGCAAGGAGTAAATGGGCGTGATGCCGCTTCCGGCCGCAAAGAAAAAGATCTGCCTAACAGACGTGAGGTCCTCTGGCAGCGTGAAGAAACCCGCCGCTCCAATGGTCAGCAACGTGTCTCCTACCTGCGCCAGGTCCACTAAATGCCGGGAGAAGGCTCCGTTGGACTGGCGCTTCACGCCAATGGCCAATGGCTCTCCTGTCACAGGCGATGAGGTGATGGAATAGGAACGCCTAATCTCTGTATGGTGATGCTGCTGCGTTAATACCAAGGTCAGGTACTGTCCAGGTTGATAGTGCACCTGTTTGGCCTCTTCGCCGGCAAATTCAAACGTTCTCACGCCCGCCACCTCTTCTTTGATGCGCGTAATGGTTAAAGGAATGTACAGGGAGCTCATACCCGAAGCGGTGCACGTTGGTTCTTGCCAAGTATACGCAAAAACTGATATCGCTTTACCTCTTCTGCATTTAGTTTTCCAGTTAAAGACAACTACTTCCATTTTCAGCCTATTTTCTCGAAAACAGGTCAAAAAACGGTCATAAAAAAACCACCTGTTTCTAGGTGGTTTTCTTTGTAGTTATAAAGTGGCTAGCTGCTTTTTGCGTTTGAGGTTAGGCAGTACCAGTGCTAGTAAGATAATGCCCACTCCAACCCAACGCATGGCTGTCACGGGCTCATGCAGTATAAAATACGACATGGCCACTGCCACGGGCAGTTCAACGGTACTCAGGATGGAGCTCAACACCACGCCTGCTCTGGGAATGCCTTTGGCAAACAGCACCGGCGGAATCACGGCGGCAAACAAGGCAAACACAATACCCAACGCACCCAAGCCTTGCATTAAACTGCCATTGATTAAAAACACCGGCGGAAACACCACAAACACCAAGATGGTAGAACCTGTGAGCATCCAGGCGCTTTTCTTCACCGGCGACAGTTCATTGCCCACCCGTCCGTTTACAATCAAAAAAATGCTGTAGCCCAGGGCTGCTAACATACCGAATCCAATACCAGCCCAGCTTAGGTTCTCCACCTGGGTCTCTAGCATGCCGCTGGCCAAGACCGTTCCGCCCAAGACCAATACCACCGCCAACATTTGCAGGAGCGTAGGCTTTTTCTTGAACAGGATCGCTTCAATGAGAATGCTGATCCAGGTGAATTGCATGAGTAAAATTATAGCCACCGAAGCTTGCGTCATTTGCACGCACTGGTAATACGCCATGCTCACCAATCCATTGGTGGTACCGGCCAGCAGCAGTTTCCAGGTGGGTGTGGTTTGGGGCTTTTGCTGGTCTCTAAACGCTTTGGACCTAGTTTGCAAGAAATAGAGGGGCCACAGGATCAACATGGCGAAGAAGGCCTGTGAACCAGTCACATCACCCAGAGTATAGCCTTGCTTGTAAGCCAGCTTCACAAACGTAGACACCACGCCAAAACTGCACGCGCCCAAAAACACCAATAACCCGCCTCTAAACATCTAAACTTTCTCCTGATTTTTTACTCCCACCAAAAAGGGGGTGCAAAGGTAAGGGTTTTAGAAACAGTTTCCTTTCAGGAATTTAAAAAGGAGAAATGGTTTGCAACTCGTTTTTGAGCTGTTTTCTGGAAAACTGCCCGAAAACAAAATTCCTCAGACATCTATATAAGACATCTGAGGAATTTTAGTGGTTCAACTAAATAAGCGATGCGTCTATTTCTTAAGTAGCGACAGGGAGGATGCACCTGTCAACGCTATTTGCGCACTATCAGAGGCTTTAATCCGGAGGATTGGAATGGCTACATTTTCTAAGCTAAGCAAACTACTTCCGCGCACCTCAAAGTGAGCCGCCTGTATTTGATTACCTTCCTTGATGTTCAAGGCAGATTTACTTCCAGTACTCATTCCAGAGACAGTTTTCAGGTAGCCTATCTTGTTACCTATCAGCTTTACCGTGCTGCCATTGTCTTGTACAACTGTTAGGCTGTCTAAAGAAAAGTTTTTCGTGAAACCTTGCACTTTTACTCCTAATTCTTCAGTATCCTTTACTCTTCTTCTTAATTGGTGTACCCTCTTTACTGTGTATTGGGCGTCTGTGCTCAATTCCTTCAGATTGGGCATGTAAATGAAAACTGCCTTTCGGTTGCCGTAATAGTCAATATCTACAGGAATATTCATATCAACGGTGAGGAGTTTACCTGTCTGGGTAATCTTTACATCCATGGCAGATTCTTTTAACACCTCTATTCTGTGCATTCCGGGAACAATGAATACACTAATGACGCCTGCGCTGTTCACCCTCACACGGTCAAAGTCTTTGTGGTCTAAAAGGATTTTATCATTGCCCGTGTAAACAGCCGAACCCTTTACGTATTCTGCCTTGAGCCCAAAATCATAGATGACCAATAAAAGAATCAGCGTGGTCATGGCCGCTATAAAAAGCTTATTACTGGTTTTCATACGGTTTTAGGGTTAGTTTCTGTCTGTTCTTTGGTAAATTGTTGGTAGCGTTCCTGCAATTCTTCCAGGCCAATACCCAGCAGGAAAATGGTCCGGAAGAACTCAGGCATTTCTTGCTGCAGGAAGCGTTCGCGGCGCTGCTCTTTCACCTTGGCTACTCCCTCTGGGGCTACAAAGAATCCAATGCCGCGCTTGTTGTAAATGACCTCACGATTCTGCAAATGCTCATAGGTGCGCATGACGGTATTGGGGTTCACCTGCAGTTCTATGGCCAAGTCTCGCACGCTGGGTATTTTCTGGTCTGGCAGCCATTTCCCCACCAGAATATGCTCACTCACGTACGCGGCAATCTGCAGGTAAATGGCTTCGTTGTTTTTAAATTCCATAGCGCGCTCCTCAGATTTGCTTTTCCTTGAGTTTGAAATAAGAAATGACCCAGAAGAAACTAGCCATGCACAGTAATACCAAAAAAGGGAAATATCGCCATTCTTTACCTGATCTCACATTTAATCCCAAGTCTGTACCATCTTCTATGAGGACATTAGAGAAGGGGAAATAAGTAACAATATGGCCGAAGGAGCCTAATAAGGTATCCAGTATGAAGTAGTTTAAGAAGGCCAGTAGAATTATAAATAGTATGAAGGCCATCCCGGTTTTAATAAAATGCCACTTCTTAAAGGTAATGGCCCCCCAAAGCATGATGGCATGCCAAAAGGCATACAGTATCCAGGCGGCTGTTAAATCACTTTTAGCACTTTTAAAATCAAAGGAATTAGAAAGGCTCATAGCCTCAAACACATGCCCTTCTTTATACTCTTGCGAGAAACCAACTATTAACAGGGCTAAGTAAAACGCCCCTACAAAAACCAATTGAAAAAGAAGGTAAGAGTAGACCCAATTTACAAGATACTTTTCTACGTGTGATGCTGGCAACGTCAATGCACCACTGGCTTTTTTACCGTCTCCTAAATCACTAAAAATTGTACTGGTAAAGGCGGCACCGCTAAATAAGAGCGTTAAAATAAAAATACCTTCCTGTTCTTTTATACCTAATGGGGCACTTGACACTGTTTTAGCAAAAAATGCCAAAATCAGAAAGAGCAGGCCAACCAATACCAGCGTGGCCATGAGGTAATACTTGTAATGCTCAGCGGTATGCTTCCTAAACAGCAACCCGAAGCGTCTGAAACTAAATAGTTGGTGCATAGTGCGACGTGTTTAAAATTTGTGTGATTTCTTTATTACCGGAAATGATGCCATTGAAAAGCAGTTCCAAGTCCACTCTGCTGTAAGCGCCTTCTGGGTTAGGAAGAATAGCGGTAATCCCCCTGACAGATTCTTCGGCATAGAGCACCTGTACTCCTTGGCTGGTGGGCACGGTGGTGAAGAGAAGCTTCTCGGCTATGGTATCCATCTCCTGGTTCACCACCACCTCACGGTCATGCAGGATGACCACGGTGTCTATGAGACTGTCCAGATCCCGCACCTGGTGGGTGGAAATGACAATGCATCTTTCTAAGGTGAGCGCTCCCGCAATCAACTTTCTGAACTGTACTTTAGAAGGAATATCCAATCCGTTGGTAGGCTCATCTAACACTAGCAAATCTGTATTTGCCGCCAACCCGAAGGCGATCATCATTTTCTTCTGCTGTCCAAAAGACAAATCACTCAAGACGGCTTCTGAAGGCACTTCAAACTCCTTTAAGTAAGAATAGAAAGCATCATAATCAAAGCTTGGGTAGAAAGGAGCTGTGTAATGCACGTACTTCTTGGTGCTCAGCGATGGGACATGAAACTCCTCTGGCAGAAAAAACACGTTTTCTAGCATAGAAGGCAGCCGGTCAGAAGAGGTATAACCTTGCACCAGACAGGTTCCTTGTTGGGGAAAGGCTAACCCGACCATGTTTTTAAGGAGAGAGGATTTTCCCGCCCCATTCTTGCCTAAGAGACCATAGATATGGCCTCGGGAGAGAATCAGGTTGAGGTTATGAAAGAGCAGCTTGTCTTTCTTATATCCAAAACTGAGGTTTTCTATATGTATCATGCCTAAACATTAAGTGTATTACTTACCTAGTACACTACAAAAGTATTGACACTTTCCTCAAATCCAAATATTCAATGAAATTTATATTAAACTCACACTCTACTTTTGACCTATTTCCACCAAAACAGCCTAAAAACAAAGATTATTAATTCTCATCCATTGAAGTTTTTACTTTTAAAGTTTCAATAGGCATAAACTGAATGGCTTCACCATTGATACAGTACCTCACTTGGCTTTGCGTTCTGAGGTCCGGGAATAAATGGCCCAGGTGCTGGCCGCACCTATGACAAAGCAATTGAATTCGTTCGCGGTCATATGTTTGAAGTAGTTTTTGCTGGACGTGATCTTCTAAGTGTCCCCAGAAGCTAGGAAACCCTGTCTTGGAGTCAAACTTCTGCGCAGCAGAAAACAGGGTTTCACCGCAAGAACTGCACACATAAATACCTCGCTCTTTTCCTTGCTTTTCCCAGTCTATTATGCGGTTCTCAAACATAGTATATGAGTAATTTGGCCATCGTTAATGTTAGAAGCCACCAGGTAATAAATACCCTAGAAGGGAATTGATACGAGTGCTTGCCAAATCACAAAAGCCCCTGGCAAATACTTACCAGGGGCTTTTGTGATTTTGATGAATTTTTCAATTTTAGACTTCCTTCTTCTCTGGCACAAAAGCCATGGAGATGGAATTGACGCAGTGGCGGGTGTTTTTGGCAGTGAAGCGCTCTCCTAAAAAGACGTGGCCCAAGTGACCACCGCAGTTGGAGCAAACAATCTCAGTGCGGCTGCCGTCGGCGTCTGGGACGCGGGTAACGGCACCGGGTATCTCATCATCAAAGCTGGGCCAGCCGCAATGCGCATCAAACTTGTCCTCTGAGCGGTACAAAGGCGCGTTGCATCTTCGGCAGACATAGGTACCTGGCTCCTTGACGTGGTAAAGCTTGCCCGTAAACGGGCGTTCCGTTCCTTTGCGCAAGATGACGTATTCTTCTTCGGGGGTGAGGTCGTTGTATTTCTTTTCTTCGTTTTCCATGACGTGTGTTTTCCTGTACAATACTACTGCAGAATGGTAAAAGGCGTTGCTTTTGGGGCGTATCCTGAAAGATACCAACGCAGATTTAGTCTGTTTTTGGCCTATTTCTATGAAAACAGGTCAAAAACGGCATTTGTTTTAAAGGAGGATGAGTGGTGACGCTTATTATAAAACATGGTGCGCCAGGACATTCTGCACGTCATAGACGTTCACGCTCTTGTTAAACTTCTTCCTGATGCTGGGATTGGCTTCGCTGGAAATCCAGATTTTGAGTTCCGCGTCCAGCTCAAACGTCCCCGAGGTCTCCACGCTGAACCTTGAAATGCTTTTATAGGAAATGGAGAGGTATTCTACTTTACTGCCGGTAAGACCTTGGTGGTCTACCAGGATAAGGCGTTTGGTAGTAAAAACAAACGTATCCCTGAGCAGTTTAAAGCCCAGCTCAATGTCCTCGTCTGGGGTTAAAAGTTTACCATAGTCCTTTAACAGATTCTCTTTGGACACAGCACCGGCGTTGCCCAAAATTGCGGAGAAAATTCCCATAGGTGTTTTATGCTTTTAATGGTGGATTAGATAATGGAAGAAGGCTAGCGCAATGCAAGTATCTGTAATTCTAAGCTTTGGTAGTTACTTTTTTAGGAAGCAGAGACTCATCTCGTTCCAGATTCTTCCGGTCCCAGTTGGCCAATTTTGCGCCAGCGCGGTAGGTGCTTTGCAGAAAGTCCCAGACCATTTGTTCTGGGTCTTCGGCTTGTTGCACTGCTTGGTAGGGCAAAATGTATTCACCTAAGGTAGGATGGTAATAAGCTTCCTGGGGCTGCACCGAAGCCGTTTTATAACCCTCTGGCTCTGGGTAATGGTAGCTGTAAAAGGCTGGCAAAGGCAGCGACTCATTGCCTGGCCAGAAGCCGCAACTGCTTACCTCTTGGGAGTACGCCTCTTGGGCCACCCAGTCAGGCAGGTTAGGAACGCCGCCGGGATGCTTTGGCGCCGGTTTCCCAGAAAAGCGCGTGACCGCCAAATCAAAACTTCCCCAGAACAAATGTACGGGACTGCATTTGCCGGTAAATTCAGCCCTGAATTTTGCTAAAATCTCTTGGGCCAGCAAGAAAGCCGCGTGCAACTGTGTGGTTTGGGCTGGGTTATAGGTGGCATGTATATTATCCTCTGGGAACGGAATGGCATTTTCTAGTTCATTGGGCGTGGTGTTGATCTGGATGGGAATGCCTACTTCTTCTAAGGTGCTCATTAGCAGTGCATAGAAACCAGCCACAGACAGGTTGGCCAGGTCAAAAGCCCGCTGTTCTCCCAAACTGGTCACCACTTGGACTTGGTGCACCCTAAAATCAAAGTTAATCTGAAAATGCTTTTTGCCTGCGGGCAGGTCGCCGGTGGTAAAACCCGAAGGGGTCAATTGCAGGGTCACGTGCCAGGAATGGTTTACCCAAGGCAGCTGCCCCAGTTTGATTTTACCCACTATCTGGCACCAAAGGTGAAGCGTCTGGTAGGTGTCCTTGGCTTCTTCATAAGACAGTTCTGGCCATTGCTGTTTTTCCATGCTTACTTAAACGAGAAGGATCCAATTTTGGCTTTTAAGAATCATGTTTTTAGATGATTAGAAAATAAAATCTTGTTGTAGATATGAGCAAGAAGATATACCGGCTGCTTCACCTTTCGCTTAAGATATTACTAAACAATTAATGGTAAACGCAAAACTCCCGCAGCAGCCACAAGAATCAATGTGGCTGCTGCGGGAGTAGATGGAAGCAATTGTGCTTTCTTGTAGTAGTTGAAAGGGTTTAGTCTTGCAACGCGCCCAAAGCTCTGCCTTCGTTTATCTTTTCTTCCAAGACCTGCACGGCACGCTCAGTGCGTTCAATCCGGGCCTTCTTCTCATTGTACTGCGCATCTGTCAGCTTTTTGCCTGAACGGTCTTTTTCAAGGGCCTCTCTGGCTTTGGCTATTTTGGTTCTGGCGTCCTTAACTTTCTTATCGCCTTCCACTACAGAATTGTCCAAGCGTTCTCTGCGCTGCTCGCCGGTCAGTCTGGCTTGCGTGGCACGCTGCTGCCCAAACTCCCGTCCAGACAAATCGCCTTTGTCTTTACCGTAAGCGTTGCCTTCGTTGTCCTGGGCTACTTTGTCCTTGTCGCGATTTTGGTTGTTGTTGTTGTTGTTGTTGTTACCTGCCTTGTCCCTGTTTTGATTGCCATTGTTTTTAAGGGAATTAGCATTGTTACCGCGGCCTTTCTCCTTGGCTTGGTCAGACTTGCCTTTTTGTTTCAAGTTCTTGTCCTGGTCGTCATGGCCTTGGTTGGCTTCTTTCTTATTCTGGCCTTTCCCCTGCTGGGCAGAAGAAACAAACGGAGCAAACGCTGTAAGGCAGGCACCTAGGGCCAAACCCAGTATTACTTTTTGGTTCGTTTTCATAGGGTTGCTTGGTTACAAATCGTTTAACAAAGAGTCTACTTCCTCAGTGGCGGTTTCAATTTCGGTGGTGGTGGTTTCCACTTTGGTAGAATCTACCACCGTGGTGGCCTGGTCTGTGACGGTGGTTTCTGTGGTGTTCACCTTTTTCTCGGTCTTCTCAGTGCAGCCAAAGGCCAGTACACTTAACGTGGCCAAGGCCATCATTTTGCTTTTCATAGTTTCTATAGTTGGTTGGGCTTTCTAATTGCCTTACAGTAAGGCCTTAAACGAATGTAAACAATTTTGGCTGTCTTTCTTCAAGGTATCGTTATTAGAGAATAGTCTCGTAATTATTTTATCCTGCCTTCTTTTTGATGGAATAGGGTTCACTTGCCTATCCATTTTCACGGGTGTGCGTATGGTAAAACAGTTTTCAGAAACGGCCTCTTTTAAATTGCAAAAGCTGCCATAACCCCAACGTCTTGCCATGAAGATTGCTACCTATAATGTGAATGGAATCAGTGCCCGCCTGCCCGTCTTGTTGCGATGGTTGCAAGAAACTGCACCAGATGTGGCCTGCTTGCAGGAGCTTAAAGCACCCGAAGAAAAGTTTCCCTTACAGGCTATTCAGGATGCTGGGTATGAAGCCATCTGGCACGGACAAAAAAGCTGGAACGGAGTGGCCATTCTATCTAAGATTGGCAAACCAGAAGAACTGCGTAAAGGCCTACCTGGCAACGATGAGGATGACCAAAGCCGGTACATAGAAGCGAAGGTAAATGGCGTCATCATTGCCTGTCTGTATTTACCCAACGGCAACCCCGCCCCCGGCCCAAAGTTTGACTACAAGTTGCGCTGGATGGAGCATTTTACCAAGCACGCCGCCACTCTTCTGGCCTCAAAAGAACCCGTAGTGTTAACCGGCGACTACAACGTGATTCCTACAGAAGTAGACGCCTACAAACCTGAGCGCTGGGTTGAAGATGCCTTGTTTAGACCAGAGACCCGGGCCGCTTTTCAAGAGTTGCTGGCACAGGGCTGGACAGATGCTATTAGGTACTTGCACCCAACAGAAACCATCTATACCTATTTTGATTACTTCAGGAATGCTTTTGCCAGAAACGCCGGGCTTCGCATTGACCATTTCCTGCTGAGCCCCGATTTAAAAGACAGACTGAAAGCCGCCGGCGTGGACCGTGATACCCGGGGTTGGGAAAAATCAAGCGACCACGCCCCTGTATGGATTGAACTGACAGACAAGTAGGGAAAAGCGAATTACAACTAGGCTTTACCATCCTAGAGCATGTTTGATTCTTGCGATCGCCTAGCAAATTAGCAAAGGATAATAATCTCTACTTCCATCTGGTTTCTATCCAGTTTTTTTGTTGGGCTGGGGTTAAAAAGGTCCAGGCAATGACCCTGCTGGCTTTGTTCCCCTGGCTCATAGGAATGGTCTTCACTTCTAAGGCACCTGCCGCTTGTAGCGCTTTATGCACCCTGGCAACATTAGCCTGCTTAGAAACCAAGGTAGAAAACCAAAAACAGGAAGAGGAAAACTCCTTGCTCTGACGGACCATGTTGTCAATAAAAGCAGGTTCGCCGCCCGCGCACCACAGCTCATTGCTCTGTCCTCCAAAATTAAGGACTGCTTTAGAGACCCGCTGCTGTTTCAAGTTGCTCACCTTGCGCTTAGACCCCGCCTGCGCTTCTGCCGCCGATGCATGGAATGGCGGGTTACAGACAGTCACATCCACATATTCCCCTGGGGGTAGTATGCCTTTGAAAATATCCTTTGGGTTGGGTTGGCGCCTGATTTCTACATGCCCTTTTAAGGCTGGGTTCTGCGCTACAATCTTTTGGGCAGAGGAAAGGGATACCGGGTCAATGTCTGCGCCTATAAACCCCCATCCATATTCTTGATGCCCAATGATAGGGTACACGCAATTGGCGCCCACGCCCACATCCAAACACGTAATTTTATCTCCTTTGGGGATTTTTTGGTTTAGACCAACACGTGCGGCGCTTTCGGCTAGCAGGTCTGCCATGTGATGGAGGTAGTCTGCTCTTCCCGGAATGGGCGGGCATAGATATCCTTCAGGTATGTCCCAAAAGGCTAGTTTGTAAAAGTGTTGGAGTAAGGCCTTGTTCAGGGCCTTGACCGCAGCCGGATTAAAGAAATCTATAGAAGCGTCTTTGTACTCGTTCAACCGCACATAGCGCTCCAATTCAGGGTTGGTTTTGATGAGTTTTTTAAAATCATACCGGGCCCGGTGCTTGTTTCTGGGATGCAACTCAAACTTCTCTTCGGGATGGATTTTCTTTTTAGGAAGCATGAGGTACGTTATTTGTCTTCAATGATAATCTGGAAATGAAAGTCCGGCGGATAAGTTTTGTTTTTGAATGGTTATCCTGCCTGCAACTGGCAGCAAATCCTGTAGCTTGCTTCTTCTGGCAATCATTTCTAATTCAACCTGGGCACCCAACGGCAGAGACGCCACGCCAATGGTAGTGCGCGCCGGATATGGGGCTGAAAACTGCTGGGCGTACACTGTGTTCATGGCCTCAAAATGGGCCATGTCCGTCAAAAACACATTGACTTTGACCACATGATTGGGGGTCAAGCCTGCCGCAGCCAGCACATTGAACAGGTTTTTGAAACACTGCTCAGTCTGCGCGCTGATGTCTCCTTCAATCAATTTACCGGTCTCTGCCGCTATAGGTGTTTGCCCGGAAAGATAAAGAAGGTCTGAGGTGGCCACCGCATGCGAATAAGGTCCTACAGATACGGCACCGCGGGCGGTGAATGCTTCTCTTTGCATAAGGTTAGACGGTTAAGGTAAGTAAAGGTAAAGCTCTTTGGCCAGATGGTAAGTCCCTAAGGATGATCCAAAGCTATTCCAAAGCAAATCAGGTAATTCACTTATTCAGCCAAAAGATTAAAGAAGGAATAAATTAGTATAACGTATAAAGCCGTTTTTGGCCTGGATTCTCAAAAACAGGCCAAAAACGGCTTTATGGATTCTGAGCTAATTACGCCTACTCTTCGGTTTCTGCTGCTTGCTCTTCCCCTTTGATCAAGGCAATGGCCTTCTGCAATAATTCGTCTTTGTTGGCTAGTACGCCTTTTAAGGTGGGTTGCGCGGGTACGTTTAGTTTAATGCCTTGGCGCTGGGTGGCCGTATTGTTGGGATAGTAGATGGCATTGCCAGAGAAGGTGGCTTCATAGCCGCCGGGTAACGGAAACTTCTTCACATCCCCGTCGGCGCCGGCGGTCTGTTCTCCCAAGGTGATGCTGTTGGGGAAGAGACGCTGCAGGCTCATGATGTTCCATTCCCCAATGCTGTGCGTGCGGCCGTTCACCAGTATAATCACTTTGCCATTGTAGACGGCCTCTTCTGGGGTAAGGGTAGCCGGGAAATAGACTTCGGGCTGGGTGAGCAAGCGGTAGGTGCCCAACTGGTATGGGTTTAACTGGTAGTAGCGCGCAAAGTAGTGGTTCTTCTTCCCGAACTTCTTATACAGGTACTGGTACACAAAGTCACTATTGTCTGGCTCGCCGCGCATGTCAAAAATTATTCCCTTGGCCCTGGAGGCTTTGTTGAGCAACGAGTCCATGAGAACGGCGTCTTCTTCTGGCGTCTCATCATTGATAAACCTATACGTGTCATCAATCTTAAAGTGCACAATGCCCTTGGCAGCATACGCCAGATTCTTGCTCTTCTTGGCCGTGGTGGTATGCTCTTTTTTGAAGAAGATGTCTATCAATTTGGCTTTGGCGGGCGTACTGGGGTTCATGAGCCTGAGGGTGGTGGAAACCTGCTCTTCGCCGCGGGTCAGGCGCACCTGCATTTTGTCATCCTCTGACCGGAACAACAGGTTATCACCCCACTCTCCTACCCTAGCCCATAAGGCTTGGTTGTTAGATACGGCCAAGACAGACTTAAGCGCGCTCACCCATTCCTCAATGGCTACGCTGTCCAGGGCCTCAATCACATCACCCCGCTTAATGTTGGATTGGCGGCAAAGCACGGGGTCAATGATAGCAGTTACAATGATTTTCTTTTCAGCTATGCGGTAGTCAAATGGCGGAAAGTAATGGTTTTTGAACAGCTTTTCGCGGTGGTGCAATTGCCTGAAAAACGAGAAAGCCTGCGTGTCATCTAGCCGCGCATTCACGGTCAGCAGCAACCGCTCATACTCCTGGCGGCTGTCGCATTTGGCAAACAGGGGGATGGCCTGCAGGATGACATCGTCCCAAGGCACATCCATGAGGTACTTGTATGGATAAAGGTAATCTACATAGGTCTTGAACTTGGCCAGGGCCAGCATTCTTAGCGGATAACTAAGATTCTCATGGGGTTTGCGCACATATTCCAGCTCGTGCGGCACGGTACCGCCATAAGGATTGTAACGCACATAGGTGTAATGGTGCTTACCACCGGTATAACGGCGCTCAAAGAGCTTCTCCAGGTGCTTCCTAATATCATTGTTCAGGTACTTGGATTTATGCCGCCAGCTATCCTCCACGTTCTTCAACAAAAACGCTCCTTTGGGATTGTCTTCCTGGGGCTTGATCTTCTCTCCTTCGGGCAGTCCAATGCTTTGCAACATAGCTTTGAAGACCGCGTTGGCCTGCTTCTCTGTTTTAGCCGAGTCTACCTTGGGCAGGTACAGAAAAAACAGGGAATCGGCTTTCAGGCGACCTTCCGCCGAGGCCGGATGGTAATACTTCACAAAGCCCCAGATGCGGTAAAAATTCAAATGCTTCTCTGTGTCTACTTCCAGACTATCCTGCGCCTGCGTTTTGTGAACACCAACTAAGCAGAAGCCCAGCAGTAATAGAAAAAGCACTCTTAAGGGTTTGAGGGAAAAACTTGCACTCATCTTGGTAGGGTACGCGTGTATCATGGGGATGGAAAAGGCCTAGGCGGTGAGCAGACGTAAATGCGTGTATAATTTGAACGGTCCAGTATTAATTCTAGCGTGCAGCTACCCGCCAATGTCTTAATATGATCACAAACCATTAGCCGAACTCTATATTACGCGCTTGTACGACAAATCTACCATTAAGTGCCATTGCTGGATTATTTTCTTTCTGATGAAAAATATTTCAACGCGAAATGCATCCGTTTTTGGCCTATTTTCTGGAAAATACGCTAAAAACGGGCACTGCTTTGTAACTAAGTTTAAAAGGAATTTGTAAGCGGCAGTGGCTTTAGCATTATATTTGCAGTAGTGTTTCCTGTTTAATAGGTCACTTATTCTTAACCCCTACTCATGACTCTTAGATCAATTACTCGTCTCACGTTCTTATTGGCCCTGATGGTGGCCTCTGTGGCGTGTTCAAGCAGCAGAAAAACAGGCAGCGTCACTTCCCGTTTTCCGGGTGGCGTAAAACGAGAAGGCTCTGAGCGTAGCTCGCGGTATCCAGACGGCTTCCCTATTCCACTGCCAGGCTCCTCAACATCATCTACCAAAGGCATGCCTCCGGGACAAGCCAAGAAAGTATACGGTGACAAGTCTGCCAAAGCGTATGCCCCTGGGCAGCAGAAGAAAAAACACAACGGACAAGGCAACGGAAAGAATAAAGGAAAAGGCAAGAAGGGCAAAAAGCACTAAGCTTACCTAATCTTCCATCTTAGAAGTACTAAAGCCCTTTGTTAGAATAGCCTGTTGCAGGTTTTGTCATAACAAAGGGCTTTTTATGTGATTGATATGTAGCGACTAATTTAAAATCTGGACGAAGGAATAGGCGCTTATCTATACTTTGTTTAGAAAGCTGGCTTTCAACACCATGCCGGTACGGTTCACGCGTCCTTCAATTTAGTCTGGGTCGTTTGTTCGTCTCCTGTTCTTTTCTTTGGTGCCTCTTTAAGGGTGAGCGTGGAGCATTTCGCTTTCAGGCCTTAGACATTTCTAAGTGCATACAAACAATTTGCGTTGCGTTTACTTGCCTAGCAATCCTGCTGGTCCCCATCAAGAAAATAGCCTCCGTTTTTGGCCTATTTCCTGGAAAGTAAGCCAAAAACGAAGACTATTCACCAATGCTCCCTACAACTTAGGCTTGCTTATTTTCCTTTAAGAGAGAAATTAATTGACGGGCGGCTTCTTCTGAGGAGGCTGGGTTTTGTCCCGTAATCAGGAGACCGTCTTTGACCACATGCACGGCCCAGTCTTCTTTCTTGGAGTACTTACCGCCTTTGTTCTTCAGCTCATCTTCCAACAGGTAAGGGACTACCTGGGTTAGGCCCACTGCTTCTTCTTCGGTGTTCGTGAAACCAGTGACGTTTTTGTCCTTCACCAGCGCTTGGCCAGAGGCATCTTTAGCATTGAGCAACACGGCCGGCGCATGGCACACGGCGGCTACCGGTTTGTTGCTATTCCAGAGGGTTTCTATGAGGTTAAGAGAAGCTTTATCACTGTGCAAATCCCATAACGGGCCGTGCCCGCCTGGATAGAAGACGGCATCAAACTGGTCTGCTTGTACATCTGACAGCTTGCTGGTATTGACCAGTAGTTGCTGTAGTTCTTTGTCCTGCTTAAAACGTTTAGTGGCTTCGGTTTGATTTTCAGGGGCGTCGCTTTTGGGGTCAATGGGAGGCTGTCCGCCTTTAGGCGAAGCCAAAGTAATATCTGCGCCTGCTTCTTTAAAAACGTAGTAGGGGGCTGCAAATTCTTCTATCCAAAACCCGGTTTTCTCGCCGGTGTTTCCTAACTCGCTGTGCGAGGTCAATACCATTGCTATTTTCATACTTTGCCTTTAAGGTTGATACTAGTTAATCGCAGACGCCGTCTGGGGTACAAGTGCCGCCGGTCACCTCGCCTAGAACGGTTGGAGGCTTTTCCTCTTCCCAAACCTTGTCCAATACTTCTTTGAACAACTCGGTAGGCTGGGCGCCAGAAACCGCATATTTGTTGTTGAACACGTAAAAAGGTACCCCGCGTACGCCCACTTGCTGTGCCCGAATGAAATCTTCCTGCACTTCTTGTAGGTAGGTCTGTTTGGTTAATGCTTCTTTGATTTCTGGGCCATCCAACCCTATTTCTTCGCCCAATCTAACTAGCGTGTCTATGTCACCAATATTTTGACCTTGGGTGTAATAGGCGGCAAACAGGCGCTCTTTCATTTGGTCCTGCTTTTGGTGGGTTTTGGCCAGGTGTAGCAACTGGTGCGCCAGCAGGGTATTGTTGATGACGGCGTTGTCAAAGTCATATGTTAGGCCCACCTCCTTGGCCATCTCGGCCATTTGGTCGTTCATGCGCTTGCCGTCTGCCGTGGTGCCGCCTTTGCGTTTGCCCAAGTATTCGTGCACGCTCATGCCGGGCACATGCTTCATTTCTGGGTCCAGCTGGAAGCTTCGCCAAACCACTTCTACTTTATCCTTCGGCCCGAATTGCTCCAGCGCCTTCTCAAATTTACGTTTGCCAATGTAACAGAAGGGACAAACCACATCTGACCATATTTCAACTTTCATATATCTAGATATTTGGGTTTTAGAAGTAAGAAAGGGCCAATTATCAGGCTAATTTCTAGATGCTACCGTTTCTTTTATACTAAGTTAGGTATAGAATGTTTGATAACAGGCACCCTCCCGTGCGGTAGCCCAGTATGCTTTTCTATACCATAAGCCTGTTTTCTGCATCAGTATTTATACTAAAACTCAATTTCTAGTTCATCTTTTCACTTGTGATTAGGCTCCATCTCTTAAAGCGCGCCAAGCTTACTTTAAAAATTGGTTTGAAACTTTACAGGATTAGATAAGTACAAATAGCAGCGGTTTCTGACCTATCATCGTCGGCTTGCCCGTTTTTGTCAAAGTTCATTTTGTTTCACTAAAGCCACCAGAGGAGAATACATATGTTAGCTATGAATTACCGGGGACCTCTCCGGGTCCGGATTGACGAGAAGCCTATGCCCGAAATCCTGCATCCGCAGGACGCCATTGTTCGGGTAACCCGCTCATGTATCTGTGGGTCAGATTTACACCTTTACACCGGCAACGTGCCAGATACCCGCGTAGGCATGACCTTTGGCCATGAGTTTACTGGTATCATAGAAGAAGTTGGGCCAGAGGTGACCAAAGTAAAAGTGGGTGACCACGTGTTGGTGCCCTTCAATATCTCCTGTGGTGAATGCGCTTTCTGTAAACAGGAACTGTACGGCAATTGCCATGAATCCAACTCCATGGCCACGGCGGTGGGCGCCATTTTTGGCTATTCGCATACGGCGGGTGGTTATGACGGCGGACAGGCAGAGTATGTGCGCGTACCCTACGCCAACGTAGGCCCAACCATCATCCCAGAGGGCATGGACCCAGATGATGCCGTTCTCCTAACAGACGTAGTGCCGACTGGTTATCAAGCCGCCGAGATGGCTGGTATTCAAAAAGGCGACACAGTGGTGGTATTTGGAGCGGGCCCCATTGGGATTATGGCGGCCAAATGCGCTTGGTTATTTGGCGCGGGCCGCGTGATGATCATTGACAAATTAGAGTACCGCCTTGAGTTTGCCAAAAACTACTCTCAGTGTGAGGCCTACAACTATGAATCCTTAGGCGATCCGGTGGTATTCATAAAGAAAGCTACGGATTGGATGGGCGCTGATGTGGTGATTGACGCCGTTGGGGCTGAGGCCACTGGTAATGCCCTGCAAACCATTACCGGTAGAAAGCTTCTCTTGCAGGCGGGCTCTGCCACTGCCTTGCATTGGGCCATCAACTCGGTTAAAAAAGGTGGTATCGTTTCTATTGTGGGTGTTTATGGTCCTACGGATAACCTAGTGCCAATTGGCAACGTGCTGAACAAGGGCTTGACCATTAGAGCCAATCAGGCTTCTGTGAAACGACTGTTGCCCAAATTGATTGAGCACGTGCAGGCCGGTAGGTTAAACCCTAAAGGTTTGATCACGCACCGCATTCCGTTAGAAGAAGTGTCTGAGGCGTACCGAATGTTCTCTCAGAAACTGGATGGTTGCATAAAACCAATCCTTATTCCACCAAGAGCTAATGTCTAAAGCATAACATATTATGGAAAATACAACTAGAGATTATTCTCACATCAATGGCTGGGGCATTGACGCAGACCCAAAGAATGACCCCACGTACCCCATGAAAAAGCGCACCAATGAGGAGCACCGCGGGTATAGCTGGAAACGACCAACGCAACAAGCCGAAACGGTGGAGATTCTGCAATCCATTGAGCGACCTAACCTCACGGCGGTTTTTGGAACGTCTACTCCACCCTCTGGATTGAGCGGTATGATTAGACGCATGGCCTTTAAATACAGCGAGAACGTGTACCCGCATTGGTTACCCTTGTTGCTGGCAGACCGCGTGAACGTGGTGGAAGGCTTCATTGAAGATTTCAAGAACGGAAAAGTGCCTAACATCTTCGCAGAGAAGGGCATGAAAGCCGATTTACAACACGACCGTGCCGGCCTTATCAAGAAAGCCGTGATAGGCGGTTTATTGATTGGTGGAATTGTGGCTTTTATGGCTGGCAAAAACAGCAGCAAATCCCGCAAATTAGATTACTAGATTTAGTCTACATTCATAAAAACGCCTGATGGGTACTATCCAGTCAGGCGTTTTTTTATGATATTCTCTCTAAAGTCTGGTTCTTAAAGCCTTACCTAAATAGAAAATAGAACATTGCCGTCAAAATGATGGAAAAGGTGATATTCAAAACCAGTCCTGCTTTCATCATGTCCTGCTGCGGCACATATCCTGAGGAAAAAACCAAGGCATTGGGGGGCGTGCCCACGGGCATCATAAAACCATACGTTGCGGCAATGGTAGCTGGAAGCACCAACAACATCGGGTTGATCTGCATCTGAGTGGCCATGGTGTACAAAATTGGCAGAATTAGCGCCGCACTGGCCGTATTGCTCATAAACTCAGTTAGCAGAATGCTAAACAGCACAATAATCCAAAGAAACACGATGAGCGGAATGAAATCGATCAATTCTGACACTTGCCCTACCATTAACGCACCCAATCCACTTTTATCAATCAACATACCCAAGGTAAGCCCGCCCCCGAAAAGCAAAAGCACTTCCCATTGAATGCTGTTAAGGATTTCCTCCCACGTTAAAGTGCCGGTCACAAACACCAGGAAAACAGCGATGACTGCCACCAAAGAGCTAAAGTTGTCTGCAATGTGGAAGATAGGTGCCAAATTAGCCTCAAGCAACCAAAGCAGGACTACAGCGCTAAAAATGGCACTCAAAACATAAAGAGGTTTACTACTTACTGGAAGTTCCTTCATATCAATCATCCGCAAGGTCCTGTCTGGCTTAAAATACAAGGTCAGCACTATGACCATTAACGGAAAGGTGCACAGAAAGACAGGAACGCCATACATAAGCCATTCAGAGAAGGAAATCTTGAGCAAAGCCCCTCCAATGGCATTGGGCGGGCTCCCGATCAAGGTAGTAATGCCTCCAATATTTGCGGAGTAGGCAATGCCCAACATCAAGAACTTTGACTCTGGTGACACTTTCTGCTTTTCTACCAATACCAGCATGCCCAAGCCTAAAGGAAGCATTATGGCGGCACAAGATGTATTGCTCACCCACCAGGAAACCAAGGCCGTTGCCAGCATTAAGAGTACAGATGACCTATAAAAATTTCCTTTGGCCAGTTTGGTAAGTTTTTGGGCCAGCAATTTGTCTAAAGCGTGCCTGGACAAAGCCCCCGCCAAGACAAAACCTCCCATAAACAAGAAAATCACCGGGTTGGCAAATTCCTTGAATGCCTCTTTAGGAGAACATAGCTGCAATAATACCGCTATCACCGGCACCAACAGAGCAGTTAGGGAGAGCGGAATAGCCTCCGTAATCCATAACAAGGCTACAAATACCAACAGTGCTAAGGCTTTTTGCGCATCGGGCTGCTCCAGTACCGGAAAATATAGGATCGCGCAGAATAATAGCAAGGCAATGAAAAACGCTGGAAAGTGAATCTTCTTCTCCATTGCGATTGCTATAACTTAGTGGACAGGCTTAGCTTAAATAGAAAGGTTTAAACTATTAATCCTTTACATGTATGACCCGATGAATCATTTAACTTTTACGGCATAGTAAAAAAACGGCTGCCAGTTCATAAAACTGGCAGCCGCTATTGATTTATATAGGTGGTAAAAAAGCATACATCTTTCTAATATGGTAGGTATATGCCTTTCATAACTACATGGATGGATTGGTTATTAAATTACTTCACCCTTTTCATTCATTTTCACTTTCATGCGCTTGTCTCCTTTTTCAAGTAAAAGCTTATAAGTCTTAGTAGTACCTTTCCGATCATGGAAATTTACTAAGTACACGTCCTCTGCTATGCGCCAACCGGGATATTTCTGCAACGCAGACTGTCCAACTGCTTTTGGCAAGACGGTGTTTTTAAACTTTTCGGCAGTGCGCAATAGCTTACCTTCACTGTCATAGGCCGCTAATATTTTGCCCTCAGGCAGCTCAAATGTGACTAGATAGGTGTTGTATTCGTCTTCAAAGTATTTAGGATCTTTCACATCAAAGACGGCAGCCTCTTGCTGTAAACGTCTTACTGGTTCAGCTACTTCTTTATTATCTACAGAACTTAGGTACTTATAATTAACTGCACCTACTTTTACTTCAGGGAAGACAATTTGTCCATAACTGAATGACGGAAAACCGAAGATAATGGCGGCAAGGGTGGCAATCACAACTAAAATTTTAGACCGTTTCATGGCTTTAAATTTTAAATTACATAGGATATAGGTAGGATGTCATTCATAAACTGAACATTAAAATTCAGCAAGAGCAAGCGTTCTGTCAGGGATACAGATACAATTGCCAATTCAATCAAAGCTTCTGTTTTGAACAGCTATTGGGGCCAAGCAAGACAACCCAATTACTGCCAGTTTAGAAAAATTGACGAATGTTAGACCAATTACCGCATCAACCCAATTAGGGCAAGGGAATTGAAAGATTGGATGGAACCTACGCGCTAAGAACAAGCGGTAGAACAATGTTAAGAAAAGGAAATGCTCCTTTTTTGAAACTCACAAGGAAACTACTTTCAGCCTTCATGCACTTAAAGCAATTTTCCCTGTCACTGGCATTCTTTTCACTCCAGATCTTACATCAAAGACATAAAATCCCTTTCAAAGCTGAAACCACTAAAGCTATTTATCTCTAGAAGTACCTAGCGGTCTCATTTCTTTCTTATACGTATTTTACGCATAATTGATAGTACTTTTTACTAAATTTTCTATAACACTTGTGTACTAGGGGTTCTAGGAGCATCCTATTATAAGCTTATCTAACATCATATGAATATGATCACCGCAACAAACAATAATGAGTCATTTATAAAGGAGCATCTTGATTAGTTTTGGACTTTATTAATCATCGTTTTTGAGCTGTTTTCTGTAAAACAGGCCAAAAACGACAAGCGCCACTCCCTTATGCAGGAAGTGGCACTTGTGTTTTTAAATATCATGTTCTTAGAAAGGAGGCGCGTCATCAAAGCCTGACGGTGGGAAGCCGCCGCCGTTGTCATTCACTTTACTGCCTAAGCGTATGGTGTTAGGCCCGCCGGCCGGGCTAGGACCGTCAAAGTCTGAGGTTGGGAAGCCGTGCCCGCTGTCAAAACCAGCACCACCGCCAAAGCCGTCCTCCAGATTACCGAACTTTGTGTACTTGCCTATGAATTTGAGGGCTACGCTACCCACCTCACCATTCCGGTGCTTGGCAATGATTACTTCGCCTACACCCTGGGTTGGGTTGCCCATCTCGTCTTCAGTGATGCCGTAATACTCAGGGCGGTATAAGAACAATACCATGTCCGCATCCTGCTCAATGGAACCAGATTCACGTAAATCTGAAAGCATGGGTTTCTTATCACCACCACGCGTCTCCACGGCACGGCTCAACTGCGAAAGAGCAATCACCGGCACGCTCAATTCCTTGGCCAATTGCTTGAGAGCTCGTGAGATAGAGGCAATCTCCTGTTCACGGTTTCCGCCGCCTTTGCCTTCGGTGTTGCCGCTCATCAACTGTAAGTAGTCAATGATGATCATCTGGATGTCATGCTGGGCTTTCAAGCGGCGGCACTTGGTCCGGAGCTCCCTGATGGAAAGGCCAGGCGTGTCATCAATAAAGATAGGTGCCTGGCTCAGCTTGGTGATTTTATGGTTCAGCTGGGTCCACTCGTAGTCTGCCAGGTTTCCTTTTTTGATCTTCTCGCCTTCCAGCTCGGCCTCGGCAGAAATCAAACGATTCACCAGCTGAATGGAGGACATCTCCAGAGAGAAGATAGCCACACCTTTACCAAAGTCCACAGCAGCGTTGCGCATGGCACTTACCACGAACGCCGTCTTACCCATGGCAGGACGTGCTGCCAAAATCACCAAGTCGGACTGCTGCCAGCCTGAGGTCACTCTATCCAGTGCATTGAAACCACTTGGTACGCCCGTCAACCCTTCTTTTTGGCTTTTCTTGGCCTCCAGTTCCTTGATAGCTTTGTGCATCAAGGACTGCATGTCGTCAAAGTTCTTTCTAATGTTGCTCTCAGACACCTCAAACAACTTTGCCTCAGTGCTGTCTAACAGGTCAAACACGTCGGTGGTGTCTTCATAGGCGCGGCCCAGGACTTCAGAAGAAATGCTGATGAGGTCGCGCTTGATGGCCGCCTCTGTGATGATTCGGGCGTGAAACTCT
This sequence comes from Rufibacter sp. DG15C, assembly GCF_001577755.1. Lineage (NCBI taxonomy): Bacteria > Pseudomonadati > Bacteroidota > Cytophagia > Cytophagales > Hymenobacteraceae > Rufibacter > Rufibacter sp. DG15C. Next base: position 3,959,877 of record NZ_CP010776.1, read on the forward strand.
ATGTTGGCCGCCGAGTTGACGCGCGTGGTGAGTTGCGTCACGTAAAAGGCACCGCCTACAAACTCCAGTTCGCCCTGCTCGCGCAGCTCCTGGGTAACTGTTAGGATATCAATGGGTTCTGATTTGTCAAAGAGGCTCAGAATGGCCTTAAAAATGCGCTGGTGCGCGTCTTTGTAAAAGCTTTGGGGCTTTAAAAGGTCAATAACCGCCGTCAGGGCGTCTTTTTCCAGCATGAGCGCACCCAACACCGCTTCCTCCAGCTCAAGAGCCTGGGGCGGAAGCTTTCCTAAACCCGGCGACATGGTTTGCTTGGGGGTCCAAGGTGCCTTGCCTCTGGTCGCTTTCGTTTTCATCTCCTCCATACTAGCAAATGTAAGGAAACAACGCACTCAGGTAATCCACAAAAACGGCCACTTATTCACAATTTCTATAGTAGCAAGAAGAAGTAATTCTATTTCAGAAGATTGTCGTTTTTGGCCTGTTTCTGAGAAATCAGGTCAAAAACGACAATCTTAGTTCCTTTTCCTGATGTCATATTACTTATTACCGTTCATTGCTCACTGTCCTGCTATTCCCAAATTTGTGCCTGCATATCCAAAAATCCGTAAGGTGGCAAGGGGTGGCACGTGTACAGAAATTAGTACATTTGCTCTCTTTGAATTTGGACGGCATGAGTACAACAGCATACAAGCACATTCACATGATAGCCATTGGCGGTAGCATTATGCACAACCTGGCGCTGGCATTGCACCGGAAGGGCCTGAAGGTCACCGGTTCTGATGATGAGATTTTTGAACCTGCCAAAGGCCGCTTGGCCGCCGACGGACTCCTGCCCGAGGCCGAGGGCTGGTTCCCAGAAAAGCTGCATGACAAACCAGATGCTGTGATTGTGGGCATGCACGCCCGTCCAGATAACCCCGAGCTGCTGTACGCCCAGGAGCATAACATTCCCATCTTCTCGTTCCCGGAGTTTATCTATGAGCAGTCCAGGAACAAACAACGCATTGTCATAGCGGGCAGCCACGGCAAAACGTCCATCACGTCCATCATTTTGCACGTGCTCAAGTACCACAACCGCTTGTTTGACTACGCGGTAGGCGCCCAGCTGGAAGGCTTTGACCTGATGGTGAAACTCACCGAAGAAGCACCCATCATTATCATTGAAGGCGATGAGTACCTCTCCTCTCCTTTTCAACGCGTACCCAAAATTCATAAATACCACCACCACATTGGCGTGATTTCTGGCATCAGCTGGGACCACATCAACGTGTTCCCCACCGAGGAGAACTACCGCGAGCAGTTCAAGATATTCGTGGACATGACGCCCAAGGCTGGTACGCTCATCTACAACCAGGATGACGAGCAGGTGCAGGAAGTGTGTGTACCCAACAATTCTGATGTGAATTATATTGGCTACACCATTCATGAGCACAAAATCAAGAAGAGCGGCAAAACCATCCTGAAGACCAAGAAGGACGACGTAGAAATTCAGCTGTTCGGGGAGCACAACCTACGCAACATCTCGGCGGCCAAGGAAGTCTGCAAGCAGATAGGCATCAAAGGACAAGCCTTCTATGAGGCATTGGCCACGTTCAAAGGCGCAGCCAGAAGACTAGAGAAGATTGGGGAGAACGAGCACACGCTGGTGTATAAGGACTTCGCGCACGCACCTTCTAAACTGAAAGCCACTTCTGAGGCCCTAAAGAAGCAATACCCAGAACGCCAATTGATTGCCTGCCTGGAACTACACACCTTCAGTAGTTTGAACAAGGATTTTCTACCGCAGTACAACGGCACTTTCCTGTCGCCGGACGTGAAGATTGTGTACTTCAACCCGAAGACGCTGGAGCACAAGCGCATGCCGGCTTTGGACCCCGCAGACTTGAAGAAAGCGTTTGGCGACGAGGGAATTGAAGTCTACACTGACAGCCAGGAACTGAAGGACTTCTTACTGAGCAACAACTGGAAGGACAAAAACCTGTTGATGATGACGTCAGGCAACTTCGGGAACCTGGACCTGCAGCAACTGGCAGACACCATCACAACTTCCTAAGTTAGGACCATAAACATTTCTCAGGCTCACTACTACGTGGGCCAGAGAATATTCAAAAATATCTATCCAAGAAGACGCAAATTCCAGGGAATCTGTGTAACATCAGCGTTCAAACCAGTGCCTATGAAATTACACCTACGCAAGCCCATTGTCTTCTTTGACCTTGAAACCACCGGCGTTGACATCTGCAAGGACCGCATCGTGGAGATAAGCATGTTAAAGGTTTTGCCGTCTGGCGAGGAGATTCTCCAAACCAAGCGGGTGAACCCTACCATCCCTATTCCTATTGAGTCTAGCATGATCCACAAGATCTACGACGATGACGTGGCTCATTGCCAAACCTTCGCGCAATTGGCCCGGGGCTTGGACGACTTCTTGAAGGGCTGTGATTTGGGTGGCTTCAACCTGATTAAATTTGACATACCCTTGCTGGCCGAGGAGTTCTTGCGCGTAGACATGGACTTTGACATTGAGAACCGCTCTATTGTGGATGTTTGCCGCATTTTCCACCAGATGGAGCAGCGCACCCTCTCTGCCGCTTACAAGTTCTACTGTGACAAACCACTGGAGAATGCCCACTCTGCAGAGGCAGACACCATTGCAACTTATGAGATCCTAAAGTCACAACTGGAGAAATACGAAGGCGTTCCCCTTCCCGGGGCCGAGGACCAGGCCAAATTTCCAGTGCAGAATGACATGCAGCAGCTGCACCAATTCACGTTCCAAAAAACCGCAGATTTGTCCGGTCGCATTGTGTTTAACAACGCAGGTGTGGAGGTCTTCAACTTCGGTAAACATAAGAACGTCTCTGTAGCCGATGTGCTTAAAAAAGAGCCTAGCTACTATGACTGGATGATGAAAGGCGATTTTCCGCTTTATACCAAGAAAGTACTTACCCGTATTAAACTGCGCGGTGCCTTGCAGCAAACCACTTTTTAGATTCAATACATTAGATTCAATTTGTTTTTGGCCTGTTTTCCAGAAAAAAGGACAAAAATGGAGAGGCAGCTTCCTACCAGAAGCGGCCTCTTCGTTTTTATATTCATGAGTTGGATGGAATCTACTAATTCACCATAATTTTTACCTTGATATTCAAAAGGACTTAGTGTTTTTCACCTAGATTCATAGAAGCGTTTATCATGCTTCTGAGCCCAACAACCAGTAATGGGCTGCGGCTTCGTCTAAGAAGATATTGGTTTTTAAGTGCATGTTCAGGGATGCGTCTGCCTGCACCATCTCCCCAATGCGGTAAATGTCCATTAGGTTATAACTGGCTTGGTTTAAAATATAGGAGATGTAGAGGGCATGGTCTTTGGGCATAGTAGCATACACCTTCTGAAACAGGAAATTCTGGTCAGAGATGTCCAAGTACTGGACTTTACGGCTGTCAGAAAGCAGGTATTGGATTTGCCTTTCCATGACAAACTGGACTATGAGCAAGGCGGCTTCCCTAAACTGCGCACTTCTTGGATGTTTAAGCCATGTAACTTTCATAAACCGTTTGGCTGGGTCCTCTTCTGCCAGAATAGTCTCATCTTTGTAAATTTGAACAAGCTTGGTCATACTAAGTGCGCATTTGTCAATCCATCTTTTTTGGCAGCCAATTTTATGTCTGGGAACAATCAGTATATACGTATAAAGCAAGAGAAGCCGCCCGTTTTACACGGGCGGCTTCTCTTGCTTTATAACTTGTCAAGACTTCTTTTAAAGAAGAGCCTTTTACTTGGCTTTATCAGATTTTAGCAACAGGGCCATGAGCACTGCTCCAAAAACAAACCATTTGCTAGGGGCTTTCATGGCTTATCGGCCTTTGTAATATTTCTTGGCTTCTGGCAAGTGCTTCTGAATGTTGCTGATACGGGTCTCGCTGCTAGGGTGAGTGCTTAAGAACTCAGGAGTGCCGCCGCCGCCGTTGGCCGCCATACGCTGCCAGAAAGAAAGAGCCGCTTCTGGGTTGTAACCAGCCATGGCCATGAAGATCAAGCCTAATTGGTCGGCCTCAGATTCTTGGTCACGTCCGTATTTCAACATCCCTACGCCGGTACCAATACCGTACACCACGTTGGCTACCTCTTGGGCAGCGCCAGACTTGGCTCCTACCACGGCACCTAATGCGGCACCACCGTACTGCTGGGCCATCTGCTGGCTAATACGCTCATTAGAGTGCTTGGCAATAGCGTGGGCAATCTCGTGGCCCATTACTACAGCCAGGCCTGTCTCATCCTGTGTGATAGGCAGAATACCAGTATAGACCGCAGTTTTACCTCCCGCCATGGCAAAGGCGTTTTGCTGCTTGTCATCCTGAATCAGGTTGAACTCCCACTGGTAGCCTTCTAGTTGGGCAGAAAACCCGTTAGCCGACATGTACTGCTCCACGGCGCGCTGCACCCGCTGGCCCACGCGTTTCACCATGGCCGTTTGCGAGGCGTTGGTAGACAGTTTGCTTTGTTTTATGGTCTCATCATATGCCTGGAAAGACATAGCAATTACTTCTTGGTCGCTCACAAGGGACAATTGTCTACGCCCGGTAATTGGAACAGTAGAACAACCAACGGTAAGCAACACAGTCAAGGAAAGTATTGCGGTTTTTAAGGTATTCATAGTATGTATAGGGTTAAGTGATACAAAAGCTGAGTTCCCAGCGACATTCACAGCCGTTACGTAGGAGCGTACCCATATACGTAGGTACGGTCACAAAGTGTTGTTGCCACAAGATTCAGCCGCAAATCTATTTTATCCTATATACAATTCCATGCCAATTTTTGAGAATCAGGCAGATTGCACTTCTAAGATTCCCTCTCACAGGTATTTCCCTTATCTTTGGAAATAAAAAAGATATGAAAATACTAGCCATAGGACGCAATTACGCAGAACACATCGCTGAACTCCAGAACGAAGTGCCAGATGAGCCGGTCATCTTTTTTAAACCAGACACGGCAATTCTGCGCCACAATGAGCCGTTCTATTACCCAGACTATAGCACAGACATCCATTATGAAGTAGAGCTGGTGCTGCGTGTGGGCAAGGAAGGCAAGAACATCCAGGCTAAGTTCGCTGACAAGTACATTGATGGGCTGGGAATTGGGATTGATTTTACCGCCCGTGACCTGCAGTCCAAAGCCAAAGCCAAGGGATTGCCATGGACGCTGGCCAAAGGATTCAACGGTTCTGCCCCTGTTTCTGACATGCTGCCTATTGAGGATTTCCCGGCTTGGGACAACATCAACTTTGGCTTGAAGGTGAACGGCGAGCTAAAACAGCAAGGCAACTCTGGGATGATGATCCATAACTTTGGGGCTATCCTGGCGTACATGTCGCGGTTCATCACGCTTAAAAAAGGTGATCTTATTTTTACCGGTACGCCGGCAGGGGTTGGCCCCATTCAAATTGGAGACCGGTTAGAGGCGTTTGTAGAAGATAAAACCATATTGAATTTTGAAGTTAAATAGATTTCGTCCCCTTATTATAGCTTACCTGGTAGGAAGTGGCACCATGGCCTTGGCACAGGCTCCGGCCGCCGCTCCAGCTACCACGGCGCCCACGCCGGCCGTTAGTCCGCTGTTTTTCCCTATCAAACCAGGCACCCAGAACTACTTGTCCGGGAGCATGGGCGAGATACGTCCCAACCACTTTCATGGAGGTATAGACATTAAAACGGATGCCCGCATTGGCCTACCCGTGTACGCCGCCGAGGATGGCTACATATCCCGCATTAAGATATCCAGCTACGGGTATGGTTGGATGATGTACATCACGCATCCCAACGGTTTGGTCACTACCTATGCGCACTTAAACCATTTCATTCCTACCATTGCCCAGTACATGCTGCAGGTGCAATACCAAAAGCAGGCCTTTGACGTGGAAGTGAACTTACCAGAGACCCAGTTCCCGGTGAAACGAGGCGACATCATTGCCTATTCTGGAAACACGGGTGGTTCTGGTGGCCCACATTTGCACTTTGAGGTACGTGATAAAAACGACAAACTGTTTAACCCTTTGCGCTACACTTTCGCTGAAATAAAAGACAACGTGGCGCCCACGGTTTATAACTTCGCGCTGGTGCCGCAGGGCATCAAGTCACGGGTGCAGGGACAGTACCAGCGCAAAATGTTTACGCCCGTGAAGCAGGGTAATGTCTACACCTTGGCAGACACCATCTCGGCGGCAGGCTTACTTGGGCTGGAGATTCAAGCCATTGACCAGTATGACGGTGCCACCAATAGAAATGGCGTGCAAGCCATGGAGTTGACCGTGAACGGTCAGACAATTTACAAGCACAACATTGACGGCGTTCCTTTTGATTTGCAGCGCCAGGTTTCTGCGCACATAAATTACCAGGAATTGAAACTGAGCAACAAAGCCTTCCAGCGGTTGTATGTGGCAGATGGCAACGTGCTGCCGCTCTATGAAACGGACAAAAGCAAAGGCAAATTCAACATTGAAGAAGGCAAGGTCTATGAAGTACTAATTGATCTGTCAGATTCCTATAAAAACACGGCTCAGCTTCGGTTTATGATGCGCGGCGAAAGCAATGGCTATTACAGCAACGGCACGCCCAAAGTCACTGTACCTAAGATTAATTATGAAGTGCTGGAAAGCATTTTAAAGGTAACCGTGGCTGATACCGCTAAAACCGCCAGAAACCTGGATCTGTACATTGGCAATTACAAATACGCGGTCATTCCCTCTTACACCACAGCAGCGGGATCTGTGTACCTCTATAACCTGATTGGTGGCCTCCCTGATTCAGTGGACCTTGGCGGTACCAAAGCGCGCTTTAAGTTTGAGCAAACAGTGCCACCCAATACAGAACTGTTTTACTCTAACCGCTACCTGGACATCACCTTCCAAAAGGAGTCTTTGTATGACACACTCTATTTGCAGACCAGCCAGGATGCCCAAGACGTAGTGAGCATCAACAATCCGTTGACCACGCTTTTCAAACCGGCCAAAGTAACCATCAGGCCCAAGAACATTCCAGCAGACAAGTCCAAGGCGGCGGTGTATGGTTTGGGCTGGGGAAAGTCTACGGGCTTTTTGGGCGGCACCTGGAACGGCGATGCCATCACCTTCTCAGCACGGGATTTTGGCAAGTTCAAGGTATTGAGCGATACCGTGGGCCCCACCGTGAAGCTGGTGCAGAAATCTCCTTCTCAAATCAGTTTTAAAGTTTGGGACAACCTGTCTGGCATGGCTTCCTGGCGCTGCGAGGTGAACGGCCAATGGGTCCTATTGAAATGGGAACACAAAAACTCCACCCTTACCTCAGAGCGTCTAGATAAAACTGTACCTTTGTCTGGAGACGTGGTGCTCACGGTCAAAGACGCCATGGGCAATGAGACCGTGTACCGCACTAAAATCTAAGTTAAGTGTTAGGAGTTAAAAGTTATGAGTTAAAAGTTGGTCTAACAAAAACCGTTTTTAGCTTAGTTTCTGGAAAACAGGCCAAAAACGGCATTTGGAGTTCCACTTTCAAACACATGCTTTTACACAACAATAACTCTTAACTCATAACTTTTAACTCCTAACTAACACACATGCTAGAAGTCGGGAATGTAGCCCCAGATTTTGAGGTAAAGGACCAAGATGGAAACTTGGTGAAGCTGAGCCAATTCAGAGGCAAGAAAGTGGCCCTTTACTTCTACCCGAAGGATGACACCTCGGGCTGTACGGCCCAGGCCTGTGACCTGCGCGACAACTACCAGATTCTGCTGGACAAAGGCTACGTGGTCTTGGGCGTGAGCATAGACAGCGAGAAATCTCACCAGAAGTTCATTCAGAAATACGACCTCCCCTTCCCGCTACTAGCAGACACGGAGAAAGAAGTAGTAGAGAAATACGGTGTGTGGCAGGAGAAGAGCATGTACGGCCGCAAATACATGGGCACCATGCGCTACACCTTCGTGATAGATGAGGACGGGATTATCCAGGACATCATCAAAAAGGTGGACACCAAAAACCACGCCGCCCAATTGCTAAAATAACCCAAAGGCCATCTGCCCCAGAAGCAGATGGCCTTTCCCGTTTTTGGCCTCCTTTCCAGAAAACAGGCCTAAAACGAAATTAAAAGGAACATCTTCAAATTTTCAAATCGTCTAATCTTCAAATCTATAAAATGAACCCTTTCAATTACAATCCTGAGCAGTTGCATGACGTGGCCCACCAGGTAAGAAGAGACATTGTTAGAATGGTACACGCCGTGAACTCCGGTCACCCGGGTGGTTCTTTGGGCTGTACTGAGTTCTTGGTGTCTTTGTACTTTAGAGTAATGGACCACAAGTCTGAGTTTAACATGGACGGCTCCAACGAGGACCTTTTCTTCTTGTCCAATGGTCACATCTCACCGGTTTGGTACAGCGTATTAGCTCGCTCTGGTTACTTTGACGTGAAAGAATTGGCCACGTTCCGTAAGCTGAATTCACGCTTGCAAGGACACCCTGCTACCGAGGAAGGTTTGCCCGGCATCAGAATCGCGTCTGGTTCATTAGGTCAAGGCTTATCTGTAGCCACCGGCGCGGCGCAGGCCAAGAAAATGAACAATGATGACAAGTTGGTATACGTGTTGATGGGCGACGGTGAATTGGAGGAAGGCCAGATCTGGGAAGCCGCCATGTACGCCGCTCACCACAAAGTAGACAACCTCATTGCCACCGTAGACTACAACGGCCAGCAGATTGATGGTCCAGTAGACGCCGTAATGAGCCTGGGCAATCTGCGCGCCAAGTGGGAAGCCTTCGGGTGGAAAGTATTGCATTGCGAGAACGGAAACGACTTTGTGCAACTGGTTCCTGTCTTGGAGCAAGCCAAAGCCTTGACCGGTAAAAAACAGCCTATTATCATCTTGATGAACACGCAAATGGGTTTCGGGGTGGACTTCATGATGGGTTCACACAAATGGCACGGCGTGGCACCAAACGACGCTCAGTTAGAGCAAGCCTTGGTACAGCTGTCTGAAACCCTGAACGACTACTAGTCTCTTATTAAGTAGGTTTACTGCCCATGGCTTTGTCGCGCGCTTTGTATAGTTGTCTGCTCTGTCTCCTGCTCTGCGGGATGGCGGTGCCGACGTCTGCGCAAAACAAAGCGGTGGCTCTCAAGAAAACGCGTCTGCTGTTTCTCTTAGATGCCTCGGGTAGTATGCAAGCCAAATGGGAAGAAAGCACGCGCTGGCAGGTGGCCAAAACCATGCTCGCTAAGATGGCGGACTCCCTGGACTCGTACGGAAACTTGGAGATTGCCTTGCGGGTGTACGGGCACCAAAGCGCGGTGGCCTTGAAGAACTGCAAGGACTCTAAGCTGGAGGTACCGTTTGCGCCTAAGAACGCGAAAGCCATCAAGCAGAAGTTACAGACCATCACGCCCAAAGGCAACACGCCCATCACGTATTCTCTGCAACAGTCGGCTAATGATTTTCCGGTGAGCGACAACGTACGCAATGTGGTCATCATCATCACAGACGGTGTGGAGAGTTGCGGCGGTGACCCTTGTGCCACGTCTATTGCCTTGCAGAAAAAGCGCATCTTTTTAAAGCCGTTCATCATTGGCTTAGGCGACGACCCTGAGTACATGAAGGCGTTCAGTTGCATGGGGCAGTTCTACAATGCCTCAGACATCAGCACTTTCCGGAAGGTCTTGGACAACGTGATTTCCATCGCGCTCAAGAAAACTACCGTCACGGTGCAGTTAACCGATGAGGCGGGCAAGCCGGTGGAGACCAACGTGAACATGACCTTCTTGAACAACGTCACCGACCACCCCGAGTACAACTTTGTGCACTATATGGACGCAAACGGCAAGGCTGACGCGGTAGAAGTAGACGCTTTGCTCAGCTATGACCTGGTGGTGAACACTATTCCGGCAGTGATGGTGCGCAACTTGGACATTAAGCCCGGGCAGAACAATGTCATCAAAGTAAAGGCACCGCAAGGCTCTCTTTTTTTACAGCAGATTGCGCCTACGGCCTACGGACGAGTGGATGCTTTAATTAGGCCGAAAGGCAGTACCGCTTTGTTACAACCTCAGCCGTTCCCTAGCAAGGTCAAGTACTTGGCAGGCGCTTATGACGTGGAAATGCTCACCTTGCCTAGGATCAAAGAGCAAATTACCATCAAGCAAGGCCAAACCACGGTGCTCAACTTTCCGGCGCCCGGCATCATGAGCGTGACCCAGGCCCTTTCTGGCTACGGTAGTTTATATGTGCTGGAAGCCGAAGGAAGCCAGCGCTGGATTCAAAACCTCCCCGAGACGGGCAGTAAAATTAATTTACCTTTACAACCGGGCCGTTACCGGCTGGTATTCAGAGTAAAGAACGCCAGCAGTAGCAAGTTCACAGATGTAAAGGACTTTACCATTAAATCTAATCAAACCACCACGGTTAAACTTTTCAATTAATAGGATGAAAGATTTCCCATACACTGAATCAAAAGATACTCGCTCCGGTTTCGGGGCTGGCCTATTGGAACTGGGCCGTACCAACCCGAACGTAGTGGCCCTTTGCGCCGACTTGACCGGTTCCCTGAAAATGGACGCCTTCCAGAAGGAATTCCCAGAGCGCTTCTTCCAGGTAGGCATCGCCGAGGCCAACATGATTGGTCTGGCCGCCGGCATGACCATTGGCGGAAAGATTCCATTCACGGGTACCTTCGCTAACTTCTCTACCGGCCGCGTGTATGACCAGATCCGTCAGTCTGTGGCGTATTCTGGCAAGAACGTGAAAATCTGTGCTAGCCATGCGGGTTTAACCTTGGGCGAAGACGGAGCTACTCACCAGATTTTGGAAGACGTAGGCATGATGAAGATGTTGCCGCACATGACGGTCATCAACCCATGCGACTTCAACCAGACCAAAGCCGCCACCATGGCCATCGCTGACTTTGAAGGTCCGGTGTACCTGCGCTTCGGGCGCCCGGTAGTGCCTAACTTCACCCCTGCTGATCAGAAGTTTGAAATCGGCAAAGCCTTGATGCTAAACGAAGGCACCGACGTGACCATTCTGGCCACCGGTCACCTGGTTTGGAAGTCTATCCTAGCCGGAAAAATCTTGGCAGAGAAAGGCATCAACGCCGAAATCATCAACATCCACACCATCAAGCCCCTAGACGCCAGAGCCATCTTGGAGTCTGTGCGCAAAACAGGCTGTGTAGTGACCGCCGAGGAGCACCAATACCACGGTGGCCTGGGCGAATCTGTAGCCCGCATATTGTCCCAGGAGTTGCCAACGCCGCAGGAGTTTGTGGCCGTGCAAGATACCTTCGGGGAAAGCGGCACGCCAGACCAGTTGATGGAGAAATACGGCTTAACCGAGCAGGCCATCGTAGCCGCCGTTGAGAAAGTAATTTCGAGAAAAAAGCAGTAGTCTGTTATTGACATATAGTTAACAGATAGAATATACAGAATGGCTGTTCATATTTTGGACAGCCATTTTTCGTTTTTAGGCTGTTTTCTGTAAAACAGGCCAAAAACGAAACTGAGTTCTGGCCAACCTTAGTAACTTGCTACATGATTTCTTTAAGCGGTTTATTTTTATTGAAAACTGTTTACTGCTAACTGTTCACTGTCCTCTTGGAAGACCACGAGATACTTTCCAAATTCCAGAATCCGGACTCCCGGAACCTGGCCTTCAACCAACTGGTGCGCAAGTACCAGCAGAAGGTGTATTGGCATATCCGGAAGATGGTGGTGGACCATGACGACGCCGATGACCTGACCCAAGAGGTATTCGTGAAAATCTGGACGAAACTGGAGACGTTCAGGCAGGACGCGCAACTCTACACCTGGATTTACCGCATTGCCACCAACGAGTGCCTCAACTTCTTGAACGCCAAAAAGAAGCGCTTCTTCCTGCCCATCCATGACGTGGCCGCCGAACTGGCAGAGAAGCTGGACAACTCAGACACCCTTTCTGGCGATGAGATCCAATTGAAACTACAAAAGGCCCTGGTGCGTCTGCCTGACAAACAGCGGCTGGTCTTTAACATGAAGTATTTTGACGAGCTGAAGTACGAGGAAATCTCCGAGATTCTTGGCACCTCAGTGGGCGCACTAAAGGCCTCCTACCACATCGCCGTGAAAAAAATTGAAGAGTTTTTGAAGGCAGATTAAACCCTACCTGCCAAAACCCATCTAAACCCTTGAGTATGAAAGAAGAGTTTGATTTAAATAGCTTACCTAAGCATCATGGCTACCAGGTGCCAGAGGACTACTTTGACAAGTTGCCCCTGCGCATCATGCAAAGAACGGCCTATGCAGCCCCGGTAGCCCAACCGCAGACTGCCTGGTTCTGGCAGTTGAAGACCGCGTTTGCCGGTGCGGGCTTGGCCTTGGTGTTTGCAGCTTCTTTCTTAATCACGCAGTACACAGACCAGACGCTTTCTACCCAAGAGGCCATGGCCCAGGTGTCGCAGAAAGATATTTACCAGTACTTAGTTAACCAGGAAGACTTGCAAACCGCAGACTTAGCTGAAGTGACCGCCGTGAACCCTTCCCAGTCTCTGGAGTTCCTGGACGTGCGCACCGAGGACGTGAGCGAAATAGTCACCCAGGAGATGCTGGAAGAACAAATGGAAACAACCCCTAATCAATAAGAATGAAATTCAAGAGTATTCTCACCCTGTGCGTCCTGCTTTTCTGGGCGGCTTTCACGCAGGTACAAGCGCAGACAAAAAAGGAAACCCCTGAGGAGCGCAAGGCCCGTTACGAGAAAATCAACAACGCCAAGATTGCCTTCATCACAGACAATGTAAAAATGTCTACGGAGCAGGCGCAGCGGTTCTGGCCTATTTATACTGAGCACGAGTCCCGTAAGCGCGAACTGCGTCACAAGGCTAAGCAGTTCAGAGACGAAAACATTGGCTCCATGACCGATGAGCAGATTCAAGCCGGTTTGGAAAGCCGCCTAGCCAACCGCCAGCGGGAACTAGACGCCGAAAAAGAATACATGGAGCGGTACCTTAGAGTAATTACGCCGCGCCAGTTGGCTCAATTTTACCGCGCAGAACGCGAGTTTACCCAACTCTTATTACAGCGTCTGCAGACGGCAAGCAAGTAACATTTCGTTTGGTTTAGTTTTATGAAAGGGAGGTCTATGGCCTCCCTTTTGTTTTTGGCCTGTTTTCTGGGAATCAGGCTAAAAACGAATTCTAAAAATCACCAGACTCAAGACTCGCGACTCTAGACTCAAGACTATAAAAGCTATCTTTGCGGCTTAATCCGTTTGCTATGCTTTCTGCCCGTCAACTCTTTTTGCAACACCAAGCCCAAACCACAGACTTTCCGCTACTCCTAGAAGTGGAGCGCGCCGAGGGCGTGTTCATGTATGGTCCTAACGGCGAAAAGTACTTGGACTTGATTTCGGGGATTGGCGTAAGCAACGTGGGCCACCGGCACCCGAAGGTCATCTCCGCCATTGAAGATCAGTTGGGCAAGTACCTGCATTTAATGGTGTACGGCGAGATTGTGCAGGCCCCGCCGGCGCAGTTGGCCCACGCCTTGGCGCAGACGCTTCCAGCTGGATTAGATAACGTGTATTTTGTATCCTCGGGCAGTGAGGCCATAGAAGGTGCCATGAAACTGGCCAAGCGCTTTACAGGCCGCACGGAGATTATCGCTTTTGACAAAGCCTACCACGGCTCCACTCAGGGAGCCCTGTCCTTGAACGGCGCCGAGAGCTTTAAACGGTCCTTCCGGCCACTGCTGCCAGACGTAAACCACCTTCAACACAACCACCTACCCGACTTAGAGAAAATCACCCACAGAACTGCAGCCGTTGTAATAGAAACTGTCCAAGGCGAAGCCGGCGTACGGGTTCCCAGCAAAGATTATATGAAAGCTTTGAGGGCCAGATGCACCGAAGTGGGCGCTCTTTTGGTCCTAGATGAGATTCAGTGTGGCTTTGGTAGAACAGGCACGTTTTGGGCATTTGAGCAGTTTGGCATTACCCCAGATATCTTGACCTGCGCCAAAGGAATGGGCGGCGGCATGCCCATTGGGGCTTTCATCTCAAGACAAGAAATCATGCACAGCTTCAAGAATGACCCGATGCTGGGGCATATTACCACGTTTGGCGGGCACCCGGTTTCCTGCGCGGCTTCTCTGGCTACGCTTAAGGTTATTCAAGAAGAAGGCCTGCTGAATCAGGTCAACGCCAAGGCTGAACGCTTTAAGCAACGCCTCACGCATCCAGCCATCAAGAGCATCAGGAACCTGGGTTTGATGATGGCCGCTGAGATGGAGTCGTTTGAGGTATTGAAAGCCGTGATTGATACAGCCATCTTAAAAGGAGTGCTTACCGACTGGTTCCTCTTCTGTGACAATTCCATGCGCCTGGCTCCTCCCCTTACTATCACCTTTGAAGAGATTGACTTGGCCTGCGACATCATCTTAGAGGCCATTGAAGAGCACGTCCATTTTTAGGCTATTTTCCGGAAAACAGGCCAAAAACGGGTATTTAGGAAAGGCCGCTAACCTTTTCTGGCTGGCAAGAGTACAACACGAGGATTGAGGAAGGCACTCTTTTTAGTGAGTAGTCCTTCCCTCCTTTTTACATTTCTCTTAGATTAACCAGCGCTGCCCTTATGGAGATTGCCTTCGTCCTGATTTTGCTTTTGGTGGCAATTGTTCTCTTTGCCACAGAAAAGCTGTCAGTAGATATTATTACCCTTCTCCTGCTTATTGCCCTCACCAGCACCAAGATCATCAGTCCAGAAGAAGCCTTTGATGGTTTTAGCAGCGACTTTATCATCATCCTGGCCTCCATTTTCGTGATCAGCGCCGCGCTGGAAGACACAGGTGTTCTTGACTTTCTGGTTAATTGGCTCATCAGGAAGGTAGGCAACAAACCCAACTCCCTTCTGCTGTTCATCATGGTGATACCGGGATTGGTGTCTGCCTTCATGAACAACACCACCGTGACGGCCCTCTTTGTGACGCCTATTGTGGGCGTGGCCAAGAAGATGCAGATCAGCAGTTCTAAGTTCCTGATGCCTTTGGCCTACGCTTCCATTCTGGGCGGGACGTGTACGTTGATAGGGACGTCCACCAACGTAGCCGTAAGTGGCTACATGGCCAAGGCCGGATATGAGCCGTTCGGGTTCTTTGAGTTCTCTGGCATCGGTATTATCATCTTCGTGGTGGGCGTGGTCTACATGATGACCATTGGCAAGCGTATGCTACCCCAAGGTCAGACTCAGGCCCTCACCACCAAATACAACATCAAGACGTACCTCACCGAGGTGATGATCATGCCGGGCTCTCCCTTGATTGGGCAGGTGGCCTTTACCTCAGACCTCTCTAAAATGGGCTTCCGGATCTTGAACATCATTCGGGCCAAGGACAACTTTCTACCAGACTACCGCACCCGCATCAGGGAGAAAGACGTGCTATTGGTGGAGGGCGAAATCAATGATCTGATGAAGGTCAAGGAAACGGAGGGCATTGAGATTGTAGCCGATGTGATTGTAGAGGAAGACTTGGTTGGTGGCGACATCAGGCTCGCGGAGATTCTGATCACCGGGAAATCTGACATCATCAAACGCACCGTGCGGGAGAGCGACTTTTTGCGCCGCTTTGGCTTGGTGGTGCTGGCCATATCCAGACAAGGTGAGACCATCCGGACCAAGATTGGGGATGTGCAGCTACAACTGGGGGACATGCTCTTGGTCCAGGGCACCGCTGACCGGTTGGAGTTCCTGAAATCCAATCAGCATTTAGCGGTGCTGGATGAATTTAAGCCCATCCTCTTTAAAGGCCGGAAAGGCTTGCTAACGCTAGGCTTCTTCGTGCTGGCCATTTTGGTTGGTAGCGTAGGGCTCTTGCCTCTGTCCATTAGTTTTATGGGCGCGGCGGTGCTGGCCGTGTTGTTTAAATGCATCTCAACAGATAGAGCCTACCAGGTGATTGACTGGCGATTGCTGGTGTTGATTGGCGGCATGACGGCCTTTGGCATGGCCATGCAGAACACGGGCGCAGACAAGTTTTTAGCTGAATGGATTGTGCGCCTGCTGGAACCGTTTGGGGTCATTGTGATTCTGGGGGGCTTTATCCTGCTCACGGTCTTCCTGACCCAGCCCATGTCCAATGCGGCGGCGGCGCTGGTGGTATTGCCGGTGGCCTTGCAGACGGCCATCCAATTGGATTCCAACCCGCGCACGTTCGCCATTGCCATCATGCTGTCGGCCTCGGTGTCTTTGGTGACGCCGTTTGAACCGTCTTGTATTCTGGTATATAGCCCGGGTAAATACAAGTTCAGTGACTTCTTGAAAATTGGCTCTGGGCTCACAGTCATCCTGATGGCTATCATCCTTTTCCTGGTGCCCATGTTTTGGCCACTGTAAAACCGTTTTTGGGGTATTTCCCAGAAATTAGGCTAAAAACGCCCATTCCATAAACAGCCAACTGGCAAAAGCGTACCTTTTATAAAACCTGCTTTTGCCTATGCGCTTGATCTGTTTGCTGGTTCTGTGTTGTCTTTTCTTGGGATGTCAATCTAAGGACGTCCAGGAGGTGCCAGTGACGTCGGTGATTGGAGACTCTCTACTTTTGGATTCTACTGTAGACTCGGTTGCTACAGAAAAGCAAGACGGAACGCTCACTGCAGTAGGCCCTCCCAAAGACGTGAAACAACAATTACCTTCAGAGTTGGAAGTAGTCTTGGACCAGACCCATGGCATGTGGCAACTTCCGCTGGTGCAGGACCAATCCTTATCCCGGTTTACCCAAGACCAGCAAGGCCCTTATTTCCTGCAAACTGACTTAGACAAAGACCAAAGGGTAGACTACGCCGTGCAGATTACAGATGGCAAAACCGCGACCGTGCTGGCTTTGATGAGACCAAAGCAAGAGGGCCAAGCTTGGCAAGAGAAGGTTTTGGCTAGCAAACCGATGCTGACGGTTGCTGACACCTTGTACAGTCCATTTACTCTTTCCCTTCCGCAAGAAAGCAGGGATTCCACCCGGGTAACTAAAGGACTAAGCGGGATTCTCCTACAAGAGGGTAAGCAAACCAGCCTGTTCTATCGGCAAAACCGTAAATGGCACCAGAAAACCTTACCTGCTGGCATCAAATAGTTATTGTCTGCTTACACATTGACCTTTGAAAGAAAGCAATAAGACCAACTGCTTGGTGAAAAAATCAGGAAATCACGATTGGATTACTGAAGCTCTAGAAAATTGATGGCTTCTTCTTTGATCTCTTCGCGGCCCAAGCCGTCTTTTACGCCGGTGGTAATTTTCTTGATCAGTACTCCTACCACGGCCTTCCTGAAGCCCATTTTCATGGCCATGTCAATGCAGAACTCCATTTCATGGTCGTCTACAATGCCGTCGGCCAGCATCATCTCTACCAAATCATAAATCTGGTCAAAGCGGTCCATGTCATTGTTGGGCATGGTCAGCTTTATTTTTGAACTGTCAGACAGTAAGGTACGCACCTCTTGGGCGCGCATACCCTTCCGCTCACCAATGGAGATGATGTGGTCCATTTCTGCTGAGTCAATGTGTCCGTCAATTTTGGCCAAGGCTCCTAAATTGATAATGTGACTCTTGAGCCGTTTGGTCTCCTCGCTCTCAAATAGTGAAAACATAGTTCAATTTAGTTAAATAAGGTTTTTTTTGCTTGAAAGATGCAGGCTTGGAGGATACCCAATATCGCAACTTTTTTTACGAGTTTCTAAAAAAAACGGTGTCGTTTTCTGCTAAAACTGCCAAAATTATAGTGAATTCCCTATAATACTGAAGAGTACTTAACATCAATGCAATTATAGTGCCCCACTAACCGGCCATAAGACGATGCTCCTTCTAAAACACTGATTGTGATTTCATTTACAATCCTGTAAATTGCTCTCTTGCATTAGAGTAGCCATGAAAAAAATAGCAGTATTTACGTCTGGCGGCGACGCCCCGGGCATGAATGCCTGCATACGCGCCGTAGTGCGCACTGCAGTCCATCATAAGTTAGAAGTTTACGGCATTGGCAGAGGGTACAACGGCATGATCCAAGGTGAGATCTACCGTCTTTTTTCTCATTCTGTCAGCAACATCATACAAAAAGGAGGCACCATCCTAAAATCGGCGCGCTGTCTGGAGTTCCAAACCCCAGAAGGCCGCAAGAAGGCTTTTGACCAAATCTCTAAATTCGGGATTGAGGGCATAGTGGCCATTGGCGGAAACGGGACCTTCACAGGCGCTGAGATTTTCCACAAGGAGTACGGCATTCCCATCATGGGCTGCCCCGGTACCATTGACAATGACCTGTACGGCACAGATTACACCATTGGCTATGACACCGCGGTGAACACCGCTTTGGACGCTATTGACAAGATTAGAGATACCGCAGACAGCCATGAGCGCGTGTTTTTTGTGGAGGTGATGGGTCGTGACTCTGGTTACATTGCCTTGCCGTGTGCTATTGGCGGCGGCGCCGAAATGGTCATGATTCCGGAGACGACCACGTCTATGTCTGAGGTGATTGAAACCCTGCAGCAAGGCTGGCGCCGGTCCAAAACGTCTTTCATCATCATTGTAGCCGAGGGCGACGACGAGGGCGGTGCCACTGAGATTGCCGCCAAGGTGAAAGAGGCGCTTCCGCAGATGGACGCCAAGGTAACCATCATTGGCCACGTGCAGCGCGGTGGATCCCCAACCGCCGCTGACCGTTTATTGAGTAGCCAAATGGGAATGGCCGCCGTGGAAGGTTTAATTGCCGGCCGCAGCAATGAAATGGTGGGCGTAGTGAACGGAGAAATTGCCTACACGCCTTTCCATGATACCATCACCAAGAAAAAACCCATCAGTGAAAGCTTCTTAAAACTGGTGCAGGTCTTGAGCGTGTAATTCTTTTTCCTACAAATATTTATCAGCCTCGTTTTAGACCTGTTTCACAGAAAACAAGCCAAAAGCGAGGCTGATTTGGTTTAAAGGAATTTTAAAGCAGGCTACTGGAGCCTACCTTTTATATTAATTGCATAAAATTGAATCCCACAACCGCCCTCTTACTTCAAGGAATTTTGCATTGTGCAGAGAGAGATGAAGAAGTGCCCTTGTACAAGGTGCTTGCATTTTTTGACTATGTAAACCACTCGCTTCCTACCTACCAGGAATTCAAAGAAAGCATGCAAAGGGCAATCAATTTAGGGTTAATAGAAATCAGGGATGGAGACGTACAACCGTCCATCAGCTTTAAGATCTGGCGGGAAAGCAAACCAGATTCCTTGAATTTACATCAAGAACGTAATGAGCTTACTCAATTTTTATCTTATCAGCCAAAGTTGGATGCAAAACCAGTGTTTGTGCTTGTTACAGAAAGGGAATACCAAGACGCACTTGAGATGTACCACAGGAAAAAGGAATAGGTACTAAAATGAGGCAGCGCTATAGGTTCCTTTACATCGTTTTTGGCCTATTTTTCAGAAAGCAGGTCAAAAACAATGTTATCCCAAGCAATAGATTTTAGAATTAACGACTCTCTGGATCTTCACTTATCCTTTGTTGGATGAAGGCTAGAATGTCTTCTTTTTGCGACGGGTGAAACCAAGTGATTTCCTCGTCTCTCCTAAACCAGGTGAGCTGGCGTTTGGCATAGCGGCGGCTATTGCGTTTCAGTAGCCTAACCGCTTCTTCAAAGTCATATTCTCCAGCTAAGTAATTAAACAGTTCTGTATAGCCCACGGTCTGCAAGGCTTGGTGCTGTTGATAGGGCAAAACGCGTTTTACTTCGTCTAAAAGACCTTGCTCCAACATAAGGTCCATTCGGTGATCAATGCGTTGATAAAGCTCATTGCGGTCTCTGGTCAAGCCTATTTTGATAGTCTTGAAGGTTCTGGCTTTCTGGCTGGTTTTGGTTCGGAAGGAAGAATACGGCTGGCCACTGCTTAGGCAAACTTCCAATGCTCGCATTACGCGCTGAGGGTTTTGCAAATCAACTTGTTGGGCATAGACCGGGTCTAAGTCCTGTAATTGTTGGCTTAACGCTTCCAGCCCTTCTTGCTCCAGTCTGGCAATCAAAGCTTCTCTAACCCCGGAGGCAATTTCAGGCATTTCATCCAGCCCTTCGCAGAGTGCTCGTACATACAAACCAGAACCGCCGGTGGCAATCACCACATCATGGGTTTGATACAGCTTGTCTAGTAAGTTGAGAGCGTCTTGCTCAAAAGCGCCTGCATTATATTCCTCGGTGATGGAATGAGAATCCACGAAATAATGCGTGATGCCTTGCTGTTCCTCTGGGGTTGGTTTGGCCGTACCAATGCTCAGTTCTTGAAAGAACTGCCGGGAGTCCATGGATATTACATCCGTGGCAAAGTGCTTGGCCAACTGCACGCACAAGTCGGTTTTGCCAACGGCCGTTGGTCCTACCACCACAATCAGGTATTTATCCGGTGTCATACGTCTGCGTAAATTTTAAGCAAAGCCTGGCTTTCTTTTTCCCAGTTCCACTCTTCCCTGGCCGTCAGGCAGTTCTGTTGCAGTTGGGAATAAAGCTCTTTGTCATGTAATAGGGATTGTAGCGCGGCTTGCACTTGGCTTACCTCCAACTCAGTCAAAACAGCCACTTCATGCAGCTGATTCAGGGCCTTATATTCTGGGAACGCAATGCACACCTGCGGAATTCCGGCATGCACGTAGTCAAAGAATTTATTGGCCAAGGAATAGAAATAACTGAGGCCATTTTCCTCTAAAAGCATAATTCCCGCCTTGGCCTTCTGGGTTAGCGTCATTAGGTCTTCAGGAGGTACGTTACCCTTAAACTGTACCTTACCCTCCAGCGCAAGTTGGTAGGAAAGCCGCTTCAATTCTGCTTCTAAAGGCCCAATTCCGCAAATCATAAGATGAACCTCTACCCCTTGCATGGCGTGTAACAGACATTCCAACCCACGACCTACGTTCAGCGCTCCCTGGTAAATGAAATAAGGCGGTTCTTGCTCACTAGCGTTTGTACTCACCTTCCATGGCATGTTGCGCACTAAGCCTACTGGCATGTGATATTTGTCTTGAAAATAGCTGGCTAAGGATGTGCTCACGGTATAGGCGCGGTCAGCTCTCTTGAAGGCCAATTCCTCTAAGCTACCCCAGATTTTTTTAACCAGAGGCCTGTGCACTACCTCGGGCATTTCTGGAAATAGCTCGTGTGCGTCATATGTCACCAGCATCTTTTTAAGCTTGGCCGCCATTACTCCTGCCAAGGCGGTGTCTGCGTCAACAATCCCCAGAATATCTGGTGAGGCCTTTAAAATCCAAAAAAACAACCGAAGATTGAATTCCAAATAAAACAGTGGGCCCGTATGAAAGAAGCAGGTAAGCCTGGTTTGCGTGAAATCTGTCTTATCTAGAGGGAGAGAAGCGGGCAACGCTCGGCCTACCAAGCTGACAGCATAGCCCGCCTTCGCCAAGGCTGAGGCAATGCGCTGCATCCGCTGGTCATGGCGTAAGTCGGTGGTGACCGTAAATAGAATGGATTTAGGCATGGTGAGCGTGTAAGCAGCGCAATTTGCGTACGCAGCTCCTTTCCCTTGATTATCAATGATGAATGCCTATTATCTGGCTTTAAAATGCTAAATTACACGTTTTCTGAACAAGTGCCGCAGAGAAATAATTACCCCTTGGGCCAACCGTTTTTTGATTATGAATACTACCCACATGTCTGCAGAAGATAGCTCCCTGGTGACGGCAGCAGCGCATTTGATTGATTTGGCTGAACATGTAAGCGGCAGCCGGAAAATGATGTTTGTTTGCGCGCCAGACGGACGCGTATTGGCAGTAAACCAGCAAACCCGGGACGTATTTTTTAAAGGTGCCTCCTTTCCAGAGCACCTCAACATAAAACAGCTGCTGGAAGATAAATACCTACACAAGTTTGAGAAAAATCTTAGGCAGTTACGCTCCCGCAAAAACATAAGCGGCTTTCTGCAATCCAATAACAATGCCCTAGGCAACGGCTTATTCTACTTTAAATCAAGCTTGGTTAAACAGGACGGCCATGAATTACTTTACCTGGCGGTGCGGTCTGCCTCTGCCGAAGTAATGCCCGTAGGCGACATGTTTGCCTCTGAGTCTAGTTACCGCAGTATTTTTGAAGACAGCAATGAGCCTCTTTTCATCCTGGATAAAAAAGGCGTTTTCATTGACGTCAACAAAGAAGCGCTAGCCCTTATCCAAGGAACCAAACAAGACCTGACGGGTAAAACCGTTTTTGAAGCCTTTGACCTGAACCCTTCAGAAAAAATAGCCTTTAAGAAACGGATTCAGGAGGCGTGTGAAGGCAAAGCTCAGAAATTTGACTGGTGGTTTAAAGACAGCCAGGACAGCCTCCACCCCATGCTTCTCTCCTTTAAATGTGGCAAATACTTTGGGCAGGAAGTAGTGTTAGGCACGGCCAAACCCATGGAAGACAAAGGCCGCTTGCAGGAGACCGGCAAGCAGCGCCTGGACCAGCAAGAGTTTATGGCCAAGCTGATACCAGTAATCGCTGACCTCAAATCTGCAGATGATATTCTGGCAGCCGCCCTGGACTCGTTTTTGAAAAGGCCGCAAATTGTAGGCGGTGGTGTGTACGTCTACCATCCTACCACGCGCATGGTACAGCTGGTAAAAAGCAAGGGTGAAGCTTCTTTCATTCTCCAGGACCAGAGCATTTTGGCCCTTAAACCAGAACTGCTCTCCCAACTGGAGAACAAGCACAAGAACCGCTCCTTGTTGAGTATTTCCCGCAACTTCCAGCACCTGTTCAGGAAGCGCGAAGTGATTGCGCTTCCCATAAGCACAGACAAAGGGTATCTAGCGGCCATCATCTTATTGACAGATGATGCCATGCACATTACCAGTACCTTGACGGAATTTATCAACCAAGTGGGCTTTGAGCTCAATTCCTTTCTGTCCAGATTTGAGCTACGACAAGAACTGCATCATTCTGAGGGTAAGTACAAAACGCTTTTTGAATCCTCAAATGATGCCATTTTCTTACTAAATAGTTCTCAGATAGCCGACTGTAATTTTCAGGCCACCATGCTACTAGACTGTGACAAGCAGGACATATTGGGCAAACGGCTAGCCGACTTCTCCCCTGCCCTACAAGCAGACGGCAGCTCTTCTTTAGAGAAGTCTCTGCAAATGATTGATGAGACCCTCTTAGATGGCAACCCTCAGACCGTGGAGTGGCGCTTGGAGCGCACGGACGGCAACACCATAGACAGCGAAGTCAGCTTTAGTGCCATTCAACTGGAAGGGGTGTCCTTTGTGCAATGCATTGTACGGGACATTACCCAGCGCAAAGAAGCGCAAGCGCTACTGCGTAAACAGGAAGTTTTGCGGGAGTCCATGCTGCAGTTCAGGTCATTCTTGAGCCAGGTGAATTTGGCTTACATCAGTCTGGATCTGGATTTGCGAGTGTTGTATGTCAATGACTACTTCTTGCAATACACCGGTTATAAGCGTGAAGAGGTAGTAGGTCAGAATTACTATGAACTTTTTGTTTCTGAGCATGAACGCGCCAGCCGCGTGCAGGAGATTCAAAAGGCCTTACACACCCAGTCTTTGCGTAGCTACTATGAATGGGACTTGGTGACCAAATCTCATTCCGTGAAGATTCTTCGTTGGAACATCATGTTTGAGATGGACGCCGAAGGTAATGTGACCGGCATCACCGCGGTGGGCAAAGACATGACCGACAAGCGCATTGCCATGGAAGCCTTGAAAGATAACAAGATCAGGTTGCAGGACTTGTTTGATAATGCCCATGACTTGATCCAGAACATCTCCACAGATAATAAATTTATCTTCGTGAACCGGGCCTGGAAAGAGAAACTGGGCTACAACGATTATGACATTGAGAACCTGACCCTAACTGATATTGTCCATCCCTACTACAAGGCCAAGCTCATCTACCAGCTTAGAAATCTGTACAAAGGTGAGAATGTCAACAAGATAGAAACGGTCTTCTTGACCAAGAGCGGCAAGCCCATTCACTTGATTGGTAGTATCAACTGCAGCTGGCAAGACGGAAAACCCATTGCCACCCGCGCCATTCTCCATGACATTACAGACCGTATTAAGGCAGAACGCTTACAAAAAGTCTATTACTCCATTGCCAACCTGGCCATTAGCTCTAAAGACTTACCGTCTCTGTACAGTGCCATTCACAGAGAGTTGAGCAAAATCATAGAGACGCATAACTTCTTTATAGCCCTTTATGATGACGCCAAGCACCTGATTGACTTTGTGTACTATGTAGACCAGTTGGCAGACATGCCCGCCTCCTCCACTACCAGACCTTTCTCCTCTGGCATGACGGAATACATCATTAAAACCGGTAAACCGCTGTACGCCACCAAGGAAGATTTCTTGCAATTAGAAGCAGAGGGTAAGCTGTCTATTAATGGCGTAGTGCCAGAGGTAATGCTCTTCTCCCCGCTTTCCATTGGTGAGCGGATCATTGGGGTGATTGCCGTACGCGACTACAAAAACCCCGAGGCCTATGTGCAGACAGATATTGAGATTCTTCACTTTATCTCAAACCAGGTGGCTTTGGCCATTGAAAGAAAACGAAACGAGGAGCAAATCAACATCCAAAACGCGCGTTTAAAAGCCATCTTTGAAAGTGGTACGCACTTGATGTGGTCGGTTAACCGCAAATACAAGCTTACTTCCTTCAACCAAAACTTCTCTAATGTCATCCAGAATTACGGTGTAGCCACGCCGGAATTAGGCATGCAGTTGGGTGACATGGTGCAGCCGTTTATAGCCGAAGAGGATTTTGATTTAATGAAGTCTGCCTATGATCTGGCCTTTGCCGGGCAAGCAAGACAGTTTGAGTTAGAGTTAAAAAATCCGAGTGGACAGAGCGAATGGCTGGAGATCCTCCTGAACCCCATTTACTTGGAGGACGGCAGCTTTGATGATGTTTCAGCGATTGCCTTGGATATTACCGACAAAAAAATTTCACAATTGGCCTTGGCTGAGAATGAGGAGAAGTTCAGGCGCATTTTTGAGTCCTTCCAGGACATGTACTATAAAACAGATATTGGCGGTGAGTTTGAGCTCTTAAGTCCTTCTGTGCAAGACCTGTTGGGCTACACGCAAACTGAAGCCATTGGCATGAACGTGAGCGACCTGTACATTAATCCTCAGGACCGCGACCAGCTATTAAATGCCCTGTACACGCAACGTAAAGTAAGAAACTTTGAAACGGCCCTTAAAACCAAAGACCAAGGCGAAATAGAGGTATTGGTCAACTCCAGGCTCATCACCAACCAAGACGGCGAAGCCATTGCCATTGAGGGCGTTTGCCGTGACATCACCGAACTGAAAAACACCCAGCGGGAGTTAATCCGTGCCAAAGAACTGGCAGAAAACTCCCTGCAAGTCAAAAACCAGTTCCTGGCTAACATGAGCCATGAGTTGCGCACGCCTATGAACGGTATTATAGGCATGATTGATTTGCTGTACCATACCGCCTCTACAGAAGAGCAGATTGACTACATAGACACTCTGCGCAAGTCATCAGATGCGCTTTTGGACATCTTGAATGACATTCTGGACCTTTCTAAAATTCAGGCCGGCAAAATGGAGGTGAACCTCTCTGGTATTGACTTACATTATACCTTAGATAAAATCCACTCTTTGTTTGCCAACCGCGCGAACCAAAAGGATCTGGAATTCAATTATTTCATCTCTAAGGAGACGCCGCGCT
Organism: Rufibacter sp. DG15C; assembly: GCF_001577755.1. Lineage (NCBI taxonomy): Bacteria > Pseudomonadati > Bacteroidota > Cytophagia > Cytophagales > Hymenobacteraceae > Rufibacter > Rufibacter sp. DG15C. The sequence goes on from NZ_CP010776.1 coordinate 3,985,607, forward strand.
ACATCATCACAGATGAAACCCGCTTGTTGCAGATTCTCTCTAACCTGACCTCCAACGCCATTAAGTTTACCAACCAGGGCACAGTGAGCGTGGACGTTAACCAACTGAAAGTTGAAGGCGATGAGCATTTACTGGAGTTCAGGGTAAAAGATTCAGGGATAGGGATTTCACAAGAGGACATCCAGATTCTGTTCACCAACTTCACGCAGTTAGACAATTCCTCCACTAAAACCTTCGGCGGAACGGGTCTAGGCCTGGCCATTTCTAAGCAGTTGAGTGAATTGCTGGGGGGCGAGATTGGCGTTGAGTCTAAACCGGGCAAGGGCAGTACGTTCTGGTTTACCATTAAATGCCGCTTGGCAGAAAACGTAAGCCAGATTAATGAGCAGCTGCAATTAGCAAAAGAAACTGAGACCATTGATAAGTTTGACCCAGCACCGGTTGTCTTGTTGGTGGATGACAACCAGATCAACCAAAAGGTGGCCATTAAACTGCTGGAGCGCTTGGGCTGTACGCCAGACGTGGCTTCCAATGGATATGAGGCCATTGATAAGGCCACTCAGAATACCTATGAAATTATTTTCATGGACATTCAAATGCCAGAAATGGATGGTGTCACCGCTACCAAGGAGTTAAAGAGACTACTTGGTGCTTCCTGCCCTCCAATTGTAGCCATGACGGCGTACTCTATGAAAGATGATGCAGAGAAGTTCATGAGCGAAGGATTGGATGATTATATTTCAAAACCGGTGAAAAGCACGGACCTCTCTGACCGCATTAGTAAATGGCGCCAGAAAAACACATCCACCCCTACCACAGCTGCCCCTATTACACAACCTGAGACGTCCGTAGCAGAGCAAAAGGAAGAGCAGCAATTACTGGATGTGTCGGTGGTAGAGCAGTTGCGCAGCATTGGAGGCGTAGATTTTGCCTTGCAACTGTATGTGGATTTTGAGGAGGAAACCACTGAATTACTCCAAGACGCTAAAAACCAAGTGGAGGCACAACATTACGAGGGCATTTTAAGTACACTGCATCAGATTAAGGGTACTGCCTCAACGCTGGGATTAGTGGTGATCACAAGCATAGCCAAAAGCTTGGAGCATGACATCCGGAAAGGCGAAATGAGCAATGTAGTTTCCGCTTATGCTGATTTAGAATCTAGTTTTGCTAATTTTAAAGCTCACTATCGTAATATAATCTTACCAAACTAAACTATGGCTGATTCAAAAACCATACTCATTGCAGAGGATAGCTCTGTAATCCTGAACCTTACCAAAAAAATCCTAGAGTTGCAGAACTACAAGGTGCTGTCAGCCAAGAACGGCGGGGAGGTGATTAAGAAGATTAACGAGGAGAAAATAGACGCTATTCTCATGGACTTGAACATACCCGTGAAAGATGGGATGGAGTGCACCAAAGAAATTCGCACCTCTTCTAATCCAGAAATAGCCAACATTCCCATTATTGCCGTGACCGGCAATGCCAACAACTATACCCTGGAGGAGTTTAAACAAGCAGGCATCAACGCCTACCTGCCAAAGCCTCTGGATTTTGACATGTTGGTGCAGACCGTGAAAGAGTACGTAAAATAGGGCTTAGCCCTTAGGGCAAATTAAGTTTATGCAGCTAAAATACACCCGGCCCTTCTTAAGCCGGTTAGAGGATATTTTTGCGGAGTCTGAGTACATGCTGCGCTATGAGAAAGGCACCTTTAAGTCTGGATTCTGCGTGTTGAAGGATACCAAGGTGGCGGTAGTGAACAAATACTTTCCGCTGGAAGGTAAGATTAACTGTTTAGTAGAAATACTAAAATCCATAGAGATTACCCCAGAGGCCCTTCGGCCTGAAAGCCAGGAGTTATACCTGGCAATTAAAAACCAAACGTTGGCCTCAACGTGAAAATCACTTTATTAGGAACTGGCACCTCACAGGGAGTACCCGTCATTGGGTGCGAATGTGAGGTTTGCCGCTCCCTAGACTACAGGGATAAACGGCTGCGGGTATCTGTTCACCTGGAGATTGACGGCAAGAGCCTGGTCATTGATTCAGGTCCAGATTTCAGGCAGCAGATGTTGCGGGAGCGCATTAAACGCGTAGATGCCCTTCTCTTTACGCATGAGCATAAAGACCACACGGCCGGTATGGATGATATACGGGCCTTTAATTTTATGCAGCACATGGACATGCCGGTGTACGCAGACCCTCGCGTATTAAAGCAGCTTCAGCAAGAATTCAGCTATATTTTCACCAATGCCACGTACCCAGGCATACCCCGGGTGGAGCTTTACCCCATCCAGAATGAGCCATTTACGGTAATGGGCCAGCAAGTGATTCCTATTGCCGTCATGCACCATAAGCTGCCAGTTTTTGGTTTTAGGATTGGGGACTTCACCTACATCACAGATGCCAACTATATTTCTGATGAAGAGAAGGAGAAAATTAAGGGCTCTAAAGTGGTGGTGTTAAATGCCCTCAGAAAAGAGCCTCACATCTCGCATTTCTCATTATCAGAGGCCCTTACTCTACTAGAAGAATTGGCACCTGAGCAGGCCTACCTTACCCATATCAGCCATTTACTGGGATTGCACCGCGAGGTAGAGCAAGAATTGCCACCCAACGTGCGCCTAGCCTATGACGGGCTTACTTTTACTTTATAAGCGTGCATCAAAACTCCTACTTCTTAAAGCAACTCGCACAGAAGCTTCACACGCTATTAAGCGGCTCAACCTGCGCAAGTATGTTCAGCCAGGAGAAAGACGAGTTGATGTTGGAGTTTACGTATGAGGATCAATCCATTTTCCTGAAAGCCATTCAAACGCCCACCTTCTCTAGCTTACAAATCCCGCAAAGCTTTAACAGAGCCCGTCAGAACTCAGTGGATTTGTTTGCCCCCTTGATTGGCCAAAAGGTACTGGAGGTTGTTTCGCATAAACAGGAGAGAAGCTTTTACATCACTTTTACAGAGGGCAAAACACTGTTGTTTAAGCTTTTCGGGAATAGGTCTAATGTGGTATTGTTTGAAGACGGCAAGGCCACTGAATTATTTCATCGGAAATTATCCAAAGACCTATTGCTGGATTACAAGGCCATGGATCATGATTGGCGGCTAAACCGGGAGCAGTTTTTAGCAGACCCTGGTTCGCTCAAAAAGATGCTTCCTACCTTAGGCGACCTCCCCTTCTTGTATTTGCAGGAGAATAAATGGGCCGACAAGGCTCCGCAGGAAAAACTTTACTTGGCAGAGGAAATGGTGGCGTTGCTGGAAAATCCTCCAACGTTCTACCTAACCACCGTAGACAAAATCCTGCGTCTTTCTTTACTGCCAGTAGGGACCATTCAAGACACATTTGATAACCCATTGGAGGCTTTAAATGCTTTTGTTCCGCAGTTTAGGGCGCAAGAGTATTTCCAGAGAAATTATAGTGCCACTAATAAGGCCTTACAACGGCAACTAGAGGTGGCTAATAAAATCTGGTACCAATTACAGGAACAGCTGGAACAATGGCACCACGGGACGCCCTATGCCCAAACTGCAGATGTGATTATGGCTAATCTTAGCAACATTCCGGTGGGCACGCAGGAGATGGAGTTATTTGATTTCTACCTGAACCAACCTAGGTTGGTAAAGCTGTCCCGAACTGAGACTCCCCAGAAAACGGCAGAACGCTTATACAAGAAAGCCAAGAACCAGCAGATTGAATGGCGCCTCTTGCAAGAACGGGCCCAGCGCAAGGAAGTGGAAGTGGAAACGTTGACTCAACAACTAGCAGCGTTGGAACAAATTGAAACGGCCCCTGCCCTGCGCCAGTACCTCAAAAAGCACACGGTTACCCAAACCGTCACCGGCCCCGACCTGCCCTACCATTCTTTTGAGTTGGATGGCTTTAAGATTTGGGTGGGAAAGAATGCCAAAGCCAATGACACCCTTACCCTCAAGCATACCCATAAAGATGATTTGTGGCTGCATGCCAAAGATGTTCCAGGATCTCATGTGGTTATTAAGCAGGTGCCCGGCAAGGCCATTCCCGTGCGCGTGATTGAAGCCGCAGCCCAATTGGCAGCCTTCTATTCCAAACGCAAGAGTGACACCCTCTGCCCTGTATTATGCACGCCTAAAAAGTACGTGCGCAAACCTAAGGGTGCCACGGCAGGGTCAGTGATGGTAGAGCGGGAAAAAGTAATTCTGGTAAAACCTGAAAACCCATTCAGGAAAACTCCTTAATCATCATTAATCCTTAACCGAAGAAGCCGTTTTTGGCCTGATTTCTAAATATCAGGCTAAAAACGGCTTTTCCAAAAAAAAGGATATTGCTATAGCATATTACAGTTAAAGCTTCTTGAGAGCATTGCTATATTATTCATCTGCCAACAACCACTCCAAGGCATCTTCTGAATTATTAAACAGCTCAAATTTTGTTTTGACTACTAGTTCTGGGTTATGCTCTAGTTGGTCATACAAGCGGACTACATCCATCATCTCCATGCCCTCTTTTGTAATAAGCCGGGCAAACTTAAGGAGCTTGGATTGCTTTAACAGCGGGGCCATCTCTTTTATAATCCAGTTCTGATCGCCTAGTTCTAGGTAATGAATAGCTCTAGCATCACTAAGCCAATACTTGACTTGTGATCCTAAAATGATGTCAGCAAGGCGTTGGTAGACCTCTCTAAACTCAGAGCTTTGGGGATGCTTAAACCATTCAACATAAAGAAGGGAAAGATCCTTGTCTATTTGAATGCTGATGAGATCATCCTTGAAAACCTGCTGTAAGTGAGGGGTGGGGTGCATAATGGTGAATGGCTATTTGCGTCCACAAGTATATAAAAAAGCCTATAACGTTTCTGTTATAGGCTTAGATTTAATTGAGTGCGCGCGGGGAGATTCGAACTCCCACACCCGAAGGCACCACCCCCTCAAGATGGCGTGTCTACCAATTTCACCACGTGCGCATTTCTTAAACTGCAACTGTTATGGAGGTCAAGGCTGCAATCCGGTCACAAATGTATCTGTTCCTTTGAATACCTGCAAGCCCACTTCAAAAATCTTTCCTTAGGCAAGGACAACACTTACTTCTTATTACTCATATTTCATCTGCCTTAATTTTTTTAACAATTGTCCAAATATAGAAATCCCATTGATGCATTCTCTCTTGTTACTTTTACTTATCAGAAATTACTGCAGTCACCAAACATTATTTCAACATGGATTACTAGTTACGTTAAAACCTAAATTTTATATCCTAATAAACAAATTTACTCCAATCATCTATTTCGCATATATTACATTATCCAAGGCAACCATTTAAACTTAAAAATCACAATCTTAATTACTCTACAACCTAACAATAAATTCATTCTTAATTAAATCCATCTTATAATATTATATGGTAAATGGATATTATATTTCTTTCAAGTATAAACTCAATCCTTTTAAAGTCAGAAATCTTTAAAATCTAAAACGACCAGATAAAAGGATTTATTGAGCAAAAAAAAGTAGTGCCCTAAACTTCAATTCGGCGTTGATTTTTCTAGAGGCTGGTCCCACTAGTCCTTCTTCTGAATGTTATGGTATAGACCGACAATCAAGAGGAAGCGTAAAGCTCTTGCCTGTCTTCACTAATAAAAACCCTAGACAAATATTCTTGCTCAGTATTTCCAGGTTTAACCAGATGAAAAAGAGGAGTACCCTCATCCCATCCACACAATTAAACTTTGCAAATACTTTCTCGTTAATTACAACCAGAGTAGCTCATTTCGCCTTCAAGTCTATCTGTAAGAGGCGCCCTTTCCATGGCCTCCTCTCGATTTTGGACATAACTAGCCCAATTCTCAACTAAGCTAGCCTTTGGAAGAGTTATAATTAAACCTCAAGCATAGGTAATATATTATAACATCAATATTTACCAGTCGTTTATACCATCTCATCTAATACTCCACTTCACAACTAACCTATCCAAGTTTCATCCTATAGGTCACTCCAAAACCAGTGATTGAACGGTTGTGCATAGAAAATGCTAATACTTTTATCATTTGTTAAATCAGACAAATTATCCTCTTACTTATTTTTAGAGAATTAAATTTCAATTACGAATTGTCTGGTAAACCGAAGCAGGGCAAAGTTGAGCAACGGTGCATATAGTGCTCTGAACTTAACCTTAGATTGGTTTGATCTGAGAACTGGTTACCCTTGTTGCCACAACCAATTCTATCAAGAATACGTCCTAGCAGAAACCAACTCAACTCAAGATATGGATGGCAGTCCAACCTGATTTGAGGAATCACTCACGTTTGCTAAACCAGAACTCGTTCCATGCAACAGAACAAAAAAGATTGGATTGTCAAATATGCCCGTGTAGGCTATGTAGCCAAGGGCATTGTCTATTGCTTAATTGGAGTGTTAACCGCCATGTACGCTTTAGGAATTGGAGGCGAAAAAGCCTCTAAATCTGATGCCTTCATGGAAGTGAAAGAATTACCCGGAGGCAGCTTTTTACTAGGCTTAATAGCTGCCGGTTTAATTGGATATTCCTTCTGGAGATTTACCCAAGCAGTGGCAGACACAGAAAATAAAGGAACAGATTTTAAAGGGATAGGTAAACGAATAGCCTATTTTATTAGCGGACTTATTTATGCATCAATTGCGTATGTTGCCTTTAAAATAGCCTTGACAAATGGTGGAGGTTCTGGAGAAGGCGAGTCGCAAAAAATGTTTTTAGCCGAGCTTTTAGATAAACCATATGGTAAATATCTAGCCATCATAGTTGGATTAATTGTGATTGGCAACGGTCTTGTACAATTGAAGCGCGCCATTACAGGGTCTTTTATGAAGGACGTACATGGCATGCCGCAAGACCAGTTTAGAGTACTGGAGCGGTCCGGCAAGTTTGGGTATGCTGCCAGAGGCATCGTCTTTGGGATCTTGGGGTACCTGTTCGTTAAAGCCGCCTGGAACCGCAACCCATCCCAAGCCGAGAGCACTGAGGGCGCTTTTGATTTTCTGAGAGACAACCCCATGGGAGACCTTATGCTGGCGGCGGTGGCCATTGGCCTGATAGGCTACGGCATCTTCATGTTCGTCCGTGCCCGCTACAGTGACATCTCCTTTAGTTAAACGCCATAAGGTAGATACTACCAGAATGTTTAACTTGAGGCCATGCAAACCTTACCTTTTTACATAGTTGACGTCTTTGCAGACCAACCATACAGAGGAAACCAACTGGCAGTTTTCTTACAGGCCGCAGGTCTAACCACAGAGCAGATGCAGCAGATAGCCCAAGAGATTGGCTTCGCTGAATCTGCTTTTGTGTTACAGGACACGCCCATTCCCGCCGGGTATGCCGCCCGGTATTTCACAGTAGAGTACGAGGTGCCTTTCGCGGGGCATCCTACTCTGGGCACGGCCTATGTGGTGCAGCAGGCGTTGGCCAAGTCTCCCGTCAAAGAGATTCATTTACACTTGCCAGTAGGTACCATTCCCGTGGCCTTCACGTATGACCAGGCTCAGCAGCCCGACTTTCTGATGATGCAGCAGATTAACCCGGTCTTTGAGGAGCCGCTGCCTATAGAGGACCTAACGGCCTTGTTGGGCGTGGGGTCAGAGGCGCTGCACCCAGAATATCCGGTGCAGGTGGTTTCTACCGGCCTGCCCTTCCTTCTTTTGCCTTTGCAGAAACTGGAAGACATGCAGAAGGTGTCCGTTACCCCAGAGGCGCTTTTTGCCTTCCTGCAGAAGCACCACCTCTACAAAACCCAGCGCCCTGACGGACTGTCTGTGGCGCTTTACCTTTTCTGCCCCGAGACCTACCAGCAAGACCGCCAGTTAAACGCCAGGATGCTGGCCTATGAGAACGGCAAAGTCATTGAAGACGCCGCCACTGGTAGCGCCAACGGTTGTCTGCTCGCCTATTTGCTCAAGCATGAATACCTGAACAAGGACGAGCTAGACATTCTGGTGGAGCAAGGCTATGAAATCAACAGGAACGCCACCATCCGCTTGGTAGGCAAGAAACTGCCAAATGACCAATATGACATCAAGGTAGGCGGTCAGGTGCAGTTGATCTCTAAAGGAGAGTGGTATGTTTCGTAAGCCTTTCTGTTTTTTTCGGATTCCGGGGATTCTCTTATTCAGCCTTCTGCCATTTTTAGCCTGTTTTGGGCAAAATAGCCCGAAAACGGATTCTACCTATCTCTTAAAACCAGACCGCGTTTTTGATGGCCATGACCTGCATCAGAACTGGGCGGTGGTGGTACAGGGAGACCGTATCCTGATGGCAGGACCAGCGAATACTATAACCCCGCCAGCCAATGCCCGCACGATCACCCTTGCAGGGCAGACGCTTATGCCCGGGCTTATTGAAGGCCACTCGCATCTGCTATTGCATCCCTATAATGAGACCTCCTGGAACGACCAGGTCTTAAAAGAATCAGATGCCTTACGCGTGGCCCGCGCCACCGTGCACGCCCGCAACACGCTCCTGGCCGGCTTCACCACCGCGCGTGACTTAGGCTCTGAAGGTGCTGAATACGCAGACGTGGGCCTGAAGCAGGCCATTGAACAGAACATCATCCCCGGCCCGCGCATGCTGGTAGCCGGCAAGGCCATCATTGCCACCGGGAGCTACGGTCCTAAAGGCTTTGACCCCGCGTTTGAAGTGCCACAGGGCGCCGAGGCCGCCGATGGCGTGGACAACATCATCAGGGTGGTGCGGGACCAGATTGGCAAAGGCGCCGATATCATCAAAGTATACGCCGACTACCGCTGGGGACCTAATGGTGAGGCCCTGCCAACGTTCACCGTAGCGGAGCTGAAACTAATGGTAGAGGTGGCCGCCAGCAGCGGAAGGCCTGTGGTGGCCCACGCCAGCACGCCAGAAGGCATGCGCCGCGCCGCCGAGGCAGGAGTAGAAACCATTGAGCACGGCGATAGCGGCACCCCCGAGGTCTTTAAACTAATGGCCAAGAAAGGCGTGGCGCTCTGCCCTACCCTAGCCGCCGGCGACGCCATCTTGCAATACAACGGCTGGCGCAAGGGCCAGGACCCGGAGCCTGCCCGCATCACGCAGAAACGCGAAAGTCTAAAAGCCGCCCTGTCTGCGAAGGTTCCCCTTTGCGTAGGCGGAGATGTGGGCGTTTTCACCCATGGAGACAATGCCCGAGAGCTGGAATTACTAGTGGACTACGGCGTACCTACGCTGGACGTTTTAAGAGCCGCCACCGCTGGAAACGCCAAGCTATTCCACTTGGACCAGAAGCTGGGCAAAATCCAGAAAGGCCTATTGGCGGACCTGATCTCTGTAGATGGCAACCCCTTGCAGGATATTTCAGCTACCAGAAAAGTAAGGCTGGTCATGAAAGGCGGCGTGCTATACAAACAACCTTAAGACAAAACTTAACATAAGGACAGCGGTCCGGCGTTTTCGGGCTACTTTTTAGAAAGTAGCCCGAAAACGCCGGACCGCTTAGTATTCAACCTACATGGATTACCTATTTTTGTTTAACATATTTATATAACCACTGACATTCCAATTAGATGTCTCAAGGAATTCTAACATTGAGTGATTATAAATGAATCTAACATAGGTTCCTCTCAACATGGCGCAAGCGTCCGCTTTTGTCCAAACATCAACAAACAACAAGAGGAACCTCATCAGGAGGTAACGCTATGGTACTAATCTGACCAAGCACAACTATTTCAGCTCCATTCCTTCTTTTGTTGGCAATCGGTTTCTTTATAAAACAAGCCGGCCTCCCCTATTCCTAAGGGAGGCGGCTTGGATAATTTGTTTTGGCTTATTTTCCAGAAAATAGCCCGAAAACGGTTTACACGGTTTCGGCTTTGAGTTCTTGCATGGGACGCATGAAAAAATCGTTCACCGGTTTCACAGCCTGCATCACAGCTAGGCATTCATCAAAGAATTGAGGGCTAGTGACCACTGCATCTGTGAACATGTGGCTGGCGTTCCAACTCTTATGCCGCAGCAAATCAATTGCCGGATTTTCACTGTCATAACCTTTGGGGGTAGTTTTAAGCTTATCGCCGCCCAGGCCCTTAAAGTATTTCTGAAATGAAGGCGCCGCTACCAAGTCCTGTAGCTCCTGCCAATTGTAGTCAATCTCCTGCCTAATGGCCTTAAGTTCTGGAGCGGGCGGCATCCAAACCCCACCGGCCAGAAATGACTGGTTGTCTGGGCTTATATGCAGGTAAAAACCCGGGTTGATGGTCTTCCTTCCGCCGTCCGCCATGTAAGCGCAGATATGATCTTTGTAGGGACGCTTGTCATTGGAGAAACGCACATCACGGTAAATCCTGAACATCAAATCCCTGGGCTGCTGGTTAGCCACCGCCGGCTCAAACGCGGCCATTGCCGGAAGCAGAGTTTCTAGGAAAGCGATGAAGTCGTTTTTAGCCGCCTCATACCTTGCCTTGTTCTCAGCAAACCATTCGCGGTTGTTGTTTTTTCTTAAGTCTCTGACAAAATCTAAAGTGGCAGTATCTAAGTATTTTTTCATGTAATGTATAAGGGCTTTTTGACCAAGATAGAAACACGCTTAGTAGGTAGTAAGTTCTTGAGAGAAGGTGATTCTATGTTAACTTTTCCCGGCCAAAAGAAAGGAAAAATATCTATATATAACCTGAGCAAAAGGTAACGCCGCCTATACCCTAATGATATCAACGATAAATGCCAGATCCTGCCTTGCAAGTAAACGGCAAGGCAGGATCTGGCATTTATAACTATCAGTGCTTCTTATTTAAAAGGGAAACTGTTTTCAGCGTATTCCCCAGAAAACAGCCCGAAAACGTTTTTCTTAGATAGCGCCCATTACGTACATGGCATCTAGGGTTGGATTCACGCTGCCACCTTTGGGCTCTAACGTTACCGCGAAGGCCTGTGCCTTCTCAATGGTTTTCATGCGGAGAAGGGCATCTGTGGAGGCGGCAATTACGCCGGCGTCTACGGGTTTGCCGTCCACCAAGGCCCACAACTGGTACTGCTTGTCACTCGGGGCTTTGGGAAGCGAGGCCGGGTCTATGAATACTTCCTTGGTTTCCTGGTTCCAGAAAACCTTGGCGGCGGCGGCGGCATGTTGCGGCGTCCCTTTCAAAGGGATGGATTGGGTCTGCGGATCACGCACCACGGCCAGAAAATTCTCGGTGCGGTCTGTGCGGTACTCCAGCTGGCTGGTCTCATAAGCGTACTGCTTAACCGATTGCTGGGCAATGGCCAACTCCTGCTCAGAGTCCTTCCACTGGAAATACAAGTAAAAGTTAGTGGCCGCGCTCATCAAAAGCAGCAGCATGGCCGCCACGCGCAGCCGCTCGGGCGTAGATTTCTTGCGGGCGTTGAAAAAAGCCTCCTCCATAGAAATCACCTTCGCCTCAGAGGCGTTAGCGGTAGCTTGTTGGGCAGGTTGCTCAGTCAAATTATTTTCCACCGAAGCGATGGCTTGGGAGCTCTCCATGTTTTGGATTTGCTGCAGGATTCTGTCCTGCAGGTAAGCGGGCGGAGTTTGGGCATGCTGCAGCGCATAGGCCTCAATGGCCAGGTGCGCCTCTTCCAGCGCGGCCTTCACGGCTGGGTACTGCAAGGCCATACGGTCCACATCTGCACGTTCCGTGTCTGTCAGCCCTCCGGCTGCATACACTTCCAGAATCCCGGACTCTATGTACTCCTGTGTGTTCAACGCTATTTTATTAGTTTGGCCAACGTCTTAATGGCCATGCGGGCGCGCGTTTTGACTGTGCCTAATGGAATGTTCAAGGTTTCGGCTACCTCTGTCTGGGTATAGCCGCCGAAGTACATCATATCAATGATGACTTTCTGGTCTGGGATGAGTTTCTCCGTGATTTCCTTGATTCCAATATGATCGGGTCTAATGCCGTCGCTACTGACCATTCCCCCGGTGGTGGCATCCTCCATGGGGTCTGTTTTTGAACTTACGCGATATTGTTTGGACCGGATTTTATCAATGGCCAGATTCCGGCTAATGTTGAGCATCCAGGTGAACAACCTGCCTTTTTGCGCGTCATAGCTGTCAAAGGAAGACCAGATTTTCACGAAGCTTTCCTGCAGTACGTCTTCTGCTACTTCTTCTACCTTGACTATGCGCAGGATCACGCCGTACAAAGCAGCGGAGTAGTTTTTGTAAAGCAGCGCGATGGCCTTCTGGTCCCGCGCCCTCAACCGCTCTACTAGAACTTCCTCAGAATCATTTTTTACTGTAGTCTCCAAAAACAATATGGCGTTAAGCGTAGCAATAATACATAAACCAAGTATGAAGAAAAAAGGGAAAGGGATATTTAATCCCAGTGGTTACATCTTAACCTACAAAAAGTAGATTTGTTTAAACATAACCCAGCCCAAAAGTTTAGGTAGGTACCTATACGCTACCACCAAGAAAAGATTAGTTATTAATACGTAGTTTCTTCCTAAATAATTTAAACCGTCAGCCATGCCCATCCAAACCATCAATCCTTATACCAACCAAGTTGTCAAAGACTTCGCTCCGGCCACCCCACAAGCCATTGAGCAGGCATTGCAGACCGCCCAAGAGACCTTTGACAACTGGAGGACCTCAGACTTTATGCTCCGCGCCCAGCTCATGCACAAAGCCGGCAGCGAGCTGGACGGCAACACGGAGCATTACGCCCGCCTGATCTCCTTGGAAATGGGTAAGCCTCTAGCACAAGCCCGCGCCGAGGTGCAGAAATGCGCCAAGGTCTGCCACTATTACGCAGAGCATGCCCAGGAATTTTTGCAGGACGAGGACATAGTCACCGCCGCTACCCGCAGCTTCATCAGCTATGAGCCCATGGGCGCGGTACTAGCCGTTATGCCCTGGAATTTTCCGTTCTGGCAGGTCTTCCGGTTTGCCGCGCCGGCCCTGATGGCGGGAAACGTGGGTATTTTAAAGCATGCCTCCAACGTTCCACAGTGCGCACTGGCAATCCAGGAAGTGTTTGAGAAAGCCGGCTTCCCGAAAGGGTGTTTCCAGTCCTTGCTCATCGGGTCTAAAGAAGTGGAGACGCTTATCAAGGACCCGCGCATCAAGGCCGTGACGCTGACGGGCAGTGAGGGCGCCGGCGCCACCGTGGCCTCTACCGCCGGAAGAGAAATCAAGAAAACCGTGCTGGAACTGGGCGGCTCAGATGCATTCATTGTGCTGGCAGACGCGGACATAGAGGCCACAGCGGAGAAAGCCGTGCAGGCCCGCCTCATCAACACCGGCCAAAGCTGCATTGCTGCCAAGCGTTTTATTATAGAAAAATCCATCGCCGAGCCGTTTATGGCCTCCTTTTCTGAAAAGATGCAAAAACTGAAAACCGGCGACCCTTTATCAGACGAAGGAATTGACTACGGACCGCTGGCCAGAGTGGACCTGGCCCAGGAACTCACCGACCAAGTGGAGCGCTCTGTGAAAGCTGGCGCTCAACTCCTACTCAAAGGCGGTCAGGAAGACAAGGACAGTGCGGTGTTCCATCCGGCTATTTTGACAAACATTGAGAAAGGAAATCCCGCCTATGAAGAGGAATTCTTCGGGCCGGTGGCCTTGGTGTTTATAGCGAAGGATGCCGAAGACGCCGTACGCATTGCCAATGATTCTCCCTTCGGGCTGGGAGGCTCCATTTGGACCAAGGACCTAAAGCGCGGGCAGGAACTGGCCAGGAAAGTAGAGGCCGGCGCCGTGTTTGTGAACGCCATGGTGGCCTCTGACCCGGCCCTGCCGTTTGGGGGCATCAAGAAATCTGGGTACGGCCGGGAGCTTTCTTATGTGGGCATCCGGGAATTTGTAAACCAGAAAACCATCTGGCTTAGCACGCCTCAGGAATAGCCTAGTAGCTTGTAGGTGATCACCCCTACCCACTCATGGATGATGCGGGTCCAGTCGCGCAGGGCTTCGGCGGTGGGGATGAGTAGATCGTCTAGGTGGAAACTTCTATCGTGGGTCTGAAAGTCGGCGGGAAACGTGTCGAAGGTCAGGCCCACTTTTTCAAAACAGCCCTGAGCGCGCCGCATATGAAACGCCGAGGTGATCAATAGCAGCTTCTGAACTTCTGGGTGCTGGCCCAGCAGTTCCTTGGTGAATTGGGCGTTCTCTCTGGTGTTCTTGCTGAGCTGCTCTAGCAAGATGTCCTGCTGCGGGACGCCAGCAAACAGCGCGGTCTGCTGCAGGCTTTCGGCCTCAGTTCTGGCTACATTTTTAATAGCCCCCGACCCACCCGAGATGATGATTTTTTTGACCTTGCCCATCTTGTAGAGCTGCACGGCATCCAGAATCCGCTCGGCGCCTTCTTGGTAATGCACCCGGTCATGCGGGGAACGGTTAGGCTCAGTCACGCCGGTGAGGACAATGGCAGCGTCATAGGTTTTCACGTCTTTCATCAGCACTGCCTCGGGCTCCCAGGCTAGCCAGACCTCATTAGAGATAAAGGGATTAGAAAAGAAGAACAGCAAGACCAAGCCAATCCTGAATGCCCATCGCTTTTTCACCTGATTCCGGGAAAACAGGCCAAAAACGAAAAACGCCATGATCCAGAGAAACGGCGAGGTGAAATACTGCAACAGCTTGGAGAGGATAAAGAACATGATTTCTATGGGTCTACCAGCGCCTGTCTTTCAGTTGCATCATGTAAAAGATGAAGTAAGTGAAAGAAAAGTGCGAGAATTTATCCAAAGAAACGCCGCACCAGCCAAAGCACCAAACTCACCAGAATACTCAATAGCAGCATGGTGGTAAACGGCGCGAAGACTTTGAAGCCCGGCCGGTCCTCGCGCACGTCGCCGGGCAGGCGGCCAAACCAGTCCATACGCGAACCTAACAGCCAAAGGACCAAGCCCACAACCAAGAGAATGCCGCCAATGATGACCAAAGTTTTGCCGATGGGTTGCATACCAGTACCAGAGTTGGTTTAGCGGTTATACGGAATTGGAAGCGGTTGTTTCTAGTTCCGTTTTCGGCCTGCTTTCCGGAAAACAGGCCGAAAACGGGACACTCAATTTGATGCGTTCAAAACGGGTGCCGATTTTAGTCAAACAGATAGACTACTTTAAACTCCTCGTTCAACTTTAAGGCGGCGTCAAAGCTATTGCCGGTTTTAGGCGAGATGAAGCCTTTGATCTTGCCGGTCTTGCCTTTGAGGATGAGCGCGGCAATGTGGCTCTCATTGAGCGTGCGGCCGTGCAATTCAAATGGCACCACAAATTGGCACCCCTCCCTGAACCGGCTGCAGCCATAGGCGCTCTTGCCCTTCAGCATTTGGCCCTGCTGGCACTTGGGGCAGATCCAGACAGATGGATTTTTCACCTTGGGCTCGGCCTTGTCTGGTTGCAGCCCAAAGGCACCGTCTAGCACCGCGGCGGCATCCAGTTTTTCGCCGGAGGTAGGGTCCACCAAGCCTTTGATGACCGGGGTTTTTCCCTTTTTAAGGAGAGCCTGCACGTGCTTCTCGGTGAGCAGTTTCCCCAGCCAGGTCATAGGCAGCCTGAACTGGCAGCCCTCCTTATAGCGGGCGCAGCCGTAGGCCTGGCTGCCCTTGACTACGTGGCCGGTTTTGCAGACAGGGCACGCCCCTAACCCTACCGTGGAGGAGGTTCCGTTTTTGGCCTCTTTTTTGGGTTTCGGCTCTTTTCTGGCGGGTTCTTTGGCCGCGGGTTTAGCCGCTTCCATGGGCTGCAAGGTCACCGACGAGCGGTCCTGCTTTACCTCCTGCACCATCTCTTCCACCAACTGCTGCAGCTCGCGTAGAAACTCTGTGGCCTCAAACTCGCCGGCCTCTATCTGGCGCAGCTTCTTCTCCCATTGCCCGGTCATCTCGGCAGATTTTAGAGTGGGGTTTCTAATCACTTGTATCAGGTCGATGCCGGTCTGGGTGGGTAGGATTTTTTTCTTCTCTTTTCTAATATAATTGCGTTTGAAGAGCGTCTCAATAATGGCCGCGCGCGTAGAAGGCCTACCAATGCCGTTTTCCTTGAGGGCTTCTTTTAACTCGTCATCGTCCACTTGCTTGCCCGCCGTCTCCATGGAGCGCAGTAAGGTCGCCTCGGTGTAGTCTTTGGGCGGGCTGGTCATCTTACGTTCCAGCAAGGGCGCGTGTGGGCCGCGCTCGCCGGCGTCAAAATGTGGCAATACCGCTAGTTCTTCTTCCTTCTCCTCTCCTTCTGCCGTAGTTTTTGGTGTAGTTGGTTTGGCTGGGGTTTTGGTTTCTTCCTGGGCATAGACTACGCGCCAGCCGGGTTCCAGAATCTGCTTGCCTTTGGCCCGGAATGCGTGGTTGGCCGCCTCACCGTTCACCACCGTGTTACTCACAATACAGTCTGGGTAGAATGCGGCGATGAACCGTTTGGCCACCAGGTCAAACACCTTGGCCTCGGTGCCATATAGATTGCCCGCCGCCGCGCCCGTGGGTATGATGGCGTGGTGGTCAGTGACTTTATTGTTATTGAAGACCTTGGCAGATTTTCTGATCTTCTTGCCCTGCAGTTCCTGCGTCAGGTGGCTGTACTCGCGCAAGCCACTTAAGATGTTCGGAATTTTAGGATAAATGTCGTCTGGCAGGTAAGTGGTGTCCACCCTTGGATAGGACACCACTTTCTTCTCATAAAGGCTTTGCACTGTCTTGAGCGTCTCGTCTGCCGACATGCCAAACTTGTTGTTGCACTCCACCTGCAGAGAAGTCAAGTCAAACAACCTAGGCGAACTCTCCGTGCCTTTCTTGGTTTCTACGTCTTTGATTTCAAACTCTGAAGGCTTGATCTGCTCCAGAATGGCCATCGCCTTTTCCTCGTCCTTGAAACGGCCGTTGGTGCTGCTGAACGTCACGTCGCGGTAGACGGTCTTCAATTCATAAAACGGCTCGGGCTTGAAGTTGAGAATCTCCAGGTGGCGCTGCACAATCATGGCGAGGGTGGGCGTCTGCACACGGCCCAGCGAAAGCAGCTGCCGGCCCTGCGCGTACTTCAATGTGAAAAGGCGCGTGGCGTTGATGCCCAGGAGCCAATCACCAATGGCGCGGCTTCTGCCGGCCTGGTACAGCTGGTCAAACTCCTTGCCGTCGCGCAGCTTGGAAAAGCCTTGTCTGATGGCCTCTTCGGTCAAGGAGGAAATCCATAATCGCTTGACGGGTTTGCGGCAGCGTGCCTGGTGCAAGACCCAACGTTGGATTACTTCTCCCTCCTGCCCGGCATCCCCGCAGTTGATGACTTCGTCTGCACCGTCAATCAGTTTTTTGATGACCTTGAACTGCTGCGCTACCCCTTTGTTCTGAATGAGTTTGATGTCAAACTTCTCAGGCACCAACGGCAGGTCTGGCAGGTGCCAGCGCTTCCAGTGGGGATTGTAATCATCTGGCTCGTTGAGCTGGCAGAAGTGCCCGAACGTCCAGGTGACCTGGTAGCCGTTGCCTTCAAAATAACCGTCTTTCCGGCTATTGGCTCCAATCACATGGGCAATTTCACGGGCTACGCTGGGTTTTTCGGCAATGCAGACTTTCAAGGTATTCTAGTAAAAAGAGGTCAAAAACGAATCTCAAAGATACGCATTTTTACCCGCATGAACCAGCCTTAACGCATGCATCCAGATATAGAACTATTACTATACAAACACATTTTAACCATCAAAATTCTAAACTCACTACTATCTAAATTACAAGCTATTACCTACACAAACACTAACTGTTCACCCCAAGGAAATAGAGAATATTTTGCACATATCCATTAACCCCTGCTTTCTACCCTCGTATTAGTTTCTACGGCCCTGTAAGGCTAGTAAGAAACCATCATTCACCTTAAACTAACATACACTATGAGAAATCGAGAGCATTCTGGTTATGATACTTTCAACACGTATCGTTCAGGTCATGAGAATTCAAGTCGTCAACATTGGGGTAGCTTAGGCAACCGTGAGGAGGGCCAAGGCACTCCAGATTACCACGGCCACAGCGGCGTTTCTAGCCGCAGCAGCGAAAGCCCATATAGCAGTCAATCTTCTAACTACGGTGGCAACCAAACACAAGGAAGCCAGCAAGGCCACACCAGCGGCTGGAGCGGACACTCCATGCAAAACCAAGGCGGAACCGGCTCATCCAATTACAGCTCTGGCCAAGGCGGCTATGGTTCCTCTCAACACGGTGACTCTAGAAGCTATGGCCAGGGAAGCAGCCACCAAGGAGGCTACGGCTCTTACGGTTCTGGCTCTTCCAATAGAGGCACCTCTTCTAACTATGGATCGTCACAAGGATCTGGTTACGGATCTTCTCAGCAGAGAGGAAACTATGGCCAGTCTGGAAGCAGCTCCTCAGGATCATACGGCTCTTCGCCAAGCGGCTCTAGCTACGGTTCTTCATCATACGGACAAGGCAATTCTAGCCAAGGCGCCGGCTCAACCCGTTCTTCTAACATAGGTACGTATGGCGGCGCCAGATCTGGCTACGCTGGCTCTTCTTCTGGCAGTAACCCAACCGGCGGCGCCATGGACAGAGGAAATGCCTATGGCAACTTTGGCTCAACCAATGACTTCCAGGGATCTTCTAACTACGGATCTGGTTCTGGTTCTTCTAACTATGGTTCTGGCTCCTCCAGCCAAGGACACAGTGGCTACGGAAGCACCTCGCAATACGGCAGATCTTCACACACTCCTTCTAACTACGGTGGATCTTCTTACGGACAAAGCGGATCTTCTTCTTACGGAGGATATGGCTCAGGCTCTTCTCATAACCAGCCATCCAGAGGCTACGGCATGGGACAGAATGTAGAGAACCGCGGTGGATTAGGCTACACAGACCATGACCGCAGCTACACGTCTCTAAACACCAATCAGTACAGCGGTCCTTCTGGCAACAGAACAACCGGACACGCCAACTGGATGGGTGACACCGACCATGACTATCCTCAGTACAGCCACGGCAATGCCAATGAGAACCGTTACTCAGAGGATTACAGCCACCCAAGCAACTTCAACAGAAGCACCATGGGTAACCAGTATGAGCAGGACCGCTATAGCCAGCACCGTGACAACTTTAACCGCAATGACAATGACCAAGAAGAAGGATTCTTTGAGCGCATTGGCCACGGCATTAAAGACGTCTGGAACAGCATAGCTGGTGATGAAGATGATAGAGGCAATGACAACCGTCGTTATGACAATGACAACCGTTCTTCTGCGGGCGGACCTCCTTATAACTACGGTTCTGGAGCTAACACTCCAGGCTGGTAACGTATCAGATGCTTAATAAAAAAAGCCCCGCTAACCTTAGCGGGGCTTTTTTGTGGACCAACATGTATGGGTAATTATTGCATTCCGTAGATGTGCTCAAAACGCTTGATCATTTTAGTCTGCACGTTGAGGTTGTGAAGGATGCCGTCATGGATGTCATACACCAGGCCATGTAATTGAGGCGGCTCCTCGTTTTTCATAGCATTCTGGATGATGGACGTTTTAGACAAGTTGATGACCTGCTCAATCACGTTCAACTCCACCAATCTTCTGAAGCGCTGGTCTTCATCCTCCAGGTCATGAAACTCGTCTTCATGCAACCTGATCACGTCTTTGATGTTGGTGAGCCAGTTGTCAATCAAGCCAAATTGCTTGTCACTGATAGCCGCTGCTACGCCGCCGCATCCGTAGTGACCCACCACCATGATGTGTTTTACTTTTAAAACCTCAACGGCATACTGTAACACAGACAGTAGGTTCACATCTGTGTGCACCACCATGTTGGCAATGTTGCGGTGCACAAACATCTCACCGGGCGCAGTGCCAGAGATGTGGCTGGCCGGCACGCGGCTGTCTGAACAACCAATGAACAAATACTTGGGGGCCTGCCCTTGCGCAGACCGCTCAAAGAAACCAGGGTCGTTCTGCTTTTTGCTTTCTACCCAATCACGGTTGCCTTTAAAAATACGCTCCATGTCTGGGTGCAAAGGCTTGTCATTATTATGAAGTGCTTCCATATTGTTTTATTGTTTTAGTGAACATTTGAGGCAGTAACAGAGGGGATATCACGCAAGGTTAACCTGATATCTTTTTCGGCGGCTACCGTTTTAAAATCTTCAATGGCTTCCAGGACGTCATAGTCAATGTAGGTAGAGGAAGAACCGTCAATCAACACGTCACTGTCTGCCGGCAGGTGATGCAAGGTCAAGGCCACACTGGCCTTGTTCAAGAAAGTCACGTTCTCACTCAGCTTGATGTGAATCCGCTCGCCTTCACGCCCTACCACTTTATGGAAGAAGTAAGGCGTTTTGTA
This sequence comes from Rufibacter sp. DG15C, assembly GCF_001577755.1. Lineage (NCBI taxonomy): Bacteria > Pseudomonadati > Bacteroidota > Cytophagia > Cytophagales > Hymenobacteraceae > Rufibacter > Rufibacter sp. DG15C. Next base: position 4,005,849 of record NZ_CP010776.1, read on the forward strand.
ATTGGCTTTTAAGATGTAGAAAATGCCTACCACCAAACCAATGGAGATACCTTTTAACAAGTCTGTAAAGAGAATGGCTAAAATGGTGATGATAAAAGGCAGGAACTGATCCATCCCTAACTTCCATTGTCCTTGGTACAAAGCAGGCTTGGTGAGTTTAAACCCTACTACAAGCAGCACGGCAGCCAACGCCGCCAATGGCACATATTGCAGGACGTCCGTCAGGAACAGAATACTCATCAACAAGAATATGCCATGGAAGAAGCTGGACAGCTTTGTTTGCCCACCGGCATTTACGTTGGCAGAGCTACGCACAATCACCGCCGTTAAGGGAATACCCCCAATAAGGCCGCTCAAAATGTTACCCAAACCCTGGGCTTTCAATTCACGGTTGGTGGGAGTGTGACGTTTGTGCGGATCCAACTTATCTACGGCTTCCACGCTGAGCAAGCTTTCCAAACTAGCTACAATGGCCAGCGTAAAGGCCAACATGTAGACGGCTGGACTTGTTAGTACTGAGAAGTCTGGGAATCTAAGTTCTGCCAGAAGCGTGGCCGGGCTAGTGATTTCTGGCAATTGCACCAAATGCGTTTTGGCAATGGCCAAGGTGGGGAGCGAATTCTGGAAAAGAAAGTTTAAGCCAATAGACAACACCACCGCAATCAAGGCACCAGGCACCAACTTAAAGGCTTTGATTTTTTGCATGAACGGGCGCTCCCACAGCAGGATGACCGCCAAGGAAACCAAGCCCACCACCAAAGAACCTACCTGCAACTGACTAAACGCGTAACCAATCTCAGAGAAGGTGTTGCGACCATCAGACTGCAAGAAATCCAGGTTGCCCAAGAAGTCTTCATCGGCGCCTAAAAAGTGAGGGATCTGCTTTAAGATAAGGATAAGACCAATGGCCGCCAACATCCCTTTAATTACCGAGGACGGGAAGTAAAGCCCTATTATACCGGCCTTTAAATAACCTAATACCACTTGGATGACACCTGCCAGAACCACGGCTGCCAAAAAGGCCTCAAATGTTTGCATCTGGGCAATCCCGTTTACGACGATGACCGTCAAACCGGCGGCTGGACCACTCACGCTTAGCTGTGAGCCACTTGCCCACGACACCACCAAGCCACCAATCACGCCGGCAATCAAGCCAGAGAAAAGCGGTGCCCCAGAGGCCAAGGAGATACCCAAACACAGCGGCAAAGCCACCAAGAATACCACTAACCCCGCCGACAGGTCTTTTCCAATAGAATCAAATAGTTTTTTTTCTTTCATAGTCCCTTCTTCACAGTGTTGTAGAATGTAAAAGGATACAGGGCAGGCGCCCACATAGCCAGTTTATGCTACAAAGGTGAAGCAGGGAGATTAAGACCGAATTAAAGCCAGATTAAAATTCGATTAAAATGAAAAAAATAGTTGGTGCCGTTTTTTAGCCTGATTTCCAGAAAACAAGCCAAAAACGGTTTTAAAGCTGATAGACTTGATGCAGCTTAGGAAAGGAAAGAATCACCTCGGTGCCCTTGTTTACTTGGGAATTCACCAGGATGGAGCCGCGGTGCAGTTTGATAATCTTCTCAGCCAAGGGCAGACCAATGCCGTGGCCCGAGATGTCGCGCACGTTCTCGGCCCTGAAAAAAGGCACAAACACTTTGCGCACATCTTCGGGCGTCATACCTATGCCTTGGTCACGCACTTTTAAGATCAGGTCACGGTGCTGCACTTCAATGGAAACGGCTATTGGCGCGTCTTTCACAGAAAACTTGCTGGCATTCTCCAAGACGTTCACCACGGCAATGAGCAGGAGCGCATCATTGCCCCAGACCTGCAGTTCTTTCTCATCTTCGGGCATGTTCTCAAACTGCACGTCCAGCATGATGGAGGGAGATCGTTTCTTGGCTTCTGAGCAGGCCTGCCACACCAGTTCATCCATCTGCAACGCTGCCATGGGTATCTTTGAGGAGTCTGTGCTGGCCTGCACCATTTGCAGTAACCCGTTGGAAAGCTGGGCCAGTAGATGGGCGTCTTCTAGGGTAGACTGCAGCACGCGCTTGTATTCTGGGGCTTCGCGGTCTTTCATGAGGGCTACCTGCAACTCGCCTATCATGGCCGTGAGCGGTGTGCGCAACTCATGCGAGGCGCTGTATACAAACGTGCGCTGGGCCTCAAAGGCAATCTCAATGCGATCCAGCATTTTATTGAAGGTCTGCGCCAATTGAGCCACCTCATCTGCGCCTTGGGCCTGTGACACACGCAAAGACAAATCTGAGGCATTAATTTTCTCCACCTCAGAAACCACTTTTAAGAAAGGTCTTAGCGCGGCGCGCGCAAAAATCCAGCCTGTCACCACCACCACCACCATGGCCGCCACAAACCCAGAGACCAAAATGGTTAACAGGTTCTCCAGGGTGCTCAGGTTGTATAAGTCAATGGAGGAGGCAATGATGAGGTGCGGCTTGTTGCGGTGCATGTACCTGATGCCTACCACCTGACGGTCGCCGCGCACTTCCCGCACCTCGCCGTTCTCTAGCACCTGTTGCAAAAATGCTGGTGAGATGTTCAGTTTCCCTTCTCCTTCCGCGAATAGCAGTTTCTGGGTATGGTCATAGACGCGCACCATCTCGCGGGGCAGCATCTGGTAATAGAGCCGCTGGTCCAGGGCATGCTGCTGTTCACTCACGGTGTCTGCGTCTAGCACAAAGTGGGCCGTGGCATAGGCTCTGTTTAAGATACGGCCGTCATAATCGTTCTTTCTGGACAGCGAGCTGAAGTAATAGACCGTTACGCAGAAGAGCAACAATATTCCAGCAATGATCGCCGAAAACTGGAGCATCAGTTTGGTTTTGATTTTCATGGCCTATTCCATCTCCTTTAACACATAGCCCATGCCCACCAGCGTATGAATCAGTTTGGGCGAAAAATCTTTGTCTACCTTCTTGCGCAAAAAATTGATGTACACGTCTATCACGTTGCTGCCCGTGTCAAAAGACGTTTCCCAGACTTGCTCAATAATATCTACCCTGGACACGACGCGCTCCTTATTGCGCAAAAGGTACTGCAAGAGTGCAAACTCACGCGCTGTCAATGAGATGGGCACGCCACTGCGGGTCACGGTTTTCTTTTGGACGTCCAGTTCCAAATCTGCCAATTGCAACACCTCACTGGAAACACCTTCCTGCACCCGACGCGTCAAAGCCCTAATCCTGGCCAACAGCTCCTGAAACTCAAACGGCTTGACCAAGTAATCATCCGCACCCGAGTCCAACCCTAGAATCTTATCATCTGTGCTACCCAGGGCGGTGAGCATGAGAATGGGCAAGGTTTGATTTTGCTGCCGAATAGTTTTACATACCTCTACCCCGTTCATGCGCGGCAGAATCACGTCCAGAATCACCAGCGCGTATTCATTTTCCAAAGCCAGCTTGGCGCCATAAAAACCGTCATAGGCCAGTTCCACCTCATAGGTCTGCTCCTCCAGGCCTTTCTTGATAAAGGCGCTTACTTTGGGTTCATCTTCAATGAGCAGTATTTTCATGGGCACAGACTGAATGGGTGAAATGGCAGAAGCGGCAAGATACAACCTAGGCGTTTTGGGTCAATACCTTAGGGAGATTTGTAAAGGGCAAGCCACCCGTTTTTGGCCTGGTTTCTGGAAAACAGGCCAAAAACGGGACGTTTGGCTAGCATCTATAAACTAGGCTCGGGGGCTACTTCTTCCTCAATGGCTTTGTCCAAGCGCCGTTTGATGACGTTACCACCAATAAACAAGATGGCTAGACCCGTTACGGTGCACAGTCCCATCACCAGCACCATGGGCAGCGCGGTGCCGTTGTGCAGCAAGCTCACCGCCGCCGACACCATGGCGCCCACGCCCATGCGCAGACTGCCCATCAAGGCAGCAGCACTCCCTGCATGCCGCGCGAAGGGCGCCAAGGACAGTGCAGATGAGTTGGGGCTGGTCAAACCCTGCCCGCTCAAAAATAGGAACAGCAGGATCAGTAAACCGGTAATGGAATACCAATCAGCGTAGACGCCATACACCAAAAAGGCACCCACCACCGTTTGATACAGCAGTCCGGCTTTTATGATTTGCTCACTGGTATAACGGCGCAAAAAGAGGTGGTTCAGCTGCGGGGAGCCTATCAAGGCCACAGACAAAATCGCGAAGATCCAGCCATACTGCTGCTCACTTACTTTGTAAATGTTCATGAACACGTCTGGAGACCCGGCAATGTAGGCGAAGGGTGCCGCCGCCGCTATGCCACCCACCAGACTGTACACCAGAAACTGCGGATTTCTCAATACCAACCAAAAGTTAGACAGCACTGCCTTGGGTTTAAGCGACATGGACGGGTCTGCCGGTTTCCCCTGAGGCAATACAAAGTAAATACCCAACAAAATAAGAGCGGTGATGAGGGCCAGGATGACAAACACTGCATGCCAGCCAAACGCAGCCGTCACGTAACCGCCCACTGTAGGCGCCACCATAGGTGACACCGCAATAACCAGCGTAAGGGTAGAGAAAACCTTGGCCGTTTCCTTGACTGGGAACAAATCCCGAACATACGCCTGCGCCGCTACCATGCCAGCGCAACCACCTATGGCCTGCAAAAAGCGCATGGCAATCAAGGCATCCACAGAATTGGTAAAGGCGCAGCCGATAGAAGCCAGAATGTACAACAACATGCCCGCGTACAAGGGCCGTTTGCGTCCGTAGCGGTCCAACAATGGCCCATACAACAACTGCCCCGCAGAAATGCCAATTAAATACGCGGTGAGCGAAAGCTGGACCTGTGAGATGGTGGTATTCAGGTCTTGGGCAATGGCAGGAAACCCCGGCAGATACATGTCAATGGAAAACGGACTGACCGTACACAGCGCCCCCAAGATTAAGATGATATAGAAATGCTGTTTGCGTGTCATGTTAAATAGGGGAAAAGGCAAAGGTACGGCAGATAAGTCCGGAATGCGCGCCAACCTCCTAGTTCGGTCCAAACCAGAAGGTATCTACCGGTATACCACTTTCAAGGCCGGCTTGTTAACCAACCACCTTACAATTCTCCCGAGGTGGCATTTGCTTATGCTATTAATCGCTCTCTCCTTCTAGATGCTTACGCATCGTTTTTGGCCTTTTTTCTGGAAAACAGGGCAAAACCGGTGCAACGGTGAACTGCCTTTTCAAATGGCTGGGAAGAAGATGACAAACATCATTTAGACGGGTATGCAAGCTCATCATTTTGAAAGGGTGCCGCCGGTACATTTGTATTGTGTTACAGGCAGATCTGTAACAGTCCGCACCAAACTATCAAATGTATGAAAACCATCCTTACGCCCACCGACTTCTCTCCCAATGCCCTTAACGCCATTGCCTATGCTGCTCAGCTTGCTTCTGAGGTGAGAGGAAAATTGATCTTGGTCCATGCGCTTCCGTTCCCAACGGGCATCGCTCCCGCCGAAGTAGGCGTTATCAACCCGCAGGTGGCCTTGAAAGAAGCGTACCTGCATGAACTGGAAAAACTGTCTAAGACCCTGCGTCTGGAGAATGGCTTCAGGTTTGAGGTGGAGACGTTTTGTGAGGAAGGCCCATTGTACCAATGCTTGGGCAAACTGGCCGTGCAGTACCAAGTAGACATGATTGTGATGGGCACCAAAGGTGCTACTGGGCTATTGCAAAAACTGGTGGGCACCAACGCCTTGACTATTATGCAACAGGTACACTGCCCGGTGCTGGTGGTTCCGGCCACGGCTAAATACACTGGTCTGCAAAAGGTAGCCTATGCTTCTGATTTTGAGAAAGAAGAGCAAGTATTCTTGCAACAGCTTTTCCCGTTGGTGGCTCCGTTCCAACCAGAGATTGACGTTTTAAACGTGCAAGCCGAAGAGCAGTTGAACATTGTAGCAGACGGGCAGGTCATTCAAGAGATTGCCACGCAGCACACCAACCTGGCAGTGCAGATCAAGCAAGTGAAAGCCGCTTCTGTTCTGGCAGGCATTAAACAATACACCCGCGAAAACCCGGTGCAACTGCTGGCGGTAGCCATTGAGAAACGCAATTGGTTAGAGGCCCTTTTCCACCACAGCGTTTCTGCGCAATTGGCCTTTGGCAGCAACCTTCCTCTGTTAGCATTGCCGCAGACCCCTTATAAACTAGCAAAAAAACCAACGGCCAAAGCCCAAACCGCCACGGCTTCGGCTATACCGTCAATTTAATTAGATAGCTTTTCATGGCACGTCCCCGTTTTTAGGCTGATTTTCAGAAATCAGCCTAAAAACGGGGACGTGCCATTTTAAAAACTTACTTGGTTCTATTTTCTAGGCGGCGTCTCATTTCCATCATCACGCGGCGGCGTATCTGCGCCTCGGCCCTGAACATGGCCATTACCTGCTGCGGCGTCAAAACGGTCTTGAATTCTGAGTAGTAGTTTTTCCGGACGGTGCTCATTTTCACGGCATTGTCTAATTGCTGCACCACCAGTTTGTCAGCTTCTTCTGAGGTAAGGTTGTTGATGTTGGTGCCTTGCCCTTTAACTTGCCGGTTTTTGTGGATGGTGGTTATCTCATTGTCATACCGTTTGTAAATGGGCGTAAGCGCTTTCATTTTATCATCGCTTAGCATGAGGGTTTTCTGGATTTCGCGCAGCTTTACTTGCAGGAGCCGCTCTTGTAAACGGGGATTGTTTTTGAGGTCTTGGCCTTGCGCCGCTAAGGTTAGCAGCAAACCGGCGCAGATCAACAAGTTCTTTAAAAGTGTGTTCATCATTATAGTAAGGTTTCTTCGTAGGTGTAAGCTTCTGTTTCTGCGAGGGCGGCTAATTCTGCCACTTCTTCATCCGTCAAGGCGGCCAATAGATTTTCCAAAGACTCTGGCTGCTGCATGACTTTCTTTTGAACAGCCGAAGGGCTGTTTTTCTTATTAAGTGGGTGTGTTTGTGCTACTTCTATCGTCTTCTGGTTGACAGGCTTTTCAGGTACCGTAGGTGCTGGTGAGGGCATCCCTTTTGTGTTGGTATCTTGCACTGCAACTGGGACCTGCATCTTTTCTGTGCGAGCCAATTCTGGCTGTTTGTGTTGCGGACCCCTTAGCAAAAAATAGGCAGCTACAAGCAAGACCGCAATACTGGCCGCCACTGACCAAATCTGCCATGAAGACTTTTTTTCTTGTGGGTCACCGGTAGTGGCTTCCCTTCTCTTAGCCTCTTGCAGCGTAGTTTGTGTAATGCCCTCAAAGAAGCCCGCCGGTACTTGGTACGGCATTTTCTTGCTGCTATTTTCTAGATCAAATTCGTCTTTCATACTTCCTTCATCATAAATGCCTTGACCTTGCTGCTAGCCAGGTGATAATTGGTCTTCAGTGCAGAAACGGAACTATCCAGAATCTTGCTTATCTCCTCATAAGGCAGCTCATCATAATAGCGCAGGTTAAAAACCAGCCGCTGTTTTTCGGGTAACCGAAGAATGGCTTCTTGCAACTGCACCAAAATCTGGTCACTGTCGCCGGCGCAGGTATCATGGAGGGTGTCTACCAGTTTTTCATTGATTTCCTCAAAAGAGGCCAAAAACCGTTTCCGCTCCCTAAACAGGCGCAGGCATTCATTGGTAGCCACGCGGTAGAGCCATGTATACAATTTGCTGTCGCCGGTGAAGGTGTGCAGGTGTTTGTATACATTAATAAAAGTCTCTTGTAACAGGTCCTGAGCGTCTTCATGGCTGACCACCAACCGCCGTATGTGCCAGTAGATTCTGGTGTTGTACCGGTCCATCAAGAGCGTAAAACCCCTGTCTTTGGTGCCAGCCGCCCGAAACAGCGACAAGATTTGCTCATCTGTTGTCTCGTTCATTCCACCTGGTCCATGTAAATGTCCATCATATTGCTTAGAAGCCAAACCCGCTAAAAGGTTAAATCAAGGCTTTAATTATTTTTCGAAATGGAGTTTATGGCTTCTAGAAGCGTGGGAGTGGCTCTGAAAAAAAATTTATAAGTGCCATTTAACCTTTCGCTATTTTCCATCTCTTAGTGACAGTAACCGCGGTAAAACCAATTGCTTTCTATGCCGCCTACAACATACCCACACCAACTAACAAACCTTTCACACATGAAGAAAATGAGACACACCTTGGGAGGACTGGCCTTGGCCGTTTCCTTGCTGTTCACCGCCTGTCAGAAAGAAGACACGCAGGCCCCACAAGACATTGAATTTGCCTCGGCTGAATTCCAGTTGCCAGACCTGGCAGATTTGGAAACCCCAGAGGTTACCATGGGCACTGAAACTGCTGCCTTCACATGCACCCCGCGCGAAGCCAGCAAAGAGAAAATGGAGTTGTTGAAGCGCGCGCTCAAAAACCTGAACCTAGATGAAAACCAGAGAGCCGCGGTGAAAGGCTTTGTGCAACAACACCATGCCTGCATTGCGGAGCATATGACTAAAATCAAAGACCTGCATACCTCCTTACTGGCTAGAGCCAATGCCGTGCGTGAAGACTATGTAAAGGCCTACAAAGCCGGCCGAATTACCAAGGCGCAGTTAGAAGAAAAACTAACGCAGCTACGCGCTTCTTTAAGAGAAGAGATGGCCAAGCATGACGCCAAACAAACGCACATGCGTGTGCTGCGCAAGTGCCGCCAAGAGCTATTGCAAAAAATTGAATCTATCCTGAACCCAACCCAGCTCCAGAAATGGAACAACTGGAAAAGCCAATTGGGATAGTCCTTTGAAATAGCCAAAAAAGAAGAGGCGTAGCCACTAGCTACGCCTCTTCTTTTTAAAATCAACTCATTAGTAAAAATGAGCATACAAGATTTTGTTTGAAGTTCTACTATCGCCCAAAATCATCCTGAACGCGCACAATATCTTCTTCATTAGATGGATTGGCGGCGTCTGTATGTTGCCAGATTTCGGCTAAAATGCCCCAGTCTTCTAATCCTACCAACCTATGACGCTCTCCTTGCTGCAGGGTGATTTTATCACCGGCCGTTAGTTTCTGCAGTTCTCCTTCTGCATCAGTGGCACTGGTCACCACGCCTACGGTTCCTTGGATGACTTGCCAGATTTCGGCGCGGCGGTGGTGGTATTGCCAAGAAAGGCGCTTGTGAGGTGCCACTACCAAAATCTTTGGGCTCAGCTTCCCAGAAATCTTAAGGTCTTCCACTGAGATGCCGTCAAAGTAGGTATTGGCAAACTGTTGGGCCTGGCTTTCCTCAATCACAAAAAAACCGCCCCACGGCCGCGTCTGGTCTTGGTTGGCTATGGCAAACCCTTGTGCTATGAGCTTTTGCTCTATCTCTTGAAACAATTGCTGTTTCTGATTCTCCTCGGTCATAAAATTCAAACTACTTTCTTCTTAATCTTCTAACTTCACTACTTATCTACTCTATTTAGTGAAACGCCGTTTTTTGCCTGTTTTATAGAAAATAAGCCAAAAACGAATTCTCTACTATAAAGGTAAGACGTGACTTGTATTGTCTATCTCCTAATCATGTGAATGTGGTCAATGCCGTCTTCGTCGTACACGTCACCAGCTTGTTCAAAGCCTAGGTTTTCATAGAATTTGCGGGCATATACCTGCGCCCCAATTTTAATGGGTCCCGGGCCAAACAGTTTCTGGCAGTGATCTATTGATGCCTGCATGAGTTGCTTGCCCAAGCCTGTTCCTCTTACCACCTTACTGGTGACTACCCGGCCAATAGATGCTTCTGCATAACTCACGCCAGGGGGCACAATCCTAGCCGAAGCCTCTAATACCCCGTTTTGGTATAAGAGCACGTGGTGGCAAAATTGGTCTTTGTTGTCTAGGTCCAGGAAAACGCAATTTTGCTCCATCACAAACACGTCACTTCGCAGGCGCAAGTTGTCATATAACTCAAACGGCGAAAAATCCTGGAAAGGCTTACATTGAAGTAGTACTTCCATAAAAAAGGCAATAGTAAAGGCTCAAAAATACTTAACTGGTTTGACTAGTGAGCCATTCAACCGCAGAAGGTATGTCCTTGAAGTTTTGGAACGCAAACGGAATATTGCCTTCATCCACTACTTGCAAGACACTGTTTTCGCGCTTCTCGTCTTCGGTCATGATTCTGGCAAACTTCTGAAGTTTGGTGGAATATAAATTCAAGGCAAACAACTCCAGTACGGCTTTGTGTTGATGAAGGCTCACATCCATGTAAGATAACCTGGAGTCTATCATGAGCTTGGTAATGCCGTGTTGCAACAACGTCTTCACCACCTCCTGAAACGCCTGATTGGTCTCAACTATGTTCATGGACGTAAAGTCTGGACAATACCCAAACAAGATATCATGGGTAGGATCGTACTCCAGCTTTATGAAGCTGTCGCTGTCCAGGTTTATTCTTTTGGGTTTATCCATCTTGCCGTTTCCTATGCTTTTAAGTACAGATCTGGGATATTATAAAGGTATAAGTTCACATAATAACTAACCAACATTTCTCTTTCTGAAAGGAAGGTAACTAGTACGTAAACTATTTGAAAACCATCTAATTATCTGATCATCAGTCTCAAACGCTGGCACTGTTTGCTTATCCTATTTAGTTAACGCAAAATCAAAGAGAATACTGGCTTGACTGGTCAGTTCAGCCATCTGTAGTTTACCCAATAGCCTATTTTTTACTGTACGGATTTCAACGTGACCTTCCCTTTTTGCAATCCTTTGCCTTTCACGGTCAACTCCATGGTTCCTTCCTGTTCAGTAGACTGCACCAACACTACCAGTTTTCCGCTGAACAGCTTCATAGTAGGCAGATGGAACTGCTCTAAGGACGTTGGGTCGCCGTTGCTGGCTGCGCGGTAAGTGCCTTTGCCTTTTACAGAGAAGGTCAGCTGGTTGGTAGCAGTCGGGCACAGGTTCCCGTCTTTGTCTACCACAGAAACGGTTACATAAGACAAGTCCTTGCCGTCTGCGGTAATTTCTTTGCGGTCTGCCTCCAAAACAAGCTTGTACGGCTTGCCAGCAGTCTTCAATTGTCTTTCGGCTACTGGCTTGCCATCCTTCCCGAAGGCGACTACCTTGACCGTACCCGGCTCGTATTTCACGTCCATCCACATGAGGCGGTACCGGTTCTGGGGTGTGGCATTGTGCTTCTTCTGGATGCCTTGGCTCTTTCCGTTGATGAAAAGCTCAGCGCTATCATAGTTGGTGTAGACAAAAACGGGTGTGGTCTGCCCTTCTCTGCCTTCCCAGTTCCAGTGCGGTAAAATATGGAGGGTTCCCTCTTTGGTATTCCAACGGCTCCGGTACAGGTAGAACCGGTCCTTAGGCAGACCAGCCAAGTCGTTGATACCAAAGTAGGAGCTCCGTGATGGCCACTTGTCATCATAGGGCGTTGGTTCTCCTAAATAGTCAAAGCCGGTCCAGACAAACTCGCCAATCACCCAAGACTTGTCATCCTGCAAGACAAAGTCATCCTCGGGTAGGTTAGACCAGGAGCAGTATTCTAAGTCATAGGATGAACTTTGCAAATCTGGGTACTGCTTCTCAATCCCTTTTACCACCGGAAACTTGTAAATTCCCCTTGAACTTACCGTAGAGGCCGTCTCTGAGCCTAAGATAAAGCCCTGCGGAAAGGTCTTGTACGCCTCCTCATATAAATGCGTGCGGTAGTTGAGCCCCGGAATGTCCATTAAGGCACCAAATCCAGAGGCCATGGTCGCTTTCACCTGGTCCATGCCCACCGTCACCGGGCGTGTAGGGTCTTCTCTGTGGAAGATGTCCTGCAACCATTTGGCCCGCTTCACGCCTTCTTCGCCCCATTGGTCGGGCACCTCATTGCCCGAACTCCACATCACAATAGACGGGTGATTGCGCGTGGCGTGCACCAGGTTGATAATGTCTTTTTCGGCGTAGTCTACAAAGAAGCGGTTGTAGCCGTTTTTCACCTTCGGTTTGGCCCATTCATCAAAGCTTTCGGCCAGGAACATGAAGCCCATCTCATCAGCCAGTTCCAACTGTTCAATAGACGGCATGTTGTGCGAGCTCCGGATGGCGTCACAGCCCATGTCTTTTAAGATTCGCAACTGACGGCGCAGGGCAGCTTTGTTCACGGCCGCGCCCAAGGGTCCTAGGTCATGGTGCAGGCAAACGCCTTTGAACTTGCGCACCTTGCCATTCAAGCTGAAGCCCACATTTGGCTTGTAACTGATTTCCCGAATCCCGAAGCGGGTGGTGACCTCGTCTTTCAATTCCTTGCCAGCATACAGCTTGGTCACGGCGGTATACAGATACGGTGTCTCGGGGCTCCAGAGTTGAGGATTGGCCACTGCTATGTTCTGCTCAAATTCCTTCCCGAAGATTTTGCTGGTGCTATCACTGGCCACGGTTTTGCCTTGGGCGTCCAAAATCTGAGTAAACAACCGCACATTGCTACCTGAGGCTTTGGTTTTAATGTTCACCTTGGCCAAGTATTTGGAGATAAACGGCGTGGTCACAAACGTACCCCACTGGTCTATGCTTTCCTGATTTTTCACGATGACCTGCACCTTGCGGTACAAACCCGCGCCCGGGTACCAACGCGAGGACTGCCCTTGGTTACTAAGTTGCACGGCCAGCGTGTTTTTCTTGCCTTCCTGCACTTGGTCCGTGATGTCAAAATAGAAGTAGCTGTAGCCGTAGGCCCACTCCCCCACTTTTTGGCCATTCACAAACACCTTGGGCTCACTCATGGCGCCTTCAAAAACTATCAGGACCTTCTGCCCTTTTTTGTAATGCGGTAACGTGAATTCGTTTCGGTACCAAGCCTCTCCAATGTACGGCAAGGCACCAGTCCGCCCGGTTTTCTCAGAGGCCACTTTCTCACCGTTCTGCTCTATGGCCACCACCTGCTTGTCTATCTCCTTGTCAAAAGGACCATAGATGGCCCAATCATGGGGCACCGTCACTTTCTGCCAGCCATTATCATTGAAATTGACTTCAAAGGCTTGGTCGTTCTTGCCTTTCTGGAAGCGCCAGTTATCTGTTAACTCTGTCACTACCCTGCCCTGCGCAAAGCTTACCTGGGCCGTCAAAAGCAATAAGGCAATCAACCATTTATGTATCATATCTTTTTTATTAAATCGGGTAAAATCAAAAGAAGCTTTAAAACCACTTATCGCCTACCCATTTGAGTCTTTCTTGACAGAATTGTTAGGCCCTAATGGGCTTCACTTCCTTTAGCCTTTAAATATATTCAACAATTTCTGGTTATAGGTTTTAACCTCAGATAAGCCAAGGAAAATTGCAACGAAGCGGTTTTTACTGATACATTTACGGCTTCAGAAACTGGAACTGCCTCCCAAATCCATCGTCAGGAAAATCGCTCGTCTCCCATGAAGCTCCAACTGCCTTTCTTCCTCTCATTTGTTTTCCTGCAATTGTTCTGCCTTCCGGGTTTTTCACAAACCAAATATGAGTTGAACGCCGGATGGAAGTGCCAACCTATTGCAAAAACCAAGGAAACAGGGCAAGTTCTTTCACAGCCCACTTTTTCTACGGCTGATTGGCTTCCGGCTACAGTTCCTGGCACAGTGCTGACTACCCAGCTCGCCAACAAGCAAATCCCCGACCCTTTCTATGGGATGAATAACCAACGCATTCCAGATATCTATACTTCTGGCCGTGACCATTACACCTATTGGTTTACGAAAGACTTTCAAGAGAAAGCCCCTCAAAAGAATGAGCAGGTGTGGTTACATTTAAGAGGGGTAAATTACAGCTGTGAGGTATTCTTGAATGGCCAAAAGCTGAACGAGAAAACGCATGAAGGCATGTTCCTGCGCCAGAGTTACAACATTACCCAGCACCTGGCTAAGGGTGGCAACAATCGCTTGGCCATATTGGTGTTTCCGCCAGACCCGGTGGGCAATCCTAACGGCGGACAGGGCGGGGACGGTACGATTGCTAAAAATGTGACGCATCAATACGTTGCCGGTTGGGACTGGATTCAACCCATCAGAGACAGAAACACGGGGATCTGGGACAAGATCATCCTAGAAAAAACACAGCAGATTAATCTCAAGAATCCGCATGTGGTGACGCTCGTGCCTGGCAAGCGGAAACCAGAAGGCTCACAAGCGCCAGCAACAGTGAAGGTGTCTGCTGAGCTTGAAAATCCTACAGATAAAAAAATAGCTGGGGTATTACGCTATACTTTGGACGGGAAAACGGTTTCGCAGAAAGTGATCCTTCCAGCCCGCACTACGCAACAAATCCACCTCAGGGATTTGATACTGCAGAACCCTAAACTGTGGTGGCCCAACACCTATGGCGCCCAACACTTGTATAACCTGCAACTGCAGTTTCTGGTCAATGGCAAAACAGTCTCTGATGAAGAAAATGTGCAACTGGGGGTGCGCGAAATTCAAACCGTCTGGAATGACCACACCCGAAGCATGCAGGTACAGGTGAACGGGCAGAAAATCTTCATCAAAGGCGCCAACTGGATTATCTCAGATGCCATGCTCCGCTTCAGCAAAGAGCGCTATGATGCTGAACTCAGGTACCACCGCGACATGAACTTAAACCTCATGCGCGTATGGGGCGGGGCCTTACTAGAGCGACCGGAGTTTTTTGAAGCCTGCGACAAATATGGGCTGTTGGTGATTCAGGACTTCTGGATAACCGCTGACGCCAACGGAAAATGGGTAGACCCCATGAAAAAAGACGACCAATGGACCCGGCGCAAATACCCAGACAATCATGACTTGTTCCTGGCCTCGGCGGTGGACCAGGTGAAAATGATACGTAACCACCCCTCCCTGGCCATGTGGTGCGGAGGCAATGAAATTACACCGCCCAAAGACATTCTCACCGCTTTGGAGGATTCCATCTTGCCAAACCTAGACGGCACTCGCTGGTTTATCCCCTACTCCAACGCAGACAGTATGTCCTTCAACACCATTGGTGGTGGTGGAGATGGCCCATATACCATTCAGCCCATCAGTCAGTTCTGGGCTTATAGAACCTGGCCGTTTAACTCTGAGGTGGGTTCTGTAGGCGTGGGGGACATGGAGTCACTAAAACGCTTTATCCCGAAGGAGAACTTAATAGCCCCGCAGTACATGGGCGCCACCAGTAAACCTACTGAGAAAGTAGATTCGGTCTGGCATTATCACAATTACACGGGTGTGGGCTATGAACAACACCTTCTTCCCTATGGCGCGCCCACCAGCGTAGAAGATTTTACTAAGAAAGCGCAGTTGGTCAACTATGACCAGTACCGGGCCTTGATGGAAGGCTTCAGTTCGCACATGTGGGATTGGTACACCGGCACCATCATCTGGAAAACGCAGAACCCCTGGACCTCCATGCGTGGTCAGCTCTATGATTATTACCTAGACCCCAATGCCGGCTTATTCGGACTGAGAAATGGTAGCTCCCCGCTCCACATCATGTTTGACCCGGTAGACAGCATGGTCATGGCCGTGAACAACACCTTTGACATTCAACGTGATTTAATGCTGGTGGCCACCGCATATGACATGGCCGGCAAAAGCACTTCCCTGGGACAGGTCCTAGTAGAAATTGGCGCCTCAACCTCCAAAAAGTACTTCCCCATTAATAGCGCCTTACGGAAACTGGCCAAAGAAAAAGGTACCTTCCTTTCGTTACGGCTCCTGGATTTAGACCAGAACATTGTCAGCAACAACTTCTATTGGTTAGCAGATGGCAAAGGCTGCTACTCAGGCCTGAAAGAGCTAGCCAAAGCTCCTTTACAAGTTGAAGCTAAATTAATAGCGAATGGCAAAATAGCCGTAACGCTTACTAATGCTGCCACCAACCCAGTGGCTTTCTTCAATCGGGTATCGCTGGTGAACTCCCAATCCGGGCAACGGCTTCTACCAGTTTTCTACAGTGATAATTACGTTTCAGTACTGCCTGGTGAGAAGCTGACGATTACCATTGAGTATACGCCAGAAGCCAATGCACCTGCTCCCAGCGTTACTCTAGAAGGCTGGAATGCAGACAAGCAAACCTACCCTGTTCAGCCTTTGAAACAATAATCCTTCCTTCCATAAAGACCTTCGCCCCAAATCAACCGCATATGTACTTGAAAGCATTCACCCATCTACGGCTTTTGTTGACTTTTTTGGCCAGTGTCACCATAGTAGCCTGCACCCAATTGAACCAGCAGAAAAGCTCGTCAAAATCAACCTCGCTTACTCAGTGGGTGGACCCGTATATTGGCACCAGTTTCCATGGGCACGTGTTCATGGGCGCGAACGTTCCGTTTGGGGCGGTGCAACTGGGACCTACCAACATGTCGCATGGCTGGGATTGGTGCTCGGGGTATCATTACTCAGATTCAACCATTGTGGGCTTCGCGCATACGCATTTGAGCGGGACCGGCATTGGCGACCTAGGCGATATTCTTGTCATGCCCACCACCGGTGATGTAACCTTGGTGCGCGGGAGCCTCAAAAATCCCAACAGCGGCTATTATTCTCTATTCTCTCATGCAGAGGAAAAAGCCAAACCAGGATATTATTCGGTTAAGCTCAAGCGCTACAACATTCAGGCAGAGTTGACGGCTACTGAACGGGTGGGTATGCATCAATACACGTTTCCGCAGGCAGACCAAGCCAGCATCATCTTTGACCTGAAAGAAGGCATTGGCTGGGACACGCCCACTGAGACGTTTATTGAACAACTGAACGATTCCACCATTGCAGGCTACCGTTTTTCCAAAGGCTGGGCCAACGACCAGCGCGTCTACTTTACGGCAGTGTTCTCCAAGCCCATTCAAAAATTTGAGAGCTACCAAGTGTATGACACCGCCAGTACCACTCCTACTCCGGCCAAGAAAGGCACCCGCATCAAAGGCATTACCCGCTTTAAAACCAAGGCGGGCGAGAAGGTCTTGGTAAAAGTGGGTATCTCGCCGGTCAGTGCAGAAAATGCCTTGGCCAATATAAAAGCGGAAGTCCCGCACTGGAACTTTGACCAAGTAGTGCGCGAAGCCGACCTAGCCTGGAACAAAGAATTGCAGAAAGTAGAAATTGAAGCGTTGGATGAGGCCCAGATGCGCACCTTCTACACCGCGTTGTACCATTCCATGATTGCGCCTTCCATCTTCAATGACCACAACGGCGACTACCGGGGCACCGACAAAAAAGTATACCCCAAAGCTAATTTCACCAACCTCACTACCTTCTCGCTTTGGGATACCTACCGCGCCGCGCACCCATTGTACACTATCCTGCAAACCAACCGCGTGAACGACATGGTCAACTCCATGCTGGCCATTTACCAACAACAAGGCAAACTGCCTGTCTGGCATTTGATGGGCAATGAGACCAACACCATGGTAGGCTACAGCGGCGTACCCGTAGTGGCAGATGCTCTTTTGAAAGGCTTTGATGGCTTTGACAAGAACCTGGCGTATGAAGCCATGAAAGCCACGGCCATGGGCAATGAATTCGGGTTAAAGAAAGTGAAGGAATTGGGTTTTATTCCGGCAGATGATGAAGTGGAAAGCGTGGCCAAAGGCCTGGAGTACGCCATCAGTGACGGGGCCATTGCCATGGTCGCCAAGAAACTAGGTAAAGAAGAAGACTACCAATATTTCAGCAAACGCGCCCAGAACTACCAGAACTACTTTGACAAACAAACACGGTTCATGCGTGGTAGAATCTCCCAAAACAGCTGGCGCACGCCCTTTGACCCGTTTAAGTCTGAGCACCGTAAAGACGACTACGCCGAAGGCAATTCCTGGCAGTACACCTGGCTGGTACCGCAAGACGTGGAAGGCTTGGTGAGACTGATGGGCGGTGAAAAGCGCTTCGCGTATAAGCTGGATTCTTTGTTCACCGCGCAAGGTGACATGGGCGAAGGCGCCTCTAACGACATAACCGGTTTAATTGGCCAATATGCGCATGGCAACGAGCCTAGCCACCACATTACGTACCTCTACCCCTATGTAGGACAGCCCTGGAAAACCGCCGAGAAAGTCCGCCACATTATACACACCATGTACTCAGATAAGCCTGATGGCATCATTGGCAACGAAGACGTGGGACAGATGTCGTCCTGGTACATTCTCTCTACGCTAGGCTTTTACCAGGTGCATCCCTCCAATGGTGCTTTTGTCTTCGGGAGTCCGGCGGTGAAAAAGGCTACGCTTCATTTACCCAACGGAAAAACGCTGGAGATTTCTGCCCCAAAGAATAGCCGGGAAAACATCTACATTCGGCGGGTCACCCTTAACGGAAAGCCGCTTACCAAGTCTTATATCACGCACAAAGAATTGATGCAGGGCGGGAAACTAGATTTTGACATGGGTAACCAACCTAGCCCTACTTGGGGAGTAGCCAAAGAAAGCTGGCCGACCTCTCAACTTGCTGAGTAGGGCTACCAATTTGGATTACTTTTACAAAAGAAGACCCGGCACTGAATATAGTGCCGGGTCTTCTTTTGTAAATGGTAGACGATTAATTTCTTCTTACCGCTATTTCAACGCAGATTCTCCCCTTGAAGGGAGCATCTGCGCTAATTAAAGCTGTTGCCGTTTTTAGCCTGTTTTCTGGAAAAGAGACCAAAAATGACTTTTGTTCTTACCGCATTAACCAGCTTTGTGGGATGGGTTGAGGTTGGCTTCCGTTTTTACTGTAGAGCAGTTTAAGTGTGTATCCGCCGCCGCCTTCAATAAAGTCCAGTTCCAGCGGGTGCAGTCCTTTTTCCAATGCCACCTGCCCACTTTTCTCTAAGGGTGCGTGCAATCCGTCATTGTCTACCACCAAGCGGTTGGCAATATTAAGCACGCCCCCATCATCACAAATCAAATAAAAGCTATAAATGCCTGTCTCAGGGATGTCTAAGTAACCTCTAAACTGGATTCCGAAGCTTCCATCCTTAATAGTTAAAGGCACTTCCAGTTTATCAACCATAATTGTTTCTGTTGCCCTCACAACCGACTGCATGGCTAGGGTATTTTTGAAAAAGCCTTTGTAGTAAATAGCGTTCAGACCAGTGGTTGTTGTCTTAGCTTGAATTGGAGGAGCCAAGGCTTGCTTTTCATATTGCAGAGTATAAGTGTCTCCTTTCCGACCAGAGGGGATAAAGGCAGAAAGCTTCAACATTGTGCTTTCTGCGATCGGCTTTAATTTAGGAAGTTCAGGTGAAGAAGAAGTTGGCTCACTGCCATCAGTTGTATATCTTATTGTGAAGTTTTCGAGTGGTTTGTGAATTTCTAAAAGTGCTTGGTCTGTGAACACCATCCTGTCTGTAAAGCCTTCTAAATCTGGCAGGCGGTACTGTACGTTGAGCGCATCTAACCGTGGATAGTGCTGCTTGAGGCGCTGCTGGTAGTTGGTGAAGTTTTTTTCTTTTGACCAAACAGCTTCAGCCAACGCGGTCATGCGGGGCATGTACAAATACTCGGCGCGGTTCTCAGAGGGAATATATTCGGTCCAAAGATTGGCTTGGGCGCCTAGAATGGCTTTTGCTTCCTCAGGGTTGAGACTACTAGGTACAGGTTGGAAATGGTAGACGTTCTTAAGCGAATTCTTGTCCGGAAGGGCATCAAAATACAAGGGTGCGTTGGGCGTCATGATTACCTTGTTGCCATTATGAACGGCTTGCAACGGTGCTTTGGGTACCCAGTTGCGCCAGTACATGACCACCGCCTCAGAGTTGATACCTCCTTCCAATACTTCGTCCCAGCCAATCAAGGTTTTGCCCTTACTCTTGAAAAACTTCTGCATGCGGTGCACAAAGTAACTCTGCAGTTCCTCCACGCTTTTCAGGCCTTCGCGTTGCATCAAAGCCTGGCAGGCAGGCGCGTTGACCCAGGTGGTTTTCTCTACTTCATCGGCGCCCAGGTGAATGTATTGACTAGGAAATAGGTCAATGATTTCCTGGAAGACGTTTTCGGCAAATTCATACGTAGTCTCCTCACAAGGGCAGATGGGCACCGAAAACGTCTTGCCCCAGCCCGCCTCCCCGCAGGTAAGAAACGGATAAGCGTCAATGGCGGACTTCATGTGGCCGGGCATGTCAATCTCAGGGATTATTTCTATGTGCCGGGCGCTGGCGTATTGGATAATCTCACGCATCTCTGCCTGCGTGTAAAAGCCCCCATACATTGTCTTGCCGTTTCTCTGCACCAAATGTCTGGGGTCCAGCGCCATGTCTGGGTTATCCTTGGACTGCCTGATGACCACCGAATCCTGGTTGTTGAACATGCGCCAGGCGCCTTCTTCAGTAAGTTTAGGGTATTTCTTGATTTCCAGGCGCCATCCCTGGTCATCTGTGAGGTGCAGGTGCAGTTTGTTGAACTTGTAGAGGGCCAGCAGGTCTATGTATTTCTTGAGGTATTCTTTGGTGAAGAAATGCCGGGATACGTCCAGGTGCATACCCCGCCAACCAAACGCTGGTGCATCAGTTATCTGAACTGATGGAAACATCAAGGTGTCATTGGTAGAATTTGTCGCAGACTGTTCTATGGTAACCGGTAGTAACTGCCGAAGCGTTTGCACGGCCCTAAACATGCCAGCCGGCTCTTTGGCAACCAACCTAACCTGCTTAGGTGTGATGAATATCTGATAGCCCTCTGGAGTAGTAATGGTCTTATCCAGTTGTAAAACAATACTGTTGCTTTGTAGTTTTTTGGTTTGCTTTAACCGTTTGCCAAGCCCTCCTGCAAGCATTGCTTGCAACTGCTCTGCTTCGCTTGCAAAGACTTTGCTTTCTTTGGGTAAGACCAGTCTTGTCTGAGCCGTCAAGGTAAAAGTACCCTGCTGAGGGATTAAGGAGTTAGGGTAAGGGATGAGGTTGTATTGGTGTTCCTTGGTCTGCCCCCAAACTGAAGCAGGCGCTAGGATCATCAAGAAAGACCAGAGTAAAAGAGGGAGAAGCTGTTTTGTCATGAAAATGCCTTAACTGTATAGCCAAATGTACACAGAATATGCCCTTCCGTTTTTAGCCTATTTTCTGGAAAACAAGTCAAAAACGATTAACTGTTTAACATATTTTTCCAACTTAAGGACAATCCTCTATCCAAAACCTCTAAGGCGAAGAATTGAACTGGCTAACAATTCAGTTTGTCAGCTATACTTAACCTTTAGCTAGGCCTCATCTAAGAGTTGTCGCATCCTTTTAATTTGCGCAACATCTGCCACCAACTGATCATATTCTGAAATAGGGCTGTTGCTGGACATGGGCGGATAGTCCTTCCGGAAAACCATTCCCCCTTCTACCCTACTCCGCACAGAGGCGTGCACTTCTCTCACGCCGGTTTGAGTGATAATCGCCTGCACATTGGTTGGATTGATGCCACTGCCCGGCATAATAATCATATCACCTCCGGCGCGCTCTTGCAATTTTTGAATAAGTGAGGCACCCTGCAAAGCGGTTTCCTGTTGGCCAGAGGTAAGCAGGCGGTCAATGTGGAGGGAGAGTATTTGGTCAAGGGCTTCCAGTGGGTTTCGGGTAAGGTCAAAGGCTCGGTGGAAGGTGATGCTCAACGGTCTGGCGCAGTCTATCAGTTCCTGGGTACCGGCTACGTCAATGTCCCCGTCTTTGGTCAATGCTCCTAGAACCACGCCGTCCACTCCCAATTCTCGGCACAGCTGAATATCCCGTTTCATGACTTCCATCTCTTCTTTGGAATAGAGAAAATCTCCGCGGCGCGGACGGATAAGGACATGCAGGGGAATGGAAATACTTTCGCGCACTAGGCTAATCATGCCGGCGCTGGGCGTGGTGCCACCGCCGGCCAAATAATCGCAGAGCTCTACGCGCTGGGCCCCGCCTTGCTCAGCGGCCACCGCTGAGGCCACCGAGTCAATGCATATTTCCAGGCTGTAAATCTGGTTAGAGCTTGTATTTACCATCAATCAGCTGTTTGCCCTTGGCATCATGCACCGCGTAGTTAAAGCCTTTGTGGATGCAGTAACCGCCGTACTCGCCTTGTTTGTTGAGGGCAATGAATCCCACCTGCAAATCTTTCACGTCTTTGTGTTTGGCAATGATACGCTCTACGGCCAGTTTGCACGCTTTCTCAGGAGAATTCCCTTGGCGCATCAGTTCTACCACCAAGTGACTGCCTACCATTCTGATGACAGCTTCGCCCAAGCCAGTAGCCGTGGCAGCCCCTACTTCATTGTCCACGAAAAGGCCCGCACCAATGATAGGCGAATCTCCTACCCGGCCGTGCATTTTAAACGCCGCGCCGCTGGTGGTGCAGGCGCCGGCTAAGTCACCGTTTGCGTCCAGGGCCAGCATGCCAATGGTATCATGATTTTCAATGTTAATGACCGGTTTGTATTTAGATTCCTTCAGCCAGTTTTTCCAGTCCTTTTCAGATTCAGGGGTGAGCAGGTTCTCTTTCTTGAACCCTTTGGAGATGGCAAACTCATACGCACCCTGGCCTACCAGCATTACGTGCGGCGTGTCCTCCATCACCTTGCGGGCCACCGAGATAGGATGCTTAATGTGCTGAAGAAACGCGACCGCGCCACAGTTGCTGTCCTTGTCCATGATGCAGGCGTCCAGCGTCACTTTGCCTTCGCGGTCCGGGTAGCCGCCGTAGCCTACGGTGCGCACCTTGGGGTCTGCCTCGGGTACGCGCACGCCAGCTTCTACCGCGTCTAAGGCGCTGCCGTTTTTAGAAAGGACCTCCCAGGCGGCCGCGTTAGCCGGAATGCCGTGATCCCAAGTTGAGATGACAATGGGTTTGCCCGGTTTAGCCGAGTTTAGGGAGCCTCCAAAAGCTTTCACAACCTCAAATCCCCCTCCTAAAAAAGTAGCGCTGAGCGCTGATAGTTTTAAAAATTTACGTCTGCTGCTCATATGCGCGTATGGTTTAAATGCTGTAGGAATCTGTTGTCGAATATTCTTTCATGAAGTACCCTATGCCGTGCCTCCCATAAAATTGACTAGGTTTTAAGCCTCACTTTTGAAGTCCACGCTCTTCCGTTTTTAGCTTATTTTCCAGAAAAGAAGCCAAAAACGATAATATGCCTTATCTGTATTCAAATGGGAAACTCGGCTCTTACTCCTGCTCTCAAAGATCTGGAATTGTTAGGCTTTCAGTAGATGCGGTCGTTCAGCGTGCAACTTCAGAATGAGTTCGCCGAACAGGGTGTTGGCCCAGGCAAACCATTCTCTGGTGAACTTGCTTGGGTCGTCTTTGTGGAAGGTCTCATGCATGAAGCCCGTACCCGCGTGGGTGGTTTTCAAGGTCTGCAGGCACTCCTTGATTTCCTGTTCAGACTGGCTGGTCATGGCTTGCATGATGATGCTCATAGGCCAAATCATATCTGGCCCCACGTGCGGACCGCCAATGCCTTTGCCAGCCTTGCCCGAGAAGTACCAGGGGTTGTCTTTGCTCAGCGCGAACTTGCGCGTGTTTTGGTACACAGGGTCTTGCAAAGAGCAGGCACCCAGGTAGGGCATGGCCAGCAGGCTAGGAATGTTGGCATCATCCATGAACAGTTGATTACCGTAACCGTCTACCTCAAACGGAAACACCTTTCCGTACTGCAGATGCTCGGCAACCGCCAACTTTGCCAAGGCAATTTCTACTTCGTTTGCCAGATTTGTGCACTCAGTAGCCAATTGGTTGTCCTTGGTAATTTTCTGACTCATTTCTGCCAACTGCCGCAAAGACGTTACCGCAAAATGATTGGAAGGCACCAGGAACAAATAGATGGTGGCGTCATCTGAGGGCCGGAACGTGGAGCAAATCAAGCCTACCGGGTTGATGGGGTTTCCATAGCCGGCGCCCGAAACGGTGTCGGTTTGTTTGGGGGTGTTGCGTTGGAAGGTGTAAGGGCCTTTGCCCTCTTTGCGTTGCTGTTCTCTAAATGTCTTCACCACCAATTGCATGGCCCGTTGCCAGTCAGTATCAAAAGGGCTGATGTCACCAGTGGTTTTCCAGTAATGATAAGCCAGCCTAATGGGATAGCACAGCGAGTCAATTTCCCATTTGCGTTCGTGCAGTTCGGGCTTCATGGTGGTGAGGTCAGATTTCCACTCACTGCCTTTGGGTCCGTCATTGAAGGCGTTGGCGTACGGGTCAATCAAAATGCACTTGGTCTGCCGATTGATGACGCCTGCCACCAAGTTTTGCAGTTTCTTCTCCTCCTTGGTAAACGGCAAATACGGCCACACTTGGGCCGTGGAATCTCGTAGCCACATGGCTTCAATGTCGCCGGTAATTACAAACGTATCTGGCTTTCCATTTACTTCTTTGTAATGAACCGTCGTGTCTAGAGTGTTGGGGAAGCAGTTTTCAAAAAGCCAGGCCAGTTCTTTGTCACCGATGGCTTTCTTCACCTCGGCCAGCTTTTTCTCAATGGCTTTGCTGGTGAAGTTGCGTTTGGCCAAAGCCGGACGCTTGCTAGTGAACGGCTCACTAGCTGCTAAAGCGTTGAAAGGGAAACCTACAGCGGCTAGACCCAAGGTGGCGATGGTAGATTTTTTGACAAACTCTCTTCTAGTGGGCATGCGTTCTTTCCTTTTGAAGGTTCCGTTAGCAAAGCATCCAAATTGGATGGATATACCTGCTCTAGGAAACACCTCAGTTATTATGCCTCAATCTATAAAAAACTCTTGTGATTGCTACTTGCCTACAGATAATGAGAAAAGAATGATGCAAAAATGTTTGGTCAGAAGCCATCTGCTATAATCTGAATAATACTGCCCATAAAGTATTACCAATAGTTAAGTTGGGGTTGATATTTTGACTTTCTCATCCTTTATTAAAAAGAAACTGCCACCAAAAGCAACTTCGGTGGCAGCTAAGAAATTGTGAGTAAATAGACCAGAACTTAATGCTAAAAACCGTCAGGTTTAAACTAATCCAAATCGCTTTGACCTAGGATAAACCAATACCAGGAGACTTCAACTCTGCGGGATCTTGGACGTTGGTGATAAAGTAGTTACCCGTGGTGATGCCATCTACCAAGGTTTGAATGGTTTTGTCCCGGAACGTCTTAAGCAATTGGTCCCTATACCGCTTTATATCATCGTGCAACGGACAAGGATGGGTATCTGAGCATTCCTTCATGCCCATTCCGCATTTCCTGAAAGCCTCTAGTCCATCAATGGTCCGAACCACCTCTAAGACATTGATTTGATTGGCCGGACGGTGCAGATAGAACCCGCCACCAGGACCTTTCATGGAGGCAATCACTCCTTTGCGTACCAGGTCTTGTAGAATCTTGCCCATAAAGTGAGTGGGCAGTTCTAATTCTTTGGCAATTTCCTTAATACCCGACCGTTGGCCCTTGGCGTTGTTCAGGGCAATATAGACAATCGCACGAAGGGCGTATTCTGTTGTCTTTGATAACATGGGTTCTCTTCTGTCCTAGCCTCTTGTTCGTTTACAATCCCAAAGGTATTACATCTGCTCTAGTTGCCGTCTACCTTCTTCCGTAATCATTTCTGGCGACCACATGGGCCACCATACCAGATCCACTTGTATGTCTAATAGGGGGAATTTCCTTTTCAATATCTGCTGGGTGGCGGTCTCAATGGTTGCACTCATGGGGCAGCCGCGGGTGGTAAGCGTTAACTTTACTTTAAGTAGCTTTTCTTCTACCTCTACTTTGTACACCAACCCTAAATCCACTATGTTGATGCCTACCTCTGGATCTATTATGTATTTAAGAGTATCCAACACTTGGTCCACAATATCAGGTGCTTGCGTTTGCATAGGAAAAGGGTTTTAAGTCATGTACTTTATGTAGCAGCAGCGTAAATACATTGATGGCATATAAGCTGGCCGCTAAGCTTAAGAATAGCGCACCTGCCAGGAGTATGATTTGCTCCCGCAGTAGTACCCCAACCACTAAAATTACAAACCCTACCAAGTAAGAGATGTTTTGCCAGAACAGTAGTTTATGGTTGTACAGGTCTTTGGGCAAGGGCGTTTTCACTCGGCCTACATGGTGTTCATAGGCATGCATCCAGACAATGAAAGGAAGCGTTTTGAATGTCTGCCCCAGAATTAGCGCTGTAATAAAACCCAAAAAAACAGAGAGGCCATATACCAAATAAATACTGGACAAAAGCGTGCTGGGCAACTCTACAGGACTACTTACTACAAATACCAGCACCATGGGCAGTAGCAGTAAGAAAAGTGCTACAAAAGTCTGTTTCATGCCCAAATCAAGATCTGGCCGTTGCTTGGTTTTATATGCTGTGTGCACGAAATACAGGAACAATCCTAGGCCACTGGTAACCATGGCAGCATACAAGGGCAACAATTGGGTATGCCATAAAAGATGGTCAAACAAGAAAAGACCCAAGCCAGCATTGATGAGGTTATAAGCCCAGTTCAACGGTTTGTCACTACCCGTATGGGATAACAAAAACATAGGAATGAGCTTAGCTCCCACTCCTATGATGAGCAGCAAAAACCAACCGGCCATGCCTATGTGGGCGTGCAGCTTTAAGTAGTGTACATGGTCTTGGGGCAGAAATGGCAAAGAAAAATTAACTGCCATTAGCAAGCCAATGAAACCTGTTAGCAACAGCCAAGCCGCCGAAGTAACTATAAAGTCTGCCTCTACCGTCCATTTAGGAGCTTTTTTGGCAGTAAGGAAAATATTGATGTTAAACAGCAGAAAAGAGACAAACAGGCAACACCCCGCCACATGCATAGTCCACCCTACCCTAAAGAACCAGAAGGAATATGCCAGCAGAATGGTACCCGTCGCTAACAAACCAAAGGTCCAGAGTGCCAGCTTTTCACTATACAATTTACCCTCTAACACCACCGGTAACAATTGGTACAATGCTCCAAAGATAACCATGGTGGCCCACCCCAACACCGCCACATGGGTTAGGGTCAAAAGCTTAGGGTGAAAGTAATGCCCGCCAAACGCATCTGTGGAGACAAGCAGCAACACGGTTAACGCAAAGAAAGAAACAGCCCCAAAGGCATAATGTGGCAGCACTACCCATTTGCTAGGAGAGTTTGAAGCCGTGGCACTACTCATGACGGGAAGGTTTAAAAATAAGCAAATACACTTCCTCAAGACCTACTTCTTGTATGCTCACATGAAAGCCTCTGCTCTCTAGCTGTGGCAATAGAAACTGCGGAACCCGTTTATGCCTGACATACAAGGCGTGCCCCGTAGGCAACCATTCCAACTCATGAAGTATGGTGACCATAGGCAATGGCATCTCTAATTGGCGCACGTCTATCTCCTTTAGGTTGCCGGCAAACTGTGCCAGTAGTTGGGCAAAGTTTGTTTCTTCCTCTTTTTTGTTTGCCGTAACAACAACTGCCTCTTCACTCTCGCGCCAAAAATACGTGTATACCAGATCAGAACCTTTGGCTTCTGAATAGCTTTTAAACCCGCGTTTTTGCAGGATTTGAAGGAGAGGTGTTGGCTCAAACGTGTTTTGGAGCACCAATGCATTTTGCCCATTCACTTTTTCAACCGCTGCCATAATGCGCTGAAAGGGATCATTGCCGGTGGCTATGTCTTCCCGCACGTCTAAATACAGGAAACCATCTGCAGAAAGCCTCTTTAAAAATTGAGGGTAAGCTCCTTTTGAGGGGTTTTCTATGGTTACTTCTTGAACAGGCTCCATTTTCACTTCAAAGCCCAAAGGCACCAGCTTTTTAAAGAAATCCTCTACTTGGCAACCACCTATGCGCGCCGCATCTGAGATGGTCACCCTTGACGCCAAAATCTTGCGCAACATTGGGTTGCGCAATTTCTCAAAATGCCGGTTGATGGAGGCAATGGCGTCAATGGCGGCTGGGTTCTCCTTGATGAGGGCAGAGATTTTGGTAGTGGGTGCAATTTCCATGGCTAAGCGGCTTTGGCTTTTGGAATCCAGAACTCAGGGGAAAAGGCATCTTCCCTAGGAGCATGTTGGTGGTCCAGTACTTTGGTGGCCAGTTCCAACTCATCTGCGGGTACTAAAGCTTGCAAATGAGGGAACAGCTCGCGTTCCTCCCACCGGATGTGGTCAGTAAGGTCTTTCTCCAGTACTTTGAACAACTCTTTGTTCTTGGGGCTTCCTTCTTGGATAAGGCGTATTAATTCCTCAATCAAGCGGTGTTCTTCTTTGAGTCGTTGCAGGACTTCGTGGTCTTGGGGCAGCAGGCGGGCTAAAAGCCATTCTTCCTCCAGGCAATGGCTTTTTAGAACAGTATCCCAGAAATAGCGCACGTAGGCACGCATCACTTCCAGTTGGGTATTGAGTTTTAAGCCTTGTCTTAATTTCCAGCAGAACAGCAGACCAAAGTGATGCTCCCTACTAAGCGGGACCAGGCTTTTGGCTCTTTTTTGAGGTTTTATAGGTGTGTCCATGGCTTGGGCGGGCCTTGACCCTTTAAAGTTACAGGAAAGTGGGCAGGCCCCTTTAGCCCGCCCTTTTCCCTCTATTTCAAAACTTCTTTTTCCATTTCCAGCGCCTTAGGGAACAAGATGTTGTTCTCTAAGTGGATGTGACGGAACAAATCATCCTCAAACTCTTGCAACTTGGCAAAGGCCACTTGGTACGTGGCACAAGCATCCTCGGGCAAGGCATAGTTATGGGTAAGGGTCCTGATAGCTTCCAGTTCAGTGCCAGCGGCCTCATGCTCCATCTCCATCATGTTGATGGGGTTTTGCAGCGTGCCAAAGGCCGGCCGGTCCAGCTTCTCGCCTTTTTGCTTGGCCTCATTGACCTGCTTGATAAAAGGGAACAAGACGCGCTCTTCTTTGGGCATGTGGGCTTCCAGTTCATTAGCCACATTGGTAAAATGCTTGGCTACTTCTATCAGTTCTGGATGCCGGCCACCGTGCACGCGGGCAATCTTGGCGGTGTACTCATATAGTGCCGGAATGGCTTCCCGCACGTACTTGTGATGAATATTGACAATATAATCTGCCAGAAAAGACAAGTCCCAGCTTTGGAAATCGGTTTCTGAGACGGAGGGAGAATCTGTTAGGGCGTTTAACTCCTCTTCTATGGTGGCAGCGTCCAGACCTTTTTCTTCACAGACCTGGGTGATGGATTTCTTTCCTCCGCAGCAGAAGTCAATCCCGTACTTTTTGAAAACCTGGGCCTTTCTAAAGTCCTTCGCGACCAGTTCTCCAATGCTCTCTTCCTCCACGGGCGTGAGTTTTGAGATCTTAACCTCCCACAATTCGGGGCCCTGTTCTAGGTACTCCCATTTAAACACATTGCCCCGCTCCCCAAGCAATTGGTAGTAGAGCGGCTTAGGGTCGTGGTCATTGTGAATAATGAATGCCTCTCCCCCAGACAACTGGTCAAACCACTCAAAAATGGTAGGGTGTTTTAAACGAGGTTCAATTGCAGTGACGTCTAAAATGTCTATGGTTTCTGTAGTACTCATGGTAGTAATTGGTTAAGTCTTTTAAATCATTGAGCTAAAGGTAAAAAGCAAAATTATCAATTAAAAGACAAAAAGGTATTTTATTATTTTATTAGAACATTGGTTTTAAAAAGCCTCCTTACTAACTGCAATTGACGTTTTTAATTATTTTAAATCTTCTGAACCTTGCCTTAACTGATGATTCAAGTTTACCTAGATCTGGCCTGAAGGCATATGACAGAAGTTAGCCCAGCAAGTGACAGTTGTCATCACTTGGTCCACTTGCATAGTAACTGCATAAAGCATTTTACCATCAAGATCAAGACAAAGAATAGAGTCAAGCGTGTAGTCTCATTTTAGGCCTGATTTGGTAAAAACAGGCCTAAAATGATTAAGCAAAAAAGTGAGAAAATGGAAAGGAAAAGACACTTATCAAGTTTTCCCGAAGCTGGTGCGTTCTGCTTTTTAGAAAGATTAATCCAGTGGAGTTTTTCTTAGTTGACTCAAAAAGAACAACAGCATTCCTACGAGCAGGAAGATGCTGGCAATGAACAAGAGAAGGTGGTATTGAGGGAGTGAACCAAATTGTACCCAAGAGAAAATCCCTTGAAGAAAGAGCAGTCCTTCAGTGGTTAAGAATGACAGCACAAATAGCCCAATGCCCCATTTGGAGAGTTTGGTTTTAATCATCAGCCAACCTCCTACCTCAAAAAAAGCGAAGAGAAAAAAGCTGATGAACCCAATCAACACCAAGTGCAGGTACCCAATTATGAAATTCCTGATTTGGTAAGCGAGGTCTGCAAAGTACGGGAAGGCGGTAGCCACCTGCATACAGGTTTTAAGCGCCAAAGCCGCCAAAGCACCTGTAATTAGAAAACGGGACCACGGGGCAAAAAGCAGAAGCAAAGTTTTACGCTGTGGCCAGAGCAGCATGATTAATTGAGTTAAAGCTACCAGCTGACCGACGGCCGCAATCCCACTTAGCACATATACCCAGCCTGCGGGCTTGGTCCACAATATAGACAGCAGGTACTCGGGCAAACATGCCCAGAACAGCATCCAAAAAATAGCCCTTCCCTTTCCCAAACTGAAGGGAATTTGCCTGTACTCTAAAAGCCAAAAGACCAGGCCCAGCACAGCAAAGGTGAACCAGCCATTGTACTGGAAGTGTAGGTAAAAATAGATGGCATTGTAGTACAAAGAGCTTCCGCTGTGACCAGTGGCCATAATTGGCCCCAAGGACCAAGGCCCCAAAGAGGAAATAGTTAAAAAGAACAAACTCGCCTGTACAAACAGAAACGAAACTTGATGCTGACCCTTTGCTATACCTTCTACTTTGGCATCTTTTAAAAATTGGTAGATAAACCAATAACTCAGCAGAATGTGTGCGGTGCTAAACGTGATGGAAACGGCAGCATAGCCCTGCACCGGAAAACTAAACAGCATGCCCAGCACGGCCACTTGTGACAGCCAAAACTGCCAGGAATAGGTTCTTTTTGAATGCACTTCTGGCGGCAAAAACACTACTTGCAAGGCAACGGTCACCGCAGAATACAGCCACCCCAGTAACGCCACATGCGAGTGCGCATGCAACAAATATTTGTAGTTCACCCCAGGCACAGTACCCACCATCATGTACCGCAATACCAAGCCTAAAGAAGCTACCACCAGTAAGTGAAGCAGTGCTACCAAAAGCCAATTACGTTTATTATGAGGGTTCAAAAAAGCCATGGACAAGCGTGAGGTTTAAACCTTGAGGAAATGTGAATGTCACTAATCAATTAGACTTTCGCTAAAGTAGGCTATCAGGATAAACGTACATCAAGCAATCTTTTACATACCATAATAACGTGCAGATTGCCTTCCGTTTTTGGCCTGTTTCCCAAAAAAGAGCCCAAAAACGGCACTAACCTTATCCACTAAATAAAAGAGCGCAGACCTTTCGGTATACGCTCCCTTACCCCAAACCAATATTCATTCATTTTGACAACCAACAATCCCCTAAATATCTCTTTTAGAGAAAATTCTTTTTGACGCAAACACCGGCACCAAAATCCAGAGCAGCATCAACCCGAAGGCCAGTGATATTCCCCAGAGGCTGCCAAGGATACTTTTGTAGAGTGCACCGGTGTATCCCATCAGGGCAGACACATCCAGGTTCAACAACACTATGATTCGGCCTAGGTCAATTGGGTTAAGCGCGGTAAGCGCCAGGGTAGGGTTCTCTAATGGGTAATCACTAAAAGAGAAGAGGATAAATAACACGATGCCGTCATAAATCAAGGCAAAGTAAAACCACAGTAATAATGCCACCCCTATTCCCTTGGCTTTGTCGCGTGTGATTACAGATGCCAAAAAGGCCATGGCCACAAAGATAAACGTAATGAGAACGCCCGTTAATAATAAGTAAAATCCAGTCACGGAGGCGCCTAGCAAAAGCAAGGGTAAACCCACGCCCAGCACAAAGGCCCCAGACAAGGAACACGCCACACCCAGGTATTCGCTCATAAATATCTTACTGCGGTGAATAGGCTGCGCGACTAACAGCTCCATAAACTCATATGAATTGTAGAAGTGGCTGGTGGCAAAGACAATGCTTATGAGGGGCACCGTGAGCAGAACCAAGTTCAAAAGGCTAAGCACTGCTTTGTCTGGCTGGCCACCCAAACTGAATAACCCTATGGTAAGCAGCAACAGAAAGGCTGTGTAAGCTAGCACTACTTTGTTGCGCACAATGTCATAGAAGACGTATTTAATGATCTTTCCCATGGCTTAGTCCTCTCCGTTCATAATTTTGGCAATGGCCCGGCTCAACCGTTCTTCTTGGGTCTGGGCTTTTAAGGCCAGAATGGTTTCATGGAACTTCAGTTGGCCGTCCATGAGGCACATGACCTCATCGGCTACTTCTTCTACCTCGCTCATGATGTGAGAGGTGATGAGAATGAGCTTACCTTTCTTTTTCTCCTTCAGGATTTTGGCTTTCAGGATTTCAGAGGAGACTGGGTCTAAACCGGCGGTGGGCTCATCTAAAATCAGAATCTGGGGGTTAAATAGAAAAGAAAGAGCGGCGCTCACCTTTTGCTTGGTACCACCAGATAGCGAGCCCATGCGCTTGTCATACATTTCTTCCAGCCCGTACAAGCCAACCAGCTCTTCGTCAATCTCTGGGGCGTCCTTCCGTATATCTTTTATCATGGAGATGATCTGCCTGATCTTCATATTCTCTGGATAGCGGCCAATCTGGGGCATGTATCCCATCTGGCTTCTATAGGCATGCTGGTGCAGGACACTCTGGCCATTTATTTTAATGTCACCGCCGTCTGGCAGCACCATGCCCAAGATGCATTTAATCATGGTAGTCTTGCCAGATCCGTTAGGGCCAATGATAGAGATCACGCGCCCTGCCTCAAACTGCACGCTCACCTCCTTGAGCACGGGCAGCTTACCGTAGCTTTTGCGTAAGTTTTCTATTGTCATCATGGTCAATCTTCCTCATCATGGGCCGCTTGTCTATCAATTGGTCCGGTATAAAACTGGGTAACACCTTTTCTACATTGTCCATTAGGTCTACCATGAAACTACGCATGAACATTACAGAAGAAGGTACTTTTTCTACCAACATGCTGTAGAGGCTCACGGGCCTGTAAGGCACGTCGCCTACTTTGTCTTTGTCCAAG
Source organism: Rufibacter sp. DG15C (assembly GCF_001577755.1). NCBI lineage: Bacteria > Pseudomonadati > Bacteroidota > Cytophagia > Cytophagales > Hymenobacteraceae > Rufibacter > Rufibacter sp. DG15C. The sequence continues at coordinate 4,038,795 of NZ_CP010776.1, forward strand.
TCATAGCCAGTGTACTTGTCCCAATAGTTATTCTCAAAGCGATTGAGGGCTGAGTTGCCGTTGGTGCCTACATCAAAAGAGTTTCCTGTAAAGTTGTTGTATTGGAAGACGTCATCCATGCAACTGTTGAGGAGGCGCAAGGCCCAGCCGTTTCGGTCAAACGTATTGCTGCGCACGTCTAGGCGGTTAGATCCCTCCATGTAAATACCGGTGGTATTCTCCCTAAAGGTGTTGTGATGAATTTTACTATCCCTGATGTCCTTCAACAACAAACCATAAGACGCAGGTCCCCAGTTGCCCTCAAACGTATTGCGCTCCATGACAATGTTGCTAGTGTACATGACCGCCACGCCGGCACCGTTTCTTTTAAAGGTATTATGCGTGTACACGTTGCCATCTGAGAACATAAAATGCAGACCGTAGCGCAGATTATGCTGGCTAAGGTTGTCTTTGACGCGGCTGTTTTTCACGAATTCCAGATAAATGCCGTCACGGTGACCGCGCACCTTGTTGCCGGTAATGACGGCATTGTTGCTTTGCCACAAGTGGATGGCATTGCCCAGAGAAGACTCGTTTAATCCTGTCACATCCTTGCCAACAACAACATTGCCGCGTATCTCACTGTGGTCTGCGTTCTGCAGGTAAATCCCGAAGTAGGTGTTTACAATGGTATTCTGCAGAATCTTGGTATTGCTTCTTTCAATGACCCTGATGGCGGCATCATCACGGGTATAGCTGGTAGCCACGTTTTTTAAGGTAAAACCCTGCACTACTACCCCATCTGCCAAAATGGTAATTATCTGTCCTTTGAAGTTTCCGTCAATTACGGGATTGTTCTGCCCTATTAGTTGAATGGATTTTGCAATCACAATGCCCGCTTCTTTGTAAATACCTCCGTTAACCACAATTCGGTCGCCTGGCTTGGCTAGGTTGACGGCCTGCTTCACAGATTTAATAGGACAGGACGCGCATACTTGGAGGGTACCACCAAACACGTTCTGCCCCCCAACCAGCAGAAGCAAAACGCACAGATAAAAATATGTTGGCTTACTCAGGTCTCTCATTTTTTTGCACCGCCTCTAAGGCCTGGTTCCAGGTAAGGATTCTACCGTCTTGCTCTTGCTGCATTTGGGCAGCCACCGCTTTGCTCTTAATGGCCACCAAGTGCATGCCCATTGGGCTGGCAATTGCCTTTGACTGTAAAAAAAGCGCCTCTTGGGCATTGATTAAAGTAGGTGTTTGCGTGTAATCTGTAACCAATAAATGAGCAGCTTTATCACCCTCTGCTGCATGCTCGTTTACATAGGCCATCAGGCATTCAGAAGAGTCAAAGAAGTAAGGCTTGCCTTTGTCGTTCACCAGTTCAGCTCCAAACCGATTATCTGCCACCGTCATGTTACAGTGAACACAGTTAGCCGATCCATAAGGAATGGCTTGCGGCTCTTTGGAACAACTAGCCAAAGCTACACTCATTGCCAACAACGCAAGTACTTGAAGAAACACTCTCATACCAGAACAGATTTCTTAGGGGAGATGATAGTTTTTTGATTAGAGTTTCTTGTGAAAAAATACACCGCCAGAGAAAGGGCAATGGCCAGACCAATCCCAAAACCACCCCAAGAAGGCATAGAAAAAGCACTAAAATTAAGCAGCTGTTTACTGCCCAAGAAAGGCGGCACGTAGGTCATGCCTGGCACTTTAATGGGGGCCATGGGACTAAGGTTGGTGCCAAATCTATTGAGCCAAAGGTAGAAGTCAAGAAGACCGGCACAACCCGCCACCGTAAGTAGTAGTGACCAGGTAAGGACCAGTTTAGGTTTCCCCAGCAAAGCGACCAAGAGGCCGGTCACCATAAACCCAATGACTATGTAGGGCATATACTTTAGCTCAGCAAAGGATTCAGCGTGGATGGGCTCCATCCCGATGTAATGATTGAGGATGTTGAAGTTTTGCAGAACTCCTTCTGAGTTGCCAGAGAGCTTGTTCACCCAGATGTGCAGTTCCAGCCCTTCTGGGTATTGAGGGGCGGTCAGGTAAATCTTCCACATAGGAAAGAGGAACAATAAACCTAGCGATAAGGCGGCTACAGCCATTAGGACTCTAAAAGAGGTTCTCATCTTGTTGCGGTTAGATGAAGGGAAAAAGTAGAAAGGATGCCCTTGGGTAGTGCCATTTTTGGCCTGTTTTCTAGAAAATAGCCTAAAACGACATTCCCAGAGGCATCCTTCTTCTACATGCGGGTTGATTTCGGCTTATTTTCTAGAAAACAGGCCAAAATCAATCATAAGTTTTGGAGGTGGTCACTTGCGTTTCCACCTCCATCTTTTACTTATTTAGCAGCTACCGTGGCAGGTTTTTTCTTGCCGGTAGAGAACGCAATGGGAACGTTAGATCCTTTAGGAGAAACCCTCACGTACCCTTGCATTTCCTGGTGCAGGGCAGAGCAGAAGTCAGTGCAATAGAACGGGAACACCCCTTCTTTCTTGGCTACCCATTTAAGGGTTTGCGTAGCGCCTGGCATAATCAGAGTTTCAGAAGTATTGGCACCCATTAGGGCAAAACCATGCGGCACGTCCCAGTCTTGCTCTAGGTTGGTCACGTGGAAGTAAACCGTGTCACCCGTTTGGATGCCTTCAATGTTGTCTGGGGTCATGTGGCTTCTGATGGCGGTCATGTTCACATGTACCACGTTGCCTTGGCGCTTCACACTTACGTCTGCCTCTTTTTTGACAGCGTGCGGGTGTCTGTTCTCATCCAGCTTGTGGAATTTCACACTCTTAGGCGCAATCATATCTGCTTTGATGGCCTGTGCATAGTGTGGTTCTGCCACCGTTGGGAAGTCTAAGAGCATTTTCATCTTCTCACCGCTAATGTCAATCAATTGCGCGGCGTGGGCTAGTTCTGGACCGGTTGGCAAATAGCGGTCTTTGGTGATTTTGTTCATGGCCACCAAGTATTTGCCATACGGTTCTTTGGTGTCACCACCCGGAATCATCAAGTGGCCCACAGAATAATACACTGGTATTCTGTCTACTACTTTAAAGTCCTTTAATCTCCATTTCACAATCTCAGAAGACACAAACATAGAGGTATAAGCGTTTCCTTTTCCGTCAAACTCTGTGTGCAACGGTCCAAGGCCTGGCTCTTTCACTTCGGCGGCCAAAACAGACTCATACTTAAGCACTGGAATGCCGTTTTTCTCGCCGTCAAACTGCTTGTTTTTAATGGCAGCCTGCATTTTTGAGAAGGAGAACACAGGAATGGCAGAGGCTAATTTTCCACTTACTACCATGTGCTCACCGGTTGGGTCTACGTCAATACCGTGAGGCGACTTAGGCGCTGGCAAAAGGTACATCATACCTGGGCAGTCTTCGGGCAGCAGGTACCGCACTTTTCTCTTGATGGTTGACTTGGCCATGTGGGTGCCTTTGTCCATCTTGTTGTGATAGTAGTACGCGGGCATTTCGCGGGCTTTGCCTTCTTTCGCGTATTTAGCCGCCAGTTTCCAGTTTATAGCCGCTAAGTAGTCTTTGTCATTCTGTGACGCGCCTACCTCTTTTAAGGTACCAGACTTCTCAGAGTTGTAGGTAGTAAAGAACACCCATTCCTCAGAAGGACCTTTGCCGCCGTTGGCCAAATCATAGTCAAAACCCGGTACCAGAATCTGGAAGTCCAGGTCCATGTCGCCTTTCTCCTGGTCTACTTTAATGAAGGAGATAGAACCTCTAAACTCCTTCTCATAGTCCTTCAAACTTACGTCTTTGGTACCGCCTTTCATGTCCAGGGGCACACTAAAGCGAGTCCCCGCTATCACATACTCATTGTTGTTGGTAGGGTATGGCGAGCAGTGGTTACCGGCACTGTTAGGAATTTCCATGATCTCCACCGTCTCAAAGGTGGTGAGGTCCACGCGGGCTACCCGAGGCGTGTTGTTGCCGTTTACAAATAGCCAGCGCCCATCTGTGGTGCCGTTGGCGCGGGAGAGTTTAGGGTGGTGCAAGTCATCCCAAGGCACAAAGCCATGTGAGGTTTGCAACATAGCCTTAGACTCTTCATTGTAGCCGTAGCCATTTTCTGCGTGCTGAGAAAAAACCGGGATGATCTTTAAGAGCCTGCCAGACGGAAGCCCGTACACAGACACCTGCCCGTTGAAACCACCTGACAAGAACGAATACAGCTCATCATGCTTACCGGGCGCCACATACACTTGTGAAGCCGCATCTGAGGATAGTGCCGAGGCAGTGGCGCCCCCCTCAGAACCTTGTGTCTTACTACAGCCCTGGAACAGGGAGCCCATGGCCACGGCAGCTAGCACTGCTGCCTTAGGGGCTGATTTACAAATTTGGTTGAATCGAGTTTCCATATGGATATGGGTTGGGAAAAATGCCTTAGTTAGCTTTATCGTTCTGTCTCAGATACTCTAGAAGGGCGCGGGCATCCTGCTCGTTCACATTCTGGTTGGTCATCTGGGTTAGGTGCTCGGCTAGTAGCTTTTTAGCGGTCGGGTCTTTTTTGGTCATCTCCTCTGGGTTGATGATCATGTTCATTACCCATTCTGGCTTGCGACGGTCTGTAACACCCGCTAAGCCTGGACCCACTATTTTCTGATCAGATAATTGGTGACAAGCAGAGCATTTGCCTTCAAACAGAGACTTGCCGCTGGTGGCCAATGCCTGATCAATGTCTGCCCCTACTTGTACCGTAGACACAGGGCCAATGCCCATGCCATTGTCTTCCACCACTTCTTCAGCAGGTGCAGCAGCATCAGCGGTGGCTTCCTGTTCTTTCTTGTATTGGTCAGCGTAGCCTTCAGACTTTTCTGACGAACAGCTTAAGAGCAACACGCCGCCTATAAACAGGGGAGCAAGCCGCTTAAGGCTGGATTTTAAATGTAAATAGTTCTTTTTCATAAGGATGGTCTTTAGAGTAAGGCTAATTATTTGGGTTGATTAGTAAGCCAAAGGTAAACTTGTAAAGACTTTCAATAGAAGACCTAAATCTCTTTTAATAATGACATTCGTCATATTCTGGGTCTAGGCTTGCGCAGACATTTGGCAAACCATAAGGTCATAAGCGATACTGTGGCAAGGACTCCATTTGATAACCAGAAAAACCAAGGGCATAGCGTTAGCGGCATTCTCCTCTACTGCTAGCACCTTTTACCAGCTTATTGTCATTAACTCTTTAGCCATCCCAAGTCATGAAAAAGATTTTACTCCTTAGCCTTTTCTTGTTCACCTTTAGTTTTAGCAGCTACGCCTGTGACGGTGGCTGCACCATGGGCGGCAATTATTTGGGCATACTGCCCCAGTTCCACAAAAACTTTGTAGGCACCCGCTTTACTACCCGTAGCTATACCATCCAGACCATGCACACCCATGAACATGACGGCGTGCCCATGACGCATCAAGACATAATTGAGGAAGTGTATTCTACCGCTGAAGTTTGGGGCCGATACGTGCCCATGAAAGATGTGCAGGTGCTGGCCTTTGTGCCGTATGCCTTCAATGAAGAGCGCAGCTCTAGGGGCACCACTAAGTATTCTGGCTTAGGAGATATCACCCTATTGGTCAACTATTCCCTGTTTAATACTGGTGACAGTGCTCGGCATGCATTTAAACATTCCCTACAATTGGGAGGCGGGGTAAAACTGCCTACTGGCACGCATTCCTTACACCGAAGCGAAGAAAGTTATAGCACCAGTCTACAGCCCGGAACAGGTAGTACAGACTTTTTGGTGAACGTCATTTACACGGTCCGCTACGGCAAAATGGGTCTCAACAATGATTTCACTTACCGCTTTAATTCTGAGAACAGTGACGGCTACAGCTTTGGGGACCGATTTAGCGGCTCTAGTAACCTCTTCTATTGGTACAAGCTAGAAAACGTGCTAACTCTGTTACCGAGCGCGGGCCTTTATTATGAACACGCGCTGGCAGATAAATTTAGTGACCTGCATGACTCTAAACCCGGAGACGCCTTCTTTGCCAATTTGGGTCTGAACGTGTATGTGAAAAAGGTAGGCCTTGAGGCAACCCTGCAATTGCCCATAACCCACACCGAAGGCCATCACGCCAGCACCGCCAACAAACGCGCCATGGTCAATTTGAATTATCTTTTCTAAGAAAGCGTTGAGGCCAAGCCTGAATTAAGCGTGGGGTTATTGTAAGAGGCATCAATCATTTATAGAGAATCCCTTCGTTTTTGGCCTGTATTCTGGGAAACAGGCCAAAAACGAAGGGATTGGTTTTAAAGCGAATTCTAGCCCTGTTGAGCAGGATTATGCGGAAATTCTATGCTGGAGTATGCCTAGCTGGAAACGGCCCTACTCTGCTCAAAAAATTGTTCTCAGTATGCTTTTCAATCAGATTAAATGCCTGAACTGGTGATACAACTAACCATTGGCTGCAAAATAGAATACATAAAAAGGGGCGACTGAAACAGCCGCCCCTTAGTGGAAATCACATTATTAATTTTTGTTACTTCTGAATTGTGAACTTAATGCTATACGCCGGTGCAGTGACCGTTCCTAAATTAGACTTGGTGCCTGTGTAGGTAGTACCTGTCAAAGTATAGCTTCCGGTTGGAGCGCTCCAAGAGTAGTAATCGCCAGCTCTGTCATCGCCAAATAAGGCATAAGGAACTGCGTCATCTAATCTTGTCTCGCTATCAGCACCAGACATTACAAACTTCACCACGCCGCCAGCCTTGGCCGTGTTGGCTCTGATGTTGAATTTGTTGGTGCCTATGTTACTGATGTCTATCACGCCGCCATTCGGGATAGTGATGATGTCTTTGTTAGTAGAGGCATTCACAAGAGTAAAGCTTACTACTTTCTGCACATCAGTGGTAGTGGTGGTAGTTGTGCCACCGGTAGTAGTCGTTCCGCCAGTAGTGGTGGTGGTACCTCCTGTTGTAGTGGTAGTGCCGCCAGTGGTAGTAGTACCGCCGGTTGTAGCAGTAGTTCCTGAGCCAGTACCAGAAGTCATGTCAGCGAAGGTGGCGTTGCCGTTACCCACTCTGATGTTGTCTAGGTAAAGCACACGGTTGGTCACGATTGTCTCGTCGTATTTAAACGCCGACTTGTAAAGACCCACTTTCCACTTAGGTAGAACATCATCATACATGTTACCACCGGTAATGGTCTTCACCTTCACGCCATTCAACCAGATCTCTACTAGTCCGTCAGAACCATGAGAGTGGATGAAGTGCAGGACAAACTCAGTCCATGTATCTTTTTTGATGGCGCCCAGGTCGTGGATTACTCTAGTCTCTGGCGTGTTGCCCACCTCAAAAGTAATTCTGTCTTTCTGGGTTCTGATCGTAGTAGAGGGGCTTCCGCTCTGGTACCACTGGTTGATAATCTCACGCTCCGTGTCGTACTCGTACCCTTTAGATGGGAAGTAAGCGGCAAATGAATACCAGGTATTTTTAGTTATGTCACCTTCAGCGCCTTTCACGATGGTAATCTCAGATCTCTTGCCATCATTCACCAACGGCTGGTCCTTTCTGATCTCAAAGCGGGCCGCCTTGGTGCCTCTCCATACGGGAGTGTTTACAAATTGCAAGGCATAATCCATGGTGCCTACCTCCATACCATGAGCGGTAGAGAAAGGTGAAGAACCTTCCATGGTCTCTTCATAAATCAAATTGGCAGAAAGATTTGAAGTGGAAGACACTTCTGAGGTTGGGCTCATTTCTTCTAGCTCGTCTTTTTCACAAGAAGTTGAGATGAAACCTACTAGTAAAGGCAATACGATATATTTGGTGTTGAACTTCATGTTTAACTCGGTTAATAAAGGGGTTTTCGTAAAAGGTTTGGTTTGACTCCCGGGCATCGTGTAATATTGGGGTGACCCGAGCGTTTAAAAATCAGTCAGCGAAAGCTGACCTCACTACTTCCTTCTAAAAGTGCCTCATATACGCCTATCTATTTTAGTTTTACTATTATTAATTCTGCACTAAACTCATATTGACTGTCTTGAGCATTCTACATGTATTTGCATTCTAACCTTCAACTTAGTCAAAAATTATTACCTGAAAACCTGCAACAATCTTATTATCAGTTCCGTAGTGGCAAAGTTAGGAACAAAATTTATACATTTTTCAAAGACCACCTATTCCTGCTATTTTGCATTAAAACATTACAAAAACAGGTTAATTTTCTTTATTAGACACAACACTTTCTTTAAATCCACCATAACCTTTTTTGAAGTGCTTTGTATATCAAGTAATTGAAGTTTAATTACTTACAATAATTTAGATAGTAGTTTCGTTGCCAAGGACGCCTGACCAAGGATTTATTATAATTGCCAGAAAAACTTATTAATTATTGTTTTATTGAGTGCCAAGAGAAGCCTTTACACACCCATTATTGCACTATACCATTAAAGACACAATCACTCTAACATTATCTGTTCTCAGGCGAGGAACCTGAGTAACCAATCCAAGCTCCTCTAACCAAGACAAGTAGTCAACCCCCAGTTCTGAAAAGCCTTATTATCAATTCAGTAGGTATTCATTAACCGGAGCAATGGCATTTCGTATAGACTATTAGCTAATTGCCACTAGCTCCTCTACAGTTTGCAGTCCATCTAAGCCTGCTATTTACTGGGTTAAATTTACCGCCACATTGCGCCCATGGCGAGGCCTACGCAAGCCCCTTCCTAGCACCAATAACCTTTAAAATAGGCGCTTTGCGCAGGAATCTCCTCTTTGATCCGTTCTCTTCGGATGTTGCCCCTTGATTGATATGTGTTTGGTTGACTAAGTGAAATTGATATGAGAAAAGGCTTCTTTATCCTTGTCGCATTGATAGCACTTTTTGTTTCAAATGCGAAAGCTCAGAATACCATGGTACCGTTTGGATCGTCTTGGCAGTACCTAGACGATGGCTCCAACCAAGGAACCGCCTGGCAATCCCCTACCTTCAACAGCTCAGCCTGGAAAACAGGAGTGGGCAAGTTTGGGTATGGCATCGTGGACGCGGCCACTCTGGTAGGCTATGGTCCTGATGCTAGCAATAAATACATTACCACCTATTTCAGAAAAACCATCTCCCTCCCAGACCCAGGCACGCTGGGATCCATCTCTGCTAATATAAGACTGGATGATGGCGCCGTCATATACGTAAACGGCGTAGAGATGCACCGCATTAACATGCCCACTGGCACTATCACCTATAATACCCTAACCGCTATCAGCTCCAGTGGGGACGGCTCCAAAACCCTCACATTTACCATCAACTCTTCAGCGTTTGTGAGTGGCACTAATGTAATCGCCGTTGAGGTCCATCAGTCCAAGATCAATACTTCAGACATGGCCTTTGACCTGCAATTGTCCTCTAGCCAGACTGGATCTGGCGGAGGAGATGTCACCCCTCCTTACGTGGTAAGTATTTTACGTCAGAATCCTACCTCTTCCGTGACACCTCCTGGTCCGGTAACCTTCAGAGTCACCTTCTCAGAAAGAGTTACAGGGGTATCTACCGGTGACTTCAGCCTTGCCACCACCAACACCGCCTCCGGCACAATCACAGGAATTACCAGTGTAGGCACGGCGGGGTCGCAGTATGACGTGGGGATGAACACCGCAGGAGCAGGCAGTTTGAGGCTGGACCTTAAAACGTCAGGCAATGGCATTACAGACGCCTCTTCCAATGCTATCTCTGGCGGCTTTTCCTCAGGCGAGAGCTACACCCTTCAGGCTCCTACTTCTGGAGGCACTGGATTTGCAGCAGTGACTCATCTCACTCCCACATCCATCACTACTAATACTGCAGACAAACCGCAGTCCAAAGTATGGTCTTACGCTGGCAAGTATTGGACGGTCCTAACCACCTCAGATGGCATCTATCTTTGGCGGCTAGACGGAACCTCTTGGACGCGCCTGCTACGCCTTTCCTCTAGCACCAAGGCCCGCGCCGACTGCAAGGCGGTGGGCAGCCTGACCCATGTGCTCCTCTTCCGGGGTGACAATACTTCTTACCTTGTTTCTCTGGAGTACAATGCCTCCTTGGGCACCTACCAACTCTGGACCCAGCGGACCGCCAGAGCATCCATTGAGTTTGAGGACGGCGCGGAGACCGCCACCATGGACATTGACGGCATTGGCCGCATGTGGATCGCTTCTGACGATGATGCAGGAAATGTAAACATACGGTGGTCCGACGCTCCCTATTCCAATTGGAACCTACCCATAGTGGTGGCCACCGGTACCAAACCAGATGACATCACAAGCTTGGTTGCCATGCCTGGGAAAGTAGGCGTTCTTTGGTCTAATCAAAACACTAAGCGGTTCGGATTTAGGACTCACGCAGATGGGGCGTCTCCTTCCTCTTGGTCGGCGGACGAAAGTCCCGCTGCCGCCTCGGCTTTGAACATGGGCGCTGGCATGGCTGATGATCACCTTAACATAGCCATAGCTGGGGACGGCACCCTCTATTGCGCGGTGAAGACCGGGTATGATGCGCCGGACTTTACGAAGCTAGCCCTGCTGGTGCGCCGCCCGTCTGGGGCATGGGATCCTTTGTATGAAGTCTCAGAATATGAAGGCACCAGGCCCATCGCCTTGCTGAACGAGGCTGTTGGGAAAATAAGGGTAGCCTATACCTCCAAGGAAAACGGGGGCGATCTGCTCTACCGGGAGTCTTCGCTTGCCAACATCACTTTCAGCTCACCCATCACCTTGCTCAGCGGTTTGTACAACTATGTTAGCAGCACTAAAAACCGCTTCTCCTCAGAGACTGTATTGGTTGCCACGGACGTGAGCAGTTCTGCCTTGAAGGCAGTGGGCTTTCTGGTTTCTGACGCAGGAACTATGGCCGCCTCTAGCCAGGCAGTTGTTGTTAGTAATGAGCTTATCAAAGCGCCAGAAGCTTTCCCCAATCCTTTCACTCGCAACACCAATCTTCGTTTTTCTCTCCAATGGGATTCTGAATTCTCGGCTGACCTCTTCGATGGTAGGGGTAACCACATTCGCACAATAGGCAAAGGCAAGGTCAACAAGAGCGCAATGGTTCACCTTGAAATTGACGGAACTGACTTGACAGCAGGACTTTATTTTGTTAGAATGACAACAGAGTCTGGCACTAAGACCATTCGCTTAGTGAAGAATACTGATTAGGCCAATTTTGAAGCAGGATTAATGAGGCAAAAGGCGTTTTTTTTGCAGAAAAATTGCGAATTCCTCGAATTTAGCTTCTAAACGAAAGGGAAACAAAAAAGCCACTCACAAGTTTTACCTCGTAAGTGGCTCATTATCTGGTGGACGCAGACAGGGAAATATCAAACTTTATACAAGTAGATCTGGCTGAGATTATAGCCATGGCCAATTCCAAATAAGAAGAATGAATCTGAGGATTCGTCAAGCTTTCGTTTTGAGGGACCCTCAGATTTTATGCTGTTAGATTCTCTCCCGTTCTAACCACTCCAATCCTTCCGGCAGATCCAAGCAGTTGAACTCCAGGTGGATCACGCGGCGGTGCTTTTCATTTACAGTCTTGGAGGATGCATGCAGGGTAAGTGGTTTCATTAGGTGTGCACCTCCTTTCAATACTTTGCAGCACTTGCTTTCAGCAGCCTCCCGCAGGGTGTTTATTTCATCATGCGCTAGAATGCTGAAATGGGTTTTAGGAATGACCCGCAGGGCCCCGTTCTTCTCATCTGTATCATCCAAGTGCACGCGCACCGTAACCGCTTTGTGCAGGTAATCCAACGGTGGGATCACGCTTGTCAGTCCGGATTTGTTGGTCCAGCCAAGAAGTAATATTTAAATATAGAGTTGGGTGCAGGATAAGAAATCCTTACTATAAATTGGGAAGACTCCAATATATGGACCTTCTCCATTGATGTGATGCAATTTTTTCTTAAACAGATAAACGAGCTAATGATTAAACAAAGGAGTCTGGATGGATAATTAGGCAGGGAAATAGTGTTTAATAAACACAATCGATATTTGCTTGCTCTTAAAATTAAGCAGTACCCAATACTATCTTCTAGAGAAGTTCATGGTGGCATCAGTTTTAACTTCTTCCTTGGTTCGGTCGCCCTCTAAAACCCGTAACACCAGCCATGTTTTAGTAGCGGAGGATACCTCTATCGTCCTTGCAGCAGAAAACATCTCATGCGGGGTTACCGAATTACCATAGCGGATTTCGACATATAGCCAGCCATACCGCTCAACCAGGTCATATTCAAACTTCCTATTGGCCATGCCTGCTTGGTATAGTATAACAACCTTCCCCTCTATGAATTAGCAGTCAAACGGCTCGATATATTCGGTGAATTTGGCCCATCTGTTGTTCTCGATTATGTCTTTCTTATCGGATTGAAACACCCATCGGCCTATGAGAAATGAGAAGTCGCTTTTTAACCTCCTTGGGGAAATGTCCTCATCCTTGTCCCCGTAGCCCTTCTTTTGCTATGACTCATTTTTGGTATAGTGTTTTCTGGTAAGGAGTGTAGCCTGCATGCCCAATTGCTTCCGCCGATTATTTGAAACCCGCAGGCTACTCCTCAAAATAGCAGTTCATCTTCACGCTCACAGCGAGCTTCTGCCTCTCTCCTGATGGCACCCTTTCCCCATTTGACCCGAGCCAGTAGGAAATGTACATGTGAGACTTCTTACCACCTATGTCGTCGTACAGGTTCCGGTTTGGGTGATGATTGGTAGACACCGTAAGGCTGGGGTTCTGTTGTGGCTGATAGGCGGCCAGCCAGGAGGCGACGGGGTCGGCGGAAAGCCCTATGTCTTTGAAACCTACCCCAATGGAGTGGTACTTGCTAAAACCACCCTCTAGGGTCTTCACGGTGCCTCCGGTCGGCTTGACCATCTTCAGTTTTCTAAGATCGTAGCCCTTCGACATTATGAGTGAGTCCAGGTTAATGGTGTTTGCGCTTCTAACAGGACCGCTGAGGTCATTACCCTGCGGCTGGGTAATGAAATCAAAATTACCTGTAAAGTCCAGTGACAGGTAGGGAAGCGAAGTGAAGGGATAGAGACGGTAGTAGTGGATGTCGGACCATGCGCTCTCCTGTCTGGTCTCGTCAGCCTGGTAGGGGTTCTTGATGATGGCGTACCGCAGGCGGTAGGCGACGTAGAATCTCTGAGGGTCGTTCGTGACCCCGATGGAAGCTCCCTGGGTCCTAGAAGTGTTGGCGCCACGCCAGGTGACGGGATACCCGTCGAAGGCCTTTGCACCCTTCTTATAAAGCATACTATCGGTCGTGGCAATCATCTGCATCTCCACATACTGTGTGGAATCCGGCACCTCCCACCTGATGGTGTAACCAGTGTGGGTCGGATAAAGGATGACGTTGCCCGTCGGACCGAATACCTTGGGAACTGGGAGAGTGGGTCCTTCGTCCGTCAACTCACAGCCTGAAAAGATTAGTAGTGACGCAAGTACAAAATAGAGTCTGCTCTTCATAAGGTGGGCATGACTGTGAAAAGCACCATGTACTCAGTGCCAGACTGCAAAAGTACGCCCCATCAGCCATTTAACCTAGGTCGGCGTGTTCAGTTGTCTTGCAAAAGAAGTACCTTTGCGATGGATTACAACCACTCACATGAAAAGAGTACTACCCTTCCTGCTTTTGTTAATTTCGGCTGTGTCGTGTACCGAGGAGGATCCAAAGCCGACAAAGAAGGTCATCACCGAGATCAACACGCTGAGACAGGACGGGCAGCCGGACGCCCCCCGCACCTTCACCTACGACGAGTCGGGGCTGCTGAAGGAGTATAGGCATTACGCGCCTTTGAGCCATGAATACAACCCGGCAGGCAGGCTCATAAAGGTGCAGGTGGGTTCCAAGCAAGAAAAGTACACGTATGACGCCGCCGGAAGGCTGGCGACCTCCACCACGCTGGGGCTGCACGACACGGTGATAGAGACCGGCGTCTTCTTCTATGACGCAACCGGCAGGATGGAGCGGATGAGCGTGCTGGAGCGGATGGACTGGCCTGAGCCGCACACTTTCGCCACACATTACCTTCTCACCTATGACGCTTCGGGGAACGTCATCCGGCAGGATCTGTATAGGTCGACCTCCCTAGAGGAACTGGGCGGGCTCTATGGCACGATGGAGGCGGTCTTCGACGGCCACAGGAACCCGCTGCGCGTCGTGGGCTCCCCCAACTTCGGTCATCACCACTTCCACACAAACGGCGGACCGACAGAAGAGAACATCTTTGACGTCCTCACCGGGGCGCAGAGAGGGCGGCGGTCGCTGATCTCCTTCCTCAGCCCCAACAACGCCGTGAGCATCAAATACACAAATGGAAACGGTGTGATCAACCCTATCAACGTGGTTTACAGGTACGACGGGGAGGGTGACCCGATAGAGATGAAGGTCAACGAACGCGTCTTTACCGTAGTGTACGAAAATAGGTAGGCATCTAAATCACAAATTCTCCTGTTTGGGGCTAATCGTGGAAAGTCAGAAGGTTGGTCCCTTTTCTGTCTTTGACTCCAGCCTCGCCTCTATGTCGTCTGGCAGTTCAGTGAGCAGATCATACCCATTCACCGCCTCTATGGCATCCACCATCGTCCTGTAGCCGCCCCATGAAGAGTTGACCGTGTTGATGTTGGGCGTGTTCACCGATATGACCCTGGTATTCTCGGTCACCCGACTCACGTAATTGTCCCCTAACGGAATAACCATTATCACCTTCCAGATCATGCTAGGCACCGTCACCCTACCGTTGTCAATGGTGTTCTTCGTGCCGTCGCTACCTGCGCCTTCCACCCCGTAGCTTCCCATGATCACATACACCTCGTTCCCTGCCTGTGCCAAGTTCCGCGTGTGGTCCTCCAGCCCCGCCCACGTCTGTTGGTTGTTGCTGGGGACCTGCGGGACCATGTCGGTTATCAGGAAGGTGGCCGAGTTGTCTTCCAGGGTCTTGGTTCTGTCTGCTGAGGGCGTGTTATGGCCCATGTCAAAGCCGCTGCCGGTGTAATGACCATCATCCTATACTATCTAGTCGGCAGGCTCTTGTCGGGCCGGAAGTCGTCCTGCCTTGTGGCATCGCCAATCCAGTCCCTAGTCAGGTGCCAGCCCACCCAGTTGGGCCTGCTTCTGTCCCGGCTGTAGGAGAGCGTTTACTGAGGCTTCTCCATTAGATAGTTATTGAAGTTGCTAAGGTCTGTGGTGGCGTTGCTGGGGTCTCCCAGGGTGAGGTGCCCACTCAGTGGTGTGATGTCTGAAGTCTTTGTGGGACGACCTCTGTCTCTTTACAGCTAATAGCTAAGAGTAAAAATAGGACTATGTAGATATGGGATTTCTTAATGGCTGCAATAAAACAGTTGGCACGGTGGTATATTTACCGATTCCATTCAGGATAGTTCACCCAAACCTTCAAAGGTGAAATTCCCTAAGATGAGCTAAACATCAATACTTCAAAGTATTAAGGATAATTACTGGTTAGCTGCCTATGGCTTTAATTCCAAAACATACCCTGCCATTATAAATGCACTCCGCTAAAGTTCCTTATCTTAGAACCAGCTTATCAAACAACTTCTTCCGAAAACGCCCTTTGCCCAGCACATGTCCATTCAACCTTACATAAGGAAAGCAATCCTTATTTCAGCGCTCATGCTTTCCCTCTCTGCCTTACACGCCACCGCCCAGAGTTTTGAGTGGGTGCAGACGGCGGGCACAACCATGCAATACGCTGGTGCCTTAGCCCGGAAGATACAGGTCGACGCGGCTGGAAACACCTACGTAGTGGGCAACTTCTTGCACAACGTGATATTCGATGGGAGGGAATTCGAGTCCACCTCCCCGCTAGGGAACCCAGACGTCTACCTGGCCAAGTACGACAAGGGCGGAAGGCTCTCCTGGGTGAGAAGATACGGCGGAAAGGGGGGCGAGGACGCCATCGACTTCGCGCTCGACCCGCAGGGGAACGTATACATCGTCGGGTTCTTCACCAAGGCGAACCCGGGCGACAACCATGAGATAGGCGGGGCCAGCCTGCACCTTGACGGCAGCGACCGTGAGTTCTTCCTGGCAAAACTCAGCCCGTCCGGGGACCTCGTCTGGCTCAGACAGAGCTACGACAGCGGCCTTGCCAGGCCCGACTGGCCGCAGATCGCCGTGGATCCACTGGGAAACGTCATCTTCCAGGGAACGTTCAAGGGGGAGATGCGGATCGGGAGCACGGTACTCAAGAACGACGGAAGGAGCGTCGGCCTTTTCGTGGTGAAGCTGAGCCCTGCCGGAGAGGTGCTCTGGGGCAACACGCAGGTGGCTAGCATCAACTTCCTGGAAGGGCCGGACCAGCTGACCCGGGACTTCGTGGAGGCTGCCGGCCTTACTACCGACGCATCCGGCAATATCTACTACACCGGCATCTTCCGGGGGACCCTGAGCTTCAAGGGAGAGCAGGTAAGGAGCAAGGCACAGGACGTGTACCTAGTGAAGCTGGACCCGGATGGCCGGCAGGCCTGGCACAGGGTGGTCTCAGGATATTTGGGGGAGACCTCCATGGACGTGGAGGTCGACGTAAAAGGGAATCCCCACCTCCTTTTATATGCCGTTGACCCGGAGGTGGGTGGCATACGGGCGAACAACGGGGCGGGTACCTATGTGGCCAAGTTTGACGGCTCCGGCAAACCCTATCAGGTCTCCTCCATTATCGAGGAAGGATTTTGTCCCGCCATCGCCATCGACGGGAATGGCCGGGTATATGCCACCGGCTACATCTCCGGTACGGCAAAAGTGGGGGACCAGGTGCTGAATCTGAGTACCGGCGAAGCGGAGGCTGTCGTCATCTGCCAGGACAGGGAGGGCAGGCTGGAGTGGGTGAGACAGGCCGGGGGGCCTGGTTTCGTGATGGGGACCGACATCCAGCTGGACGGTGCCGGAAGCGCCTACGTCCTGGGGGAGTTCAGAGGTGATATTTCGTTTGACGACCTACAGGTCCGTACCAAGGCCGCCTCCCGACCTGAGACGAAGGACTTTTACACGATAGACATGGTTGTCGCCAGGATGAAACTCCCCGTCAGTGTGACGCAGGTCTCCATCCCCAACATCTTCACCCCCAACGGTGACGGTGTGAACGACGTTTTCACGGTTGCCAACCTGCCCAAAGACTCCCCTGTCCGGATGAGGATCTATAGCCGATGGGGCACGCTGGTGGCAGACCTGAAGGATGGAACGAAAGGCTGGGAAGCCTACAACAGTGCAGAGGGCTTATACTTTTACAACATTGAAATCGCAGGCGAACTGAAAAAAGGATGGGTGGAGCTCGTTAGGTAATATTATGGGAACCGTGGCTTAATTTTTATTAACACCCTTGGTTCCCAGTTGTTTTAAGAATATATTGTGTCAGTTGATCAACACCTTCTTTGTCATGGTCTCGTCCAGGCCGATGACTTTCAGGTAATACATCCCTCTGCCTAGCCCACGGGCATTAATGCCTACCCCCTCGCACAGTAGCGCCCCGGACGCCTTCTGGGTCAGCACCATCCTGCCCACCTCATCATACAAGACGAGTGTGACGGCACCGGCCCTGCCTGTCGGGTCTGCAAGCCTCACATGGAATTCCCCTCGCGAGGGATTGGGATAAACTATTAATTGGCTGGTACTTTGGATATCAAAATCAGGCGTACCAGTAACGGATTTATAATCCTCGCTTATTTCAACGATCCAAAAGTCGTCAAACCCCCGACCATCCTGCGTTATGTCCCCACCTACAATTGAATGAGATACTCCGCCGAGTAAAAAATTCTTGTTTGGCAGTTCCAACATACAGCTCAAATTTTGACCGCCGTCACTCCCCAGTGTTTTATCCCACTGTTTCTTCCCCGACGCGTCCAGCATCAAGACCCAAAAGTTTGAAGCGATGTATGCTTTTTTAGCTTCTGTCTTGTCGCGGTGCCCCTGAGACTCTGATCTCCCGCCTATCAGGTAGCGCCCGTCGCTCGTTTCAATAATGCTTCCCAGGTTATCAAACGAGGGCCCTCCGAAGGTTTTATCCCATACAGTGTTTCCATTCTCATTCACTTTCAGAACCCAGTAATCCTGAGAGTCAGAATTGTCAAAGGGCTTGGTCCCCCCAAGCAGGAAATTCCCATCGGAGGTTGCGGTTAGCGCCGTCAGCTTATTGTCACCTTCGGCATAGAAGGTTCTATCCCAAACCTTATTCCCGTCAGCTGTAAGCTTTACTAACCATAAATCCCATTTGTTAGATGACTGGGACTTGTCCAGCCCAGCCATAGAATTAGAGCTCCCCCCTAGGAGAAATCCCCCGTCAACCGTAGGTACTATAGCCCTGAGTTCCTCTTCACCGGAACCGCCGAATGTCCTGTCCCACTGCTTTACGCCCTTGCTGTCTGTTTTAACAATCCAATAATCAAACCCTCCCTTACCTGGATCCGTCTTATCGTACTCAACACCCCTATATGCGCTGCCACCTAGGAGATATCCTCCGTCTGGAGTCATGATCAGACTTTTCAACGTGCAAGGGCCGTATGAATTCTCCCATATCTTATTACCATCGCCATCAATTTTGATCATCCAAAAATGGGTAAAGCCTCTATAAGGTGCGGTCTTATTACCACTTCCCGCTGGGCCCGATGACGTCCCGCCCAGAAGGTACCCACCGTCAGGTGTTTTGACAATCGTGGTTAAGTCATCGTGTGTACCCGTCCCAAATGTCTTGTCCCATATTTTATTGCCGCTCCTGTCAGTTTTAACTATCCATATATCCCTATCTTGTATGAAAGAAGTTTTATCACCGCTCACAGGGGAGGGAGAAGAGCCGCCGAGCATAAATCCACCCTCATGCGTCATTACCATTGAGGACATGATTTCTGACTGGCTGCCGCCGAATCTTCTGTCCCACACCTTTGTGACAGGCACCAAGGTTGAAATGAGGCCAGTGACATTTGCCTTCACCACCCACATGTCGTGAAGGCCGTACCCATACCTTGCGTTTTCTGATTTTTCACCGCCTTTGGAGGAGTTGGAGTACCCCCCGACCAGGAACCCTCCGTCCGGGGTGACAAGTGCCGCTGTGGCGAAATCCTTCTTCGGACCGCCGAATGCCTTTTCCCACATTTTGACGCCCTGCGGGTTTAGTTGGACCACCCAATAGTCAAAATCCCCGCGGTTCAATTCCATTTTGTCAAAGGATGCACCCGAGTAGGAACGGCCACTCAACAATATCCCCCCGTCAGCCGTCAAGTCCAGTGAGATTAGGTTATCGCTGTTATCACCTGCGATCGTCTTGTCCCACAGCTTGTCGCCATTGGCCGATAGCTTAATAACCCAATAATCATTCCCAGGCTCCCCATTCTGGTAGTTCCCTGGGGAATCCTCGCTCTTGTCCTCCCCTTTCAGAGAGTTGGAAGTTCCGCCTAGCAACATTTCGCCACTTGGCAATAGCCTTAGAGAGGCGAAGAAATCAGACCCTGTTCCCCCAATGGTTCTGTCCCATATCCTATTGCCGTCCTCGTCGATTTTGACAATCCAAAAGTCAGACATCCCGCGCCACCCTTTGACAGGCTCGGATTTCTCTCCACCCACGTTTGAGGCAGAAGATCCGCCTAACAAATACCCTCCGCCTGGGATTGGAGTTATGCTTCCCGGTTCATCACTGCCCGCCCCACCAAACGTTTTGTCCCAGACGGTTTTCCCTTTGTTGTCCAGTTTGACGACCCAGTAGTCAACCCCTCCCCTCAATCCAGACGTCTTGTCACCGGAGACGCCCGACCAAGAAACTCCGCCCACCAGGTAGCCCCCGTCTGGGGCAAGCGCCAAGGTCTTAAAGTCATCTATATTTGAACCTCCAAGGGTCCGGTCCCATTCCTTGTTTCCGTTGCCGTCGAGCTTCAGAACCCAGTAATCCCGCGAACCTTTAGCATCCTCCGACCTGTAATGAGAAGCTACACCACCATCCAATGTCCCACCAATGAGAAATCCCCCATCACTGGTAGCTATAACAACGGGCTTTAGGAGGCTTCCGCCCGATTTATATGTCCTATCCCATACTTTTGAGCCGTCAGCTCGGATTTTCACTAGCCAGCAGCTTTCTACTCCAGGGTCACTTCCCGTCGTCAGGTCTCCCCCGGCACCTGACAAAGTGTGCCCGGCAAGCACATACCCACCGTCCGGGGTTGCTATCATGGAGGATAACAACTCATCTGCCTCGCCGCCGAACGTCTTGTCCCACTTCTCAACCACGGCAATCTGTGCCAACGACCCTCTTGTTGTTAAAGCCAAAAACAAGAGGGTGATAAGGCTGAATCTAAATTTCTGCTTTGTGTTAAAATGCTGCATTGAATATTAAATATAATATAGGACTACCGGTCAGGCATTAGATGTGCCTCTAGGTAAAGTTATTACCTGGCGATGAGAAGGCGTCTTGAGATCATTGCTTCTCCCGAGCGGATTTGGACGGAATAAGAGCCAATTGGCAGATTGCCCAAGTCAATCTCCTCTTTAGTACTTATAGATTGGAAAAACTCTTTGTAAATGACCTTGCCCATGGCGTCAATCACCATCAGTTCTGCCTTGAACCACGGCCTGTCCGTCTCTAAGCCCACCCTTCCTCCACTTGGGTTCGGCACAAGGTGAAAAGCTTTCCATTCACTATCACTTTTAATGCCTGTCGGTTGTAAGTTGAACTGTTGAGGGTTAGAGATAGCAGAGAGACAGCCTTTTTCAGAAACTACTCGAACCTGATAGGACCCGCTTGCAGCAATGACCAATTCCTTCGTCGTGGCGGAAAGGTTGTTGCCATTTAAGATCCACTGATAAGAGGCGCCGGCTACGCTGGAGGTGAGTGTATTCCCCTCCCTGACAATTGAAGGCTTGATAGGCGGAGCCGAAACCGCTACTTTCACTGTGTTGCTTGCCGCCTCGCAGCCGTCTGTGGTGATGATCTTCCGCCGGAACCAGATGGTGACCGCAAGTGCGCCGGGTGAGTAGTCCTTAGAGTTGTTGACTCCCGCAGCCGGGGTGTATCCGCTGGAACTTCCTGCGGTACTTCTCTCCCAGCGGTATGTGTAGGGTCCTCCGGCAGGTATCCCGCCAGTCAATAAAGAGGCTGTAGCTCCGGCACAAACCTCCTGCTCTCCTGTTACGGTATTCCCAATGGCTGGCCCCATGTCACTGGGCCATGCCAGGGTGGCGGGCGGGCTGTCGCCCAATTCGTTGGGCGCATAGACGGATATTACCCCGAAAGTATTAGCCCGCAACTGCACTTGGATCCTGTTTGTGCCCTGCCCAGAGAGTATGGCCCAGCCGTTTGGGAGTGACCAGATAAAACCATATACGCCAACTTGGATAGGTACGCTGAAGTAGACTATCCCATCCGAGCACAACATAGCGCTCGCTACTATGTTACCAGGTTTCTGAGGAGGGCCTGTCAAAAAAGCAATACCCCAAAATTGGTTTGTATAGACGCCATTCTTAATGGGTGAGAAATTGGCAGGCCCGGCGGTACGGGGGGTTGCCCCTGCACACAAGGATGCAAGCAAAACTAGGAACAAGGGGAATGAGATCCCTAGGCGATAAAGTAATGGTTTTCTCATTGGCGTGCTTACTGGATAAGGGAGAATACTTGCAGGCAAATGAGTAATCCTTTAGGTTGGCTCATATAAATGCTTGTGAAGTTAATAGCTTTTCCAATATAAAGGTAAGCGCAATGTGAGGGGAAAATACAATAGTTAGGGTAAATATGAATCTCACTTAGGGACCTATGTAGTTGCACCTACTATATAAATCCAGGATGCGCGGCCCGGTCCCGAAATGCTTTCAATTTGACCGGGTAGGGGAATCTTTACAAGGTGCCGGCAATCTATCAAAAGGCGGACTATCTTGTTTCTCCTGTATTGATATACCTAAATGTTCTTCATGCACTCTGTATAAACCATGATGCGCCACTTAATACCTAGTTTGTGCTAGTAGGTTTACTGAGACTGATTTTGAAAACAATGAGATCCAAGTGCAGTGTCTTAGGGTTTATTAGACTCTGCTTCGAAAAACCTTACCGTTTCAACTTAGCAGGTTTCCGAAGCAGATTTAACCAATTACTTGGAAAATACTTGCAAATAAAAAAGCCACCTACAAGTTTTACCTCGTAAGTGGCTGATTATCAGGTGGGCCCACTTGGAATCGAACCAAGCACCTACTGATTATGAGTCAGTTGCTCTAACCGAATGAGCTATAGGCCCGTCCAAACCGTTTCTTTGATTTGGGAGTGCAATTTTACAAATTTGTACGTTAGAAATCAAAACAAAACGTACTCTCTCCGTGGACTTTTCTTCAATAAAAAATATCATCTTCGACTTGGGCGGAGTCATCATCAACCTGGACTATGCTAAAAGCACCGACGCCTTGCGTGCCTTCAGCAAGGTAAACGACCAGGTAGCCTTCAGCCAAAAATCTCAGTCTGAACTCTTTGACCAATATGAGATGGGCCAGATTTCTTCAGAGGCCTTCCGGCAGATGCTACGGCAGGAGTACAACATTGAGGCCACCGACGCCCAGATTGACGAAGCCTGGAACGCCATGCTGTTGGACATCCCATCAGAAAGAATTGACTTGTTACGTGAGTTGGGCAAGAAATATAAGCTGTATCTCCTCAGCAATACCAACGCTATCCACATGTTGGCCTTCAATGAAATCATTGCCCAGAGCTTTGAGATGCCAAGTTTAGATAGTTTGTTTGACCAGGTGTACTACTCGCATTTGGTGGGCAAGCGCAAGCCAGACGCGGCCGTCTTTGAACAGATCCTAGAAGAAAATGACCTAAAGCGCGAAGAGACCCTGTTCATTGACGATAGCATTCAGCACATTGAGAGTGCGCAGCGGTTGGGTATCAAGACGCTGCATTTGGCACCTCCTTTGACCATTAACCAAGCCTTGACCGAAGCCTTGCCCACCCATGAAGGGTAAGGTAGCCTTACAAATCCTACTGTTCATTACCACGCTAGTCACTACCACCTTGGCAGGCGCGGAATGGCAAACGGGTAGGCTATTCTTGTTTGACGCCACTGGCTTTAGCTGGGGCGGCGCTTTTACGCGCGCGCAATTGCTGCAAGGCTTAGCCTTTTCATTACCCTTCCTAGGCGTCTTGACGGTGCATGAGTTTGGTCACTACTTCACGGCCAGGTACTACAAGGTAAAGGTCACGCTGCCCTATTACATACCCCTGTGGCTAGGCATTGCGTCCAGTATTGGTACTATGGGTGCGTTCATTAAGATTAAGGACCGCATCTTCTCTAGAAAGGAGTTTTTTGACATTGGCATTGCCGGGCCTTTAGCGGGCTTTGCAGTGGCCTTACCGTTGCTGTGGTATGGGTTTACGCACCTTCCGCCGCCAGAGCATATCTACTCCATCCATCCAGAGTACATGGTATATGGCAGCAAGTACGCCGACTATGTGTATCAGCAGGGCGGTAACATGTCCTTGGGGCGCAACCTCCTGTTTATCTTTTTTGAGCGCGTAGTGGCTGACCCGGCCCTCTTGCCCAACCGGTATGAGCTCATGCACTACCCCTATCTGTTTGCAGGGTTCCTGGCTATGTTTTTCACGGCTTTGAACCTACTCCCCATCGGGCAATTGGATGGCGGGCACATCATGTACGGAATGCTGGGCTATGAGCGTTTTAATAGGCTATCACCCCTGCTCTTCGCTATTTTTATCTTCTATGCGGGGATAGGCTTGATTCCAGCGGCCATTCCCTTGGAGGAAAGCTATTGGATGTGGGGAGCCTATCTGGCGTATCTGATGATTGTGTTCAAGCCCCTCTTCCCCGAATTCAGGCAAAGTCTCTTCCTGGTGGCCGGCGTGTTCCTAGGGCATGTGACGCTGGCCATCTTTATGCCTGAGGCGCAGGGCTACAACGGTTGGTTGGTCTTCGGGCTGATTTTGGCAAAGTTCATGGGCGTCTTCCATCCCCCCTGCCCCGACGAACGCCCTTTGAGCACTTCCAGGAAATGGCTGGGCTGGCTAGCCTTAATCATCTTTGTTCTTTGCTTTAGCCCCGCGCCTTTTCTGATTGACTGATTTAATGTGCTAATCGGGTAATATGCTGATGTGCTATTTTTCAGAGAGGAATGAGATTGGGAAGGCAGCCGTTTTTAACTCTTTTCTGGAAAACAGGCCAAAAACGGATTCTTATCAAATGGTTTACATACGGTAGGAATTTGGTTCGAGCCCAAATGGATTCACTTATCTTCTAGGGGATGGGATCAGTTTCTAAGAGAGATTACCATAGAAGTAATATTCAATCTTTTAGAATTCCATTCAGTCATTTTTACCGTTTTATCACGTGACAATAGGGTCTTCTCCTGGTTTGGATTTGACGAAAATCCCAAACAAGAAATCCCCGTTTTCGCCTATTTTCTAGAAAACAGGCGAAAACGGGGATTCGTCTTATAAAACTTAACTACACTTACTTGGCTTCGTTATAGGCGATGATGCCTCCTAACACGTTGCGTACGTTGGTGAAGCCTTGTTGCTTGAGCATGGCTTGGGCAGTGGCCGAACGAGCGCCAGAGCGGCAATGGATCAGGATCTCCTGGTCTTTGTACTCTTCTAGGTCAGAAATTCGCTCTGGCAAGGTGCCAAGCGGAATCAACTGAGAACCGGCAATGCTTTGCTCTTCATGTTCCCAAGGCTCGCGTACGTCCAAGAGAATAGGAGTTTCATTGTTAGCCAGGCGTTGTTTTAATTCGGCGGCGGTTATGTCTGTTACTATCATAGCTGTAGGATGATTTTAGTGGTCTTGATTTTATCTTTTGTGTAGCCTTTCAACAAATATACGCCATTAGACAAATGTTGTATATGCAATGGCTGGCCTTGCCTCACTTGCTGCAGGGTATGCAGTTTCTGACCTGCCAGGGAATAGATTTCCACCCGCTCAAAGTGCTGGGCAAAGGTAAGCTGCCCGGCGCTTGGGTTCGGGTACACCCAGTTGGTAGACACCAACTGCTCTTCTTCTAAACTACTGGTCACCGTGCCAGAAACTACTGGACGTATGAGCAAGGCTCCATTAAAATTGGTCAAGCCTTCCCAGGCCGAGGTGCCATTGGTAAAGTAGATTTTGCCCTCGGCGGTCTCATTCAGGTCGAAGCCCACGTTCACGAAGGTAGATCCGGTGGGCTGGCGGTAACCCACATAAAACCGGCCGTTTACTTGCTGTTGCTGCGTCAAGGCAATCTCCAGCCACTGGTTCAACCCCGAAGCGGCCGGCACGGTAAACGTCTGCTCATAGAAGGACTGCTCAGAAGGCTTGCCATTCACATCGCGCCAGAGGCGCAAAGACAAAACCGTCCCAGGCGAATTGTTGCCGGTGAAGTATATCCGGACGGCATCCAGCCTGTCGGGTTTGTTCAGTTCAAACTGATAGGCAATCTGGACGGCATTGCTGGACGGAAAACTGAACCCCGCTTCTGCTGTGCCATCATCATAGGCGTAGTAATTCTGCAAGTGCGTCTCGCGGCGCAGGGTGTCATTGTACAGCGTCAACCGGTTGGGCTCCTTGGTGGTCAGGAAGAGCGTGGTTTGCATCGAGTAAGGTAGGCTCTGGCTACTTAGAAAGGATGCCGAGGGCGCGCCTTGAATGGCCAGCGTGGCATTGGCGTTGATGGGCGCACTGGCTTTCAAAAACGTGTCTACTGCCTGGGTGGTTAAGTTCTTGGTTAATCCCCGCCAACTGATGGCTACGGGCAAGGCGCTCAGGTTTCTGATGATAGAACCCACTTCCGTTCTGGTCTCCCCTGCCGGGTTCACCAAGAATTGCCAGATGGGCATGGCCGTATAGCGTCTCAGCAATGAAGGCATCTGCTGCGTCAACGCCACGTCCAAGTTACTCAAATCGCCGTTGCGGCGGTTCTGGTTTAGTTGCACATAGTCCAGGTGCCAGACATCGCGCAAGCCGCCTTGACTGCCACTGCTCACCCACCTGAACTGGAATCCGTCAAAGAAGTAAGCTGGCTCCTTGATGGCCTGCATGACTGCGGCAAAGTCAGTGCTGCGGCCGTTGCCTTTCTGCGACCAGACGGTAGTCCAGGTGCCGTTGGCTTGCTTGAATTCCAATTGCAGAGAATAGAGCGTACCACTGGAGAAATTAGGCGCATCCAGTAAGCCACCCGCCTGCCAGAAGAAACTCAGATATAATGAATCTTTAGGAGCTAGCTTGCCTAAGTAAAGTGGTTTGGAAATGAGCGTGTCCGTGGGGCCTACGGCATTGGTGCCCCCGTAGGATTGGCCGTCGGCTTTAAGTCCGTCAAAGGTGGCGGAGAAGATGGTGGGCGCGTTCTTCGCGTATCGGTTGGTGCCGGCCACGCCGCCGCGGTTTACCCAGAGGGCGGGATCTGGAGCGCCTTCGCCTTTGGAGAAATCGTCAAAGAACGGCAATGCAAGCGTGTCACCTGAGGCCAAAGGCAGCGGGATGGCTCCTGCCCCGCCCTTACTAGGAGGACTTGAAACACGAGAGGACTGCTGCGTGAGGGGAGTTAAAACTTGTGCCTGAGTTTGCCACCCTAGACACATTCCCACCACAAGCATCAGTCCTCTACGCATAGGTTTCTTTAAGTATGTCTGCTTTCTCTAACGCTTTGGTAATATGCCTTATTTTGCCAACAAGTTTGCTAGCGTTTTAGAATCTGGATTGTTGATGATAACACCAACAATGGCGGCGGTAAATACTCAGATTACTATGATATAATCCTCTACAACACCGTCATTCCCAGCCTAATACTTTCTGAGTCAACTATTCGTTTTTGGCCTATTTTCCAGAAAACAAGCCAAAAACGGGTAACGCAAAAGTCTTGTATCTTGTGTCTTGCGTCTTGTGTCTACTACTGCACTGGCGCTACCGGTTGCGGACCAGCTACCCAGAGGTCAATCAGTTGGCCCGTTCTAATCATGGCGCCTTCGCCGGGTACAGGGCGTTGCTTCAATACGGTGCCGTCTGGTTCTCCGTTAGGGGCTGCCATGTAAATAACGGTTCCCATCTGCAGGTTCTGACCGGTTATCAGGATTGTTGCTTCGTCTAGTGGCATACCTAATAAGTCAGGTACTTCCAGTTCTTCGTTGCCCAGGCCGTTTCCTACTTCCAGGTCCACGCGGGAGCCTTTGGCCACGGGCTCGCCGGGCTTAATCTCGCGGCCGTTCACAAACTGCTTCAAGACGGCGTTTTCAGCCAAGTCTGGCACGTATTTGATTTCGCCCAGAAGCAAGTCATAGCTTTTCAGAATCATCTCCGCGTTCTTCACCGAGCCGTCAATCAGCTTCGGCATTTTGATGAGTGGCGGGTTCTTCATGTTGATGCTGATGTAAATCTTGCGGCCCGACTTCACCTTCTCACCTGGCTTGGGGTCTTGAGTCACCACCGAGAACGGGGCCACGCCCTGCTGGTAAGTTGAGTCGCTCACAAAATAGCGCAGGTCTTTGTCGCCCAGGAAATCTTCCAGCTCGTCAACGGTCATTCCCGTGATTTTAGGCACAGTGATGGTGTCGCCGTGGTTGGTGGTGCTGGGCAGGTACACAAAGAAAAACAAGAACAACAGCAACAGCACCAACACCAACATGATGAACAGGTGCTTCACTAGATCGCCCGCGGTCTGGGCTTTGAGGAAATTAGCCATCTAAGAGATTACTTTTTTGGTTCGCTCCATGCCAAACTGCAGGATGCGGTCAATGAAATCATAAGGTTTATAGCCGTTGATAGCGGTCTGGTGGAAGATGCACGTGGCCGGCGTCATACCTGGCAGGGAGTTCACCTCAATGATGATGGTCTCCACGCTGTTGTCTGGGTGCACGCGCACAAAGGCATCTATCCGGGCGTAACCTTCAATCCTGAGAATCTCAGCCACCCGCTTCAAATCCTGTTTTACCTGATCAGAGATACGCTGGCGTTCCTCTGGGTCTCTGGCATAACGCGCCGGGGTGATGTTTTGACCTTCGCCAGCCAGGAATTTTTCTTCCAGGCTCAACACCTCCCCTTCGGCCAGGGCCTCAGAAGCCTCAAACACCTCATACTGCACGCGTCCGTCTGGGCCGTAACTGGTCAACAGACCGCCGGTAATTTCCAGGAAATGCTTCGCGCCTTCTCTGGAGATGAGGTTCTCAATTAAGAAATAGCCTTTCATGGGCACTTCTTCCTTGAAGCTCAAGTTCAGCACCCGCGCCGGGCTTTCCGGAATCTCCACGTTGCTCCGAAATATGAGCTCGGCAAAGGCTTCCAGCTCTTCTCTGGTCTTTATTTTCTTCACCGCCGATGAACAGCCATCATCTGCGGGCTTGGCAATAAACGGATACCGGAAGCTTTGCTCAATCTGGTTGAAGAAGGCTTCTGGATTCTCCTGGTAATCCTTCTTGAAGGCCAGCATGTGGTCTGCCACCGGCACGCCGTTCTGACGAAGAATCTTGTTGGTCTCAAACTTATTGATGGTCACCTGGCTAGACTGAATCCCAGACCCGTTGTATGGGATATGGAATTTCTCCAGTTCAGACTGCAACACGCCGTCCTCGCCTGGTCTGCCGTGCAGGGCAATGAACACCGCGTCTACCAGACCGGCCAATTGCTCATAAGTCAGGCGCTGGGGTTTCTTTAAGGTATTGCCGGCGTACAGGCTAGTAATGCTAGAGGCAGACTCGGCTATCTGGGCCAGAACTTGGTGCGCAGGCACGCCCGCCTCAGAGGCATCAATCTTTTCCTTAATGTCATCGGCGTTGTCCTTCAACATGATGTTGATAGGAATCTGGTACAGCTGGTGCGTCTGGTCATCACCGGTCAAGAAAATGGGAATGGGCTCATACTTGGTAGACGAAGACAGCTTCTCATAGATGTTACGACCACTCTCCACAGAGATATGTCGCTCACTGGAGTAACCGCCCATAATCACGCCCACGCGCAGTTTGTCATGGCGGTGCGCGCGCTCATCATGCATCTGCTTCTCCAGACCTTGCAAGGTGCGAGTCAAAGCGGCGGTGTTCTTGCCCGACTTGATGCGCTCTGCTAGAGATGTTCTGATAATATAGGTCAGGAACTGAGACGGGTTTAAGCCAATCTCGGCGGCCTGGTGGAAGAAGAACGACGACGGCAACATACCCGAGGTAGTGTTGGGGTCGTTCAGAAAAATCTCGCCAGACTCTGTGATAAAGCCGTCCAGACGTGCATAGACGTTAAAGCCCAGGCTGGTGTACAGGCGCTCGCACTGCTGGCGTATTTCTTGTATCTGCTCAGTAGGCAGGTCAATAGGCGTAATCTTCCGGCTTAGGCCCGGCAGGTATTTAGAACGGTAATCAAATACCTCACCGCCTTTTCTAATCTCTGTGGGCGGAAGGGCGATGGGTTTACCGGTTTGGTCTTGTACCACAATGCAGGAGAACTCACGGCCGTTGATGAAGGCTTCAATGAGCACCTGCGTTTCGCTCTCCACATTGGTGAGGGTAAGCGATTCTGGGCCGTTTTCTGTAAAATAGCCTGAAAGTAAGCTCAGCAGTTCCTCAGGGGCATAGATGAGTTCACCGGTTTCGGTTTGCACCGGCAAGCCTATACCTTCTCTAATATCTGTGAGCGTTTTTACGAAGTTCAATTGTTGGGCTTCAGACTTGCTCAGCCAATCCTTTTTCTGGATGGTGAGCGAGAACAGGCTACGCGCAATGGCTTCTTCAAACAATTGCAGGTTTTTCTCTTTGATGATAGACACGCCAATGGAAGAACCCTGGTGCGGGGCTTTCATCACCAAGGGCAAGCCCAAGTCTGCCACCAGGCTATCTAGCAACGCGGCTTTGTCCTGGGTGGCATGCCACTCGGTCTGTGACAGAATACGGTAATCTGGCGTCGCGAAGCCGTGCTGTTTCAACAGGGCTTTCTGGGCAATCTTGTCAATACCAATGGCCGACGGCAGAATACCAGAACCCGAATACGGAATCCCGTACCACTCCAGCAAGCCCTGGATGCTTCCGTCCTCGCCGTACGGTCCGTGCAGGGTCAGGAACGCGAAGTCAAACAGCTCCTTGAACTGGTGCGGATGCATGCGCTGGCCTACCCGGTTGGCGATGTCGTTGATTTCTTCCTCAGACAACTGGCCCAAGGACTCCAGGTACATCTGCAAGCCGTGCTCGGTGGCCGGAACCACTTCTACCGGTGGGTAAAAATCACGGATGGTGCCTTTGTAGATGAAGTTCCAATCCAGCAAAATGAAGTTCCCCAGGCTGTCGGCGAACACCGGAACGGCCTCAAACAGGGACTTATCTAAGTTATCGTAGACGGTGCGACCGCCGGCGAAAGAGATTTCGCGCTCCCGGGACGGGCCACCAAAGATGATTCCAATTTTCATTACAGCAAAGATACTGGTTTTTGCGTGTTTGGCGCTAGTGGTAGAGAATGCTTCTTTGCAGGAAACGGGAATAGATTGGCTGGGTTAGCAAAGAAGCGTTTTTGGCCTGTTTTGGGGGAGGTAGGTCAAAAACGGAAATTTCTTTATTAGAAGCAGGCTATATAGTATATTCGGCAGTTGAGTGGCGTTTATCTGCCATATTTGGCGGATAAACGCCACTATGAATTAAAAAGTAGTAGAAATAAACGCCACTGTGGCGTTTATCCAGACGTTAGCAGCCGTTTTTAAAACGAACCAACAAATCATCACCTACAGAAACTCAGACAGTGAAAAAATTAAATATCCAAACAGAACGGCTTAACATTCGGCACATCGCTTTAGCAGACCTTTCCGACTTTCATCTATATCGCTCAAACCCAGAAATCACCAAATACCAAGGTTTCGATGTGATGACGATTGAGCAAGCTCAGGAGTTTATTGAAGACAACTCCACGAAGCATTTTGGGAAAGCTGGAGAATGGGTACAATATGGAATCGAAAATAGTGAAACAAGCCAACTTATCGGCGATTGCGCCATCAAACTCGACTCCTATGATACAAGGATTGCAGAAATCGGTATTACCATTTCACACCTTGAACAGAAAAAGGGCTATGCCAAAGAAGTGATGCTTGGTGTACTGAGTTTTCTTTTTGACGATAAAGAAATACACCGAGTGGTTGAGATTGTAGACGCTGACAACATTGCTTCAGTTAATCTATTGAAAAGCTTAAGGTTTAGACAGGAGGGGCATTTCGTAGAAAACATATATTTCAAAGGAAAATGGGGGAGCGAGTTCCAGTATGCCATGTTGAGACGGGAGTGGGAAGAGGCGAAGATTGGCCAGGACAGAAGCGCAGAACGCACACCTAGATAAGAACACCCGCAACTAAACATTAGTCTTCTGCCTACGGCCTTGCACGACTCATGCACTATCCGTTAGCTGCAAGCACTAAAACGTTTTAAATTATTTAACTACAATGGATATAAAATACAGCTTCGATGATAAACCTACTGCAGAACAGGTTATTGAACTTTATGACAACTGCGGCTTGCCTCGCCCGACACAAGACAAAGAAAGAATTCAAAAGATGTTTGATAACTCCAATCTAATTGTAACAGCGTGGCACAATGACTTATTGGTTGGCGTTTCGCGTTCTATAACAGATTGGGTATGGAGTTGCTATTTAGCAGACCTTGCAGTTAGGCAAGAATATAAAAAGGCAGGAATCGGTAAAAAATTAATACAGTTAACAAAAGATAGGGTTGGAGAAAAATCAATGGTCTTACTCTTGTCTGTTCCTACGGCTATGGAATATTATCCTAAAGTTGGATTTGTAAAGCAAGAAAGCAGCTACATCTTAAACCGAGCAGATTGGCAGTGAACCCTATAGTGATTTTTCAAAGCTGGCTTTAGGAAGAGCTACATTTGACACAAGTGAGAATCCCTACCGCTTGATGTTTACGTTATGTACAACTGTAAAGAATTGCATGAAAAGATTATTGATAGCTGCTCTCTTCGTTCCCCTTTTAAGTTGCAAGCGGTCAGTTTCACAATTTGCCGCTGATAAAAATCAAGAAGCTGTATAGACTACCTCAGTTGAACCTGCCAAAAAGGACACCAACATGATAAGCGACACCTTGGTAATCAAGGGGAAAAGCGTGGTGTTTTTCACCCTCTCCCAGACAGAATACGACAAAATAGTAAAAGAGAAAGGAGAAGACTCTGGCATCAATGAAGTCATCAGCGACTTTGAATACTATGCTTATGAAATAAAGGACACTCTGGAAAAGGCAGGATTTAACACAGTGATTACAACGAGCCAGACCTTCGCAGTGATAAATAGCAATGGAGAAAAGAAGTTCATCAATAGGGACTTGAAAGAAGGGAAAGTAGGGATTCTCCTTTTCGACGGGATAAAAGAGCCAACGCTTGACTACGGATTAAGGACAGATATTGATTATCTTTCAGTAGTAAGGGAATACTTTAAAAAGAAATAGCTGCACCTAACAAAGTATAAACGTTACCCTTCTGCCAACGGCCTCGCCCGCCGTTTATACTAACCGTTTTCCTCGATTTAATCCCAGCTTATATTCCGGTTTTACCATGCTTAATGAAAGGTTATTAAAGCAGATTGAGTTTATCAAAGAGATAGACAAGGTCAAGTACATTCAACGCAAAACTAAGCTGTTCAACAGTGACCGCAATGAGAACGATGCCGAACACAGCTGGCATCTGGCGCTCATGGTCCTAGTACTGGCAGAGCACTCCAACCAACCCATAGACGTGCTAAAGGTATTGAAGATGGTGTTAATCCATGATATTGTGGAGATTGACGCCGGGGACACGTTCATTTATGACACCCAAAAAAGCCATTCCAATACAGACGAGGAACGGCTGGCGGCCAACCGCATTTTCGGGCTGTTGCCCAAAGAGCAGGCAGAAGAGTTTTTTGCCGTCTGGGAGGAATTTGAGGCAGGAGAAACAGACGAGGCCAAATTTGCCAGAGCCATGGACCGTTTAGCGCCTTTGCTTCAGAACACCTCCAACAACGGTGGTACCTGGCAGGAGTTTGGGGTGGAATATGCGAAAGTGTATGAGAAGAAGAGCGTCATCAAGGAAGGCTCAGACACCATTTGGAACTATGCGGAAGGACTGATTAATGAAAGCGTAGAAAAAGGCATCTTGAAGAAATAGCAACAATAACACCAGCCAATCTTTATGAGATAGTAGTTGCTTGAGAAGATAATCAACAGGTATTGATTATCAAGCCTTTTTGTGGCTAGTTAATCCTTTATCTACTTGTAAGAGGAGATTTCCTGCCCCAAAAATGTTTTTTTAAACGGTTGTAGCGCTCTTCCATTAAAATACCAGGCATATACCAGGCATAAAATTTTAGCTTCTATGCCTGGTATTTCGGTTAAGAGGAGTGAAGCTAATTAACTAACCATTTCTGGTAAAGCAGGCATAGATTGGTCTGCTCCTCTCATTTCCTTCTGGGTCACCGG
This sequence comes from Rufibacter sp. DG15C, assembly GCF_001577755.1. NCBI lineage: Bacteria > Pseudomonadati > Bacteroidota > Cytophagia > Cytophagales > Hymenobacteraceae > Rufibacter > Rufibacter sp. DG15C. The sequence goes on from NZ_CP010776.1 coordinate 4,072,149, forward strand.
CTGTTCATTTTTTCTGATGTGATAGGCCATCCACCAATACGCCATCCCCCATGTAAAATTGGCAGCAAATTGAACGACTACACCGGGTACTGGTATCAGTAAAAAGCCAACAAAAGCCAGCCACCCGCTCCACCGGGGCAAATGGCCACTGCGGTACACGGCTACGGCCATTACCCCCAATCCAATCAAAGTAAACGCTAGTGAAAGAGCGAAGTACGCGCCTAAGGGACCTTCAATGGCGGCAAAAGCTAAGGCATTGGCATCGCCGTTCAAATGCAACTCTGCCAAGGCCGGAAACATGAAGAAGGCAACTGCAAATACCCCCACCCCTAGTATATGATGCGTAAGGGTCAGCAACAAACCGTAAAAAGCGAGCCGTTCTGCCTTAGACTTTTGCAGGTACAAGTATAGGCCCACCGTTCCTATCATCTCCATGAGTACCCCTACAAAACCGCGCAGTCCCCACCACTTGTAATTGGAAGAGGTAACGAGTTCAGCGAAAGCGTCAGGCCTTTTTGTTGCTTCAAACAACACATTCTCTTGGGGAATAAGCAGGTCGCCGAAGGCAAAAAGCATCCCTGCCAGCCCGATAACTATCAGGCAGTTACTTGTTCTCTTTTCCATGATTTTTGAATTTTATTTAACTGGGATAAACCATTCTATTAAAAGATGATCTGAATGTTGGGAGAGCGGTAATTGTTGAAATTTAAAATAGGAAGCACCGTGCACATGCTCCATTCCAGATTCTTCTAGTAGATGTCGGTTCACGTGCATCCCCATATTTTTGTATTCTGAAACAGGGCAACAAAACTTGTACTTTACAAATTTTCCGGAGGGCAAGACAGTGCTGAAGTATTTGCTGTTTACCTGCTTACTATCCTTCTTACAGACAAGGACTGCATCATACCTAGACAAACTGTCTTCATTTATATTCTGGCAATCATGCAAGACGCTGTAGTAGTCAAAGTCTTCTTCCTTCAATCCGTGGTCTTGTAGATAGCTGGCCACATTATCCCAGACTAAATAACTGTCTTTGGTCAGGTAATTGGTAAGCGTTGGAAATACAATCGCTTTCTGCTCAGGCAATCTTACTACTTCGGCCTTCAAAGAAACGTAGGTCTCTTGATGACCCGTCAGATGCCGTTGTTGTTTGCGATAGGCACTTGGTGACACTTGGTAGATTTTCTTAAATGCCCTGCTAAAAGCGCTGTCATTGTCATAGCCCACCAGCATCTTAATTTCAGCCACCGGAATTTTGGTTAAAGACAGCAGATACCCGGCTTTTTGAATACGTTGCCGCTCAATGAAGCTTCCAATAGGTTCTTCCATCTCTTCTCTTAGTTTGTGATGCAAATGGAAAGAAGAATACCCAGAGAACTGCGCCAGTTGTTCCAGCGAAATCTCCTCTTCCAGGTGATGGTTGATATAAGCTAAGATGGCGTGAAGCATGGCGTTTAATTCTTGATGTAAAGGTAAAGCAGTCCTTTTTTAAATACTGTGCCGATCTTGCGGTGGAAATAATATTGTTCCCCATTCTTATGGCCTTGGTTTATAGAACGTTCGGTTCTAACCTGAGCAATAATAGCTTCTGCTTTTTATAGGTCCATAAGTGTATTAAAGATACTCCTGTAAGGTTTTTCTTCAAGTATATAGAACCCTGCTAATATAGCTCTGCAACTTACGTGTAAAGCTGGGTCTTTTACGCCATATTTGGCGCACAGCTGCTCTTGACATTTATCTCAGCTATTGGACTACGTGTTCTCAATACAAAAGCCCCTCTGCACCAAACCCTTATTTCTTCTCTTTCTCGCCTGTTTTGCCATCATTGTAAATTGTGAGGCGCAGCAAGACCAATCCAACAAGATTGAGGCCTTGCTGGACAAGGCGGTAACCTTGCATCAGTTTAATGGCACGGCGCTGGTCACTAAAAAGGGGAAGGTCTTGTTTGAGAAAGCATACGGTTACCAGAATGTGGCCGAGAAAATTCCAAATACATCAAATACGGTCTATCAGATTGGCTCAACTACCAAGCAGTTCACCGCCGTAGTAGTCCTCAAATTAGCCGAGCAGAAGAAGCTTTCTTTACAAGATAAACTAAGCCATTACTTCCCTAATTTTAAAGCCAGTCATACCATCACCATTCAGCAATTGCTCAGCCATACCTCGGGCATCTATGAGATTTTCAGAAGCCCGGATTTCTATCAGCTAGACAAGAGCATGCCGGTTAGTAAAGAGAAGTTGATGTCTTTCTACCTCACCAGACCTCTTGATTTTGCGCCGGGCACGCAGTTCAATTACTGCAATTCGGGTTATCACCTGCTGGGGCAGATTATTGAGAAGGTAACCGGTAAACCTTATGAGCGCGTGGTGCGGGAGTTGGTATTAGAACCTTTAAAAATGAACCACTCAGGCTTTGCCTTCACGCAATTGAACAACGCACACGAAGCCACTGGGTACAGCAAGTTCGCCAAAGACAACCAAATGCCCACGGCTGCCTGGGACTCTACGGCCACCTATTTAGCTGGGGCCATGTACAGCACCGCGCATGATTTATTCTTGTGGCACTAAGGCTTACATAAAAACAAATCATCTCTAAAGCTAGCTTGCAACTGGCTTCTACCCTGTATTAAATGGCTATGGCTTGGGTGCTGGATAGACTCATTGCATCAAAGAAAAGTTGTATCGCACGGCGGAAACATTGAAGGCTTTACCAGCTATTTCGGGAGTATACAGGAAGAAGATATGAGCGTGATTCTGCTCAACAACATCTATAACCGCGAGATAGAATCCCTTGGCCAAGCCATCTTTTCCATCCTATTAAACAAGCCTTACCAGTTTTTGAATGAGGTGCAGCTTCCTGTAGAAACTTTGGAAAACTACCTGGATCACTATGATGTGAATCCTACCTATCAGGTGCAGATTAGCCGTACAAATCATCAGCTCTTCTTCTCCGTCAACAACGGTATGCCTGTTGAAATCTTTGCAGACAAAGAGCATTCTTTCTTTGATAAGAAGGAAGACCTCAGCTTTAGGTTCTCAGGGAAAGACGGTCAAATAAATAGTGTCACCATTCTGCAAGGCTTGAGCATCAAAAAAGGTGACAAGCTAATTACCAAAAGCTGAGAGTCAAAGAGGTAACTGTCAAATCAATCTCAGCTTATTTCATTTTTCAAGTCAAAAAGTTATATTTCCTCCATGAAAACTACAAGGGGAATTTTTCTACTTTTTGCGGTCTTGTTCCTGACGCAACCACTATTTGCGCAAACGGGACCTTGGGCTAAGTATGACCAAGAAATGAAAGACGAGGCTTTGTACCGTGAAGCCAGCGCCGGAAATCTGGAAGAAGTGAAAAGCATTGTGGCGGGCGGCGGCAACATCCACTACCTAGCGCCACAGACTAAATCCTCCATTCTAATGGCCGCCGCCGGCAGCGGGAAGATTGAAGTGGTGAAGTATCTATTAGACCAAGGCGCTGATCCATCCTTAAAAGACTGGTGGAATTACACTGCCCTAGACAAAGCTAAATTTGCCGGCGCCAAAGACATTGAAGCCCTGCTGCAAACGGCCATGGCGGGCAAGCAACCTACACCGGCAGTAGACCCTCAACCCAAGCCAGACGCACCTAAAAAAGATTCGGGGGTGGTAGCGCCCAAACCCAAGCCTACTCCTGCGCCCGCGGGTCCCAACAGATGGCCAGCATTTGGTACTTACGCGGTAGGCGACTCGGTGCTTTACTGGACTCCTGTAGGCTGGAGGCCCGGCGTAGTAAAAGAAATAGGCGTCCAAAAAGCCACTGGAAAAGTATCTGTAGACTACTCGCACAAAAAATACCTCATTGATCCCAATGCCCAGGCCTTAGGCAATGATTGGTATGAATGGAGCGGCGTGGTCACACCCAGACGACAACTGTTCTGGACCAACTGGTTTATTGGCAACTGGCTTACCGGCGAAGTACAGGCCCATCACAATGAGGTAAAATCTGGCAAGGAAACGGATTCCTATTATTTTAACAAAGCCACCGAAAAGCTTCAGGTGTTTGCCAACAAAACGTACCGCTGGCAGATAGACGGCAAGGTATTCATCGGCAAGTGGAAGGCCTTGGCCAATGAGCCCGGAATTGTCCTTCAAAAAGGCTATAGAGGCTTTGATTGGTCCATGCGCAACGCAACCGGAGTTCATGATTGGTCTATCCGGAAGCTGGACATGATCAACCTAAAACCCAACGCCCAAGTCATGTCCATTTCAGGCCACCGGAAAACAACGGAGTAGGTCCATCGCTGTCATGGTTTTGAAACCAGTTTAAATCACAGAGAGCTTTTTCTTTTTAACTTGAGCAAGGTCATGAGCCTTGCTTAAACATATTATACTATGAATCTAGGAGCATTTTCTATGAGTCTCAACGTCAAGAACCTTGAGGTGTCCAGACAGTTCTATGAAAAGCTAGGCTTTGTTGTTTTTGCGGGCGGCATGGCGCAGAAGTACCTCATCATGAAAAACGGAAACGCCCTTATTGGCCTGTTCCAAGGCATGTTTGAAGGCAACATTCTCACTTTCAATCCAGGCTGGGATGAAAACGCCCAAAACGTGGAGTCCTTTGAAGACGTGCGTGAAATCCAGCAGCACCTAAAGAACGAAGGAGTTGACTTACTCAGCGAAGCAGACTCAACCACCTCTGGGCCAGCTAGCATCATGCTCACAGATCCAGACGGCAATGTCATCCTACTAGACCAACATCGGTAAGGCTATTCTTTTCCAATTAATTAATAGGAATGAGGACCTGCTGGCAAATTAAAAGCAAGCCCTCATTCCTTATTTTCCTCAAAAGGAATTTCGGTTTCTGGGCCCCCTATAATATTCAAACGTCGGCCGATTGCTTTAGACTTAAGTCATTTTAAGCTCGGCACAGTCCTACTACCGGCTTGTAATCCTTCAAAACCTCAATCCTTCTCTTCTGATGAAACTGAAACAAGTAGCGTTCCTATTTTCAGTGTTGTTGATTCTAAATCCGGCATTTTCTCAGAAAAAGAGCACAGCCTTGCAGGCGCGGGTGGATAGTTTGATGATGCCATTGGTCCAGACCAACAACTATAGCGGAACGGTCCTCATCTCCAAAGATGGGAAAATACTCTTCTCCAAAGCTTACGGCCCAATGAGCCGGGAATACAAACTGGCCAACACCCCAGACACAAAATTCTTTCTAGCGTCTGTGTCTATGCCGTTCACGGCCGTGGCCATTCATAAACTGCAGGAAGCCGGAAAGCTTTCAATAAAGGATCCTGTTTCTAAATTCTTGCCAGACTACGTCTACGGCAGTAAGCTGACGGTCCATGATCTGCTGGCGCAGCGCTCAGGTATACCGGCCATTGGTGTGAATGGCAAGGTAGACTATGACAGCCTCACAAAGTTTGACCACTCCATTGAACAACTGTACACCTACTTCAAAAATGAGGAACTGCTGTTCACTCCCGGCACCCAATACAACCATGGCCGGTCAGATTATATTCTGCTGGCGGCTATTATTGAAAAGGTGACGGGCAAGGGCTTCGGTGAGTACTTAAAGGAGGCCATCTTTTCGCCGCTTGGTATGCAGAACACGGGCCATTCTTCAAGTGAGAAAGAAATCATTCCAAACGTAGCCAAGGGCTATGCTCCAACGGGCTTGTATGAGGTAGAATCTGCTTATTCCATCAGTTGGTCCTCTAAAACTGGCCACGCCTCCATCTACTCCACCACCACAGACTTGCAAAAGTTTACCCAAGCAGCCTTAGACGGGAAACTGTTGAGTCCTGCGTCCTGGAATGCCCTCTTCACCAATTATGGAGACAATGTAGGCTACGGCTGGTTTGTCTCTAAACACCTTAACCGTGACAGGTTCCAAATGAACGGCCGTGCTCCTGGCTATTCTGCCTATGCGGCCTTATACCCGAAGGAAAAACTCAGCGTCATCGTGCTCTCCAACAATTACATTTCGCTGCCAGCAGATGTAGGCAAATCCATGGCGGCCATAGTGTTTAATGAACCTTTTGAGCGCTTGAACCTAACCACTAAACCTGTCCCGGCAGATTATGGCCAGAAGCTGGCTGGCACCTATAAGTTTGACAAGAACTTCTACCGCCCAGACTATGAATTACACCTCACGTATGAGAACGGCCAACTAACGTCTGAATGGGGCGGCCTAATTCCAATTGACAAGGGAGACAAACACTTCAAGGAATTCATCTTAAGAACTTACTGGTCTTCCATCACCTTTGTGGCAGATGAACGCGGGCAGATTACCAAGATGCTATATGACACCCACCAAGGAATTAAGGTTAAATAATCCAGCTTGTATGCCTTACCAGTAAATAGCACCCAAATTATTTTTTTGGAACCTGCCGTGCCATTGACTTCAACATCTCAAAAACAGTATATTTGCTCTTCCCCCGTCAACCCAAACCTTTCAAACTATACCCGATGAAAAAACTTCTACTTCTACCAGTTCTACTCTTGGTAGCACTCGGCACTTCTTTTGCCCAAACTTCCTCAGATTCTATGCAGGTAAGAACCTACAAACCCGTTCGTTTCTTATTGGCAGGGGCCTTTGAGTTTGGCGGTGACAAGGTAGCCGAGGTGCAGTTTACCAACGGTGAGTCTCAGTCAATCCCGGCGGGCCAGGGGGTTTCCATCCACGCAGGCGGGCAGTTTGAATTCCCTAAATTGGATAAGTTCTTACTACGGGCCACGGTAGGCTTTAAGTACGTGACCACGCAGGCAGACAATGCGCACATACGCTTAAGCCGCATTCCTTTACATTTGACCGGTAACTACATGGTCACAGATAAAATACGCCTTGGCGCAGGCTTGGCCTCCCACCAAAGCATCACCTTCAAAACCGATGGTCTGGGCGGCGACTTCGATTTTAAGGGAGCCAACGGCCTCATCTTTGAAGCGGCCTACAGCTTTATAGGGCTGTCTTACACGGCTATGACTTACAAAGACGAATACAACATGTCTTACTCGGCCAACAGCATTGGCATCACGTTCTCTGGCGTCTTCCCGAAGCGGTAATCTCTTATAGCCCTCAGAGGCCAAATACTACCTAACACCATTTAAGCCGTTTTTAACCTGATTTCTAGAAATCGGGCCAAAAACGGCTTTTTCATTTTAGGGAACATCTAGTTGAACGGACCCTAATCCAAAGCTTATCTCTAATCTAGTATTTAGCTTAATTTAATGTATTTTTATTGTTTATCAATAATTTTTTTATTACTTTAAAGTCGAATTAAAAAATTATCAGTTATGTCAGAAACCAAAAAATACCTATTCATTGGCTTAAAAATAGTGGCTTGGGTCATCTTCGTGGGCTTGAGCATTGAAGCCGGAGGCCTGATGGTGAATTTTATCTTCAGCCTCTTCCAACCAGAGTTTGTCCAAAACCTTTACCAGAAGCTAGACTTGAGCGACTTGTATAGCCGCAGCAAATGGGTCTTTTTTGCCATGTATAGCTTCATCCTGGTGATTGCCGTTCTCAAAGCCTACTTGTTTTATGTAGTGGTGAAGCTTGTTACTGAACTTAACTTATCCAAACCCTTCAACAGCTTGGCATCTGGGCAGATCATGCAGATCAGCTACTTTACCTTCTCCATTGGCCTATTGAGTTACGTTGCCAGAGAAACCGCTCAATCTCTTGAACGCCGTAGGTATGTGGTTGACAACCTAGACCAGTTCTGGGCCGACAGCCAGGCGTTTATCTTGATGGCCGCCGTCCTTTACATTATTGCTACTATTTTCCAAAAGGGAGTAGACCTTCAGAACGAAAACGACCTAACCGTATAGCCATGCCCATTGTTGTGAATTTGGACGTGATGATGGCTAAGCGTAAGATGTCCTTGAATGAGCTTTCAGAAAAAGTAGATTTAACCCTTTCTAACCTGTCCATTTTAAAAACCGGTAAGGCCAAGGCTATTCGGTTTTCTACCCTTGAGGCCATCTGCAAGGCGCTGGCCTGCCAACCCGGCGACTTACTAGAATTTGTGGCTGAGGAAGCGGTGTAAGCTTGAGTCATATTTTATAAAGAAAACCACTTACGGCTGCTCTTCTTCAAGTAAACGCCGAGGAGTGCTGCTGCTGCTGCTGCATTAAAACTTTACTTTCAACACCTAAGTAATCAAGGTAAAACCTTCCACCCTGTTCACCAATCCGTTTTTGGCCAATCTCCTGTAAAATAGACCAAAAACGGATTGGTGAACTTGTATTCCCGCCAAAAAAATCTACTCGTTGAAATAATCAACTTTCTCTATATTTACCTGTATTGTTCCTTTCTTTGCAAGCTGCGGTTGGCAAATTTCGAATAGAGCAAAGGCAGAGAAATCCCTGTTTTTATTGCTAATCTTGGTTTGTCACTTGTCATTAAGGTCTTTTAACAGATGATGAAACTTGTCATGAAGAAACTCCTAAACTGCCTCCTTCTTTTAGTGCTGTTTGCCTCCTGCGCTCAACCTAAAAGCGCCAGCCAATCCTTGCCTAAGCATACCCTGCAAGACGGCGAACGGTTCATTACCCTCAACGGAATAAAGCACTGGGTAAACGTGCAAGGAAGTCAGCACCAAACAATTCCCATTGTGGTGGTTCATGGCGGTCCCGGTGGCAACCAGTATGTCTTTGAACGCACCGCAGGTCCAGAATTAGAGAAGTTTGCCACCGTCATCTACTATGAGCAAAGAGGCTCTGGCCGAAGCCAGGCGCCAAAAAATTCGGAAGATTACGCCCTGGCCATGTTGATCAGTGATTTAAGAGCTTTACAGGATTCTTTAGGCGTCCCCAAAATCACCCTGCTAGGGTATTCTTTCGGGGCCGAATTGTCTTTGCGCTATGCGGTGGCTTATCCAGACAAGGTAGCAAAGCTGATCCTCTCCTCGCCCGCTGAGCTCTCTCCGGCCAACATGTTGGTGCAGATCCAAGGTTTCTATGCCGTGGGTGACCCAACGCTAAGGGCCGGTATTGAAAAAGTATTGAAAGACACCACAGATTTGACCAACAAATACAACCGCGTATGGGGCTTGGCAAATTCAGCCACGGTAGACAAGTTCCTGTTTGTAGACCAGGCTAAGGCCCAGCTGAACCGCCAAATGTGGCAGGAAAGCAAGCTTACCAACACCGGGCTCATGGCCAAGGTCTACCTTAAAAACAACAAGGCAGACTTACTAAACCATGCCCAGAATCATACTACCCCTACCCTGCTGATAAGCGGTCTGCATGACAAAAATGGGGGCTTGCACACAGCCCTTGGCTTAAAGCAAATACTGCCTAACAGCACGCATAAGATTTACGAACGCAGCGCGCATTTCCCTGACATTGAAGAGTCTACCCGCTTCGCGCAAGTTGTAAAAGCCTTTGTAGCAGGCAAGTAACGATTACTTTTTTTTTGAAAAGCCGTTTTTGGCCTGATTCTTAGAAATCAGGCCAAAAACGGCTTTTTTCTTTTCTAACTGGCCATCACAATCTTGATAACTATCACTAAATCAATCATTTATTTAAGATGATTTTGAACTATGTGGCTACCTAGGCTGTTGGCCTCAATTATAATTTATATATAAGTATTTCAATAAAAGTATTGAATAATCTAAAGGACTCGGTGAAGTAGGATTCTAACTCCTGGGTTCTATTATCTCATATCTAATGCAAACAATTTATATTCTATATGGTCAGGATTCTATTCTTTATGTATTTCTTATTTGTAGTTACACACAGCGCTTCGGCGCAGACATCCCTCATCCCGTTTGGCTCCTCCTGGAGGTATCTGGACAACGGCACCAACCAGGGCACTGCCTGGAGCGCTCCCTCCTTCTCTGACGGCGCTTGGAAAACGGGTACCGGCAAGTTTGGCTACGGTATCAGTGACGCTAGAACCAGCGTCAGTTACGGTTCAAACGCCAAGAGCAAGTTCATCACCACCTACTTCCGGAAGGCTTTTTCTCTCACTGACCCAGGGGCATTTACCAGCTTTACCCTAAAAATGAAACGGGACGATGGCGTGGTCATCTACCTGAACGGGAAGGAAGTGCACCGCAACAACATGCCCACCGGCAGCATCCTGTATTCCACACTGGCCGCAGACGGGGCCTCAGACAACGGGACCAACATCCTCACGGTGAGCCTTCCCGTTTCTGGGTTTGTGGCAGGTACCAACGTGTTGGCTGTAGAAGTGCACCAGCAAAAAATCTCCACCTCAGACATGGCCTTTGACCTGGAGTTAACCGGACAGGCCAGCACATTGGCCGCCCCGGCGCCCAATACGCCGCCTGCCGTGGCCAGTGTTACCAGGTTGAATCCCTTAACCGAGTCCACCACGGCGACCTTTCTCACCTACCGGACTGTTTTCTCAGAGGCGGTCACGGGCGTGGATGCGGCAGACTTTGCACTTACCTCCTCGGGCACCGCGTTGGGCCAGGTGAGCGCGGTGAGGGCCGTTAGTTCTTCAACGTATGAAGTGACCGTTTCCAACGCCACCGGCCAAGGCACCCTACGGTTGGATGTAAAAGCAACGGGCACCAATATCCAGGACGTGAACAGTGCCGGCTTGTCTGCGGGCTACACGGTCGGCCAATCCTATACCTTGGCGTCTTCAACAGAAACCACCACCGTGCAGCAAGCACCCATTACCGGGCTATTCTCATTTGGCTCTACCTGGAAATACCTGGATAACGGCACCAACCCAGGCACCACCTGGTCTACCCTTGCCTTCAACGACGGGTCCTGGAAATCTGGGAATGGCAAGTTTGGATACGGAATAACGGATGCGGCTACCCTAGTAGGCTTCGGGCCTGACGGCAGCAATAAATACATCACTACTTACTTTAGAAAGACCTTTTCCATTGCAGACCCGGCCCTCTATGGCACGATTACGGCCAACCTCCGGTTAGATGATGCCGCAGTAGTGTATCTAAACGGCAAAGAGGTCTTTCGGCACAACATGCCCACCGGCACCATCACCAATACCACGATAGCTACCCTGAGCGCCAGCGACGACGGCACTAAGACGCAAACACTCACCATCCCGGCTTCGGCGTTTGTGACGGGTACCAACGTGATTGCCGTGGAAGTGCACCAGTCCAAGGTCAACACTTCAGACATGGCTTTTGACCTGGAACTCACCTCCACCCATTATGAGCCCAAGGTGTTGTACTACGAAGGTTTTGAGAGCGGCACCGGGTTTTCCAGCCTGCACCTGCAGACCAGCACCACCTACGGCTTTGGGGTGGCAAGTGCCCCTTGCTTCAACGGCGCGAAAGTAGGCCGCTGGGAGCTTAGGGCCGGAGACGCGCCCGTAGCAGACGGTACCCGCGCCGAGGTTAGCTTCCCAGAAACGTTGGCCCAGCAGGAGACCTGGCATTCCTTTGCCGGCTACTTTCCAGCGGCAGACTATAAACTAGACTCAGACGATGAGGCTATTAACCAATGGCACCAGGGAAGCGGCTTCGGGTCACCCATGATCAGCCTCAGGACAGAGAACGGGCGCTTTATCATCAGGAGGCGTACTCCAGACGGAAACACGCTCCTTGCCCATGACCTGGGCGCCATCCCTTATGATCAATGGGCAGAAGTGGTGGTCCATATCAAACAGCATCTTACCGCTGGCATTGTACAGGTTTGGATAAACGGCGTGCAGAAACTGAACCTGCAAGGCGTGCCTACCATGTTCAACGGGCCGTATGGCCAATGGAAGCTGGGCATCTACAAAAGCACCTGGAACAGCGGCAACTCCACCCAGTCTATTAAACGGGTATGGTACGTGGACGAGGTAAAGCTTGGGAACGCGGCCTCTACTTATGAGACCATGAAACCCATTGGCAATAACCTGTCTGCGTCATTAGTGCAAGCCACCAGCACCCAAAGCCTAAGCCTAGAAAATCCTTCCGTTAGACAACCACTACTGTATCCAAACCCAGCCAAGCGGGGAAGCGTGCTTACGCTTAACACTACCTTGACAGAACCCACTGAAATGGTAGTGAAGGACGTAACAGGCCGTGTCATGTTGACTGGAAAATTTTCGGGGACCGCTAACATTGAGACCAAGCAACTCCCCAGCGGCATGTATTTCATTTCTACCTACGGCAAGGACCCAATTAGAAACTTGAGATTTATAGTTACAGAGTAAGAATACTCCGCTGGTTAAAATACCTGTAGAGCCGTTTTTGGCCTGATTTTGAGAAAACAGGCCAAAAACAGCTCCACTCTTAGGAGAGGGATTGGGCCATGCGCCTTCTCAAGGGTTATAAATAGAATTACTATATTTGCTTTGCACCTGTTTCAGGTCTATTTCCGTAGCAAGAACCTAACCTTCACTGAGACTATGATAACCATTGACCAATACAACTTCCAGGGCAAGCGTGCACTGGTGCGCGTAGACTTCAACGTGCCCCTGAACGGCAGCTTTGAGATTACAGATGACACCCGCATCAAGGCGGCCGTGCCCACCATCAGAAAAATTTTGAACGACGGCGGTTCTGTGGTCCTGATGTCGCATTTGGGAAGACCAAAGGGTGGCCCAGAGGAGAAGTATTCTTTGAAGCATTTGATTCAGCCGCTGGAAGATATTTTCCAGACCCAGGTCAAATTCTCGCGTGATTGCATTGGCTCTGAGGCCGTAGAAATGGCCAACGCGTTGCAACCCGGCGAAATCCTGCTGCTGGAGAACCTGCGTTTTCACAAAGAAGAGGAATCGGGTAACCAGATCTTCGCCGAGAAATTAAGCCTCTTGGGAGATGTGTACGTGAACGACGCCTTCGGGACGGCCCACCGCGCCCACGCCTCTACCTCTATCGTGGCGGATTATTTCCCGCATGACAAGGTGTGCGGCACCGTAATGCAAGCCGAATTGGAGAACGCCCAGAAAGTATTGAGCTACGCTGATCGTCCGTACACCGCTATTATGGGTGGCGCTAAAATATCAGATAAGATCCTGGTGATTGAGCAATTGCTGGACCGCGTAGACAACCTGATCATTGGCGGTGGCATGAGCTACACCTTCGCCAGAGCCCAAGGCGGTCACATTGGCAACTCCCTGCTGGAGGCTGATAAAATGGATTTGACGCTGGAGCTTATGAAGAAAGCTGAGGAAAAAGGCGTGAAAATCTATCTACCTACAGACTCCATCATAGCCGATGCTTTTAACAACAACGCCAACACAGATAAAGTAGGAAGTGGCTCTATTCCTGACGGCTGGATGGGCTTAGACATAGGACCAGAAAGCCAGGCTACCTTCGCGGAGGTGGTTAGAAATTCAAAGACCATTCTCTGGAACGGCCCCATGGGTGTGTTTGAGATGCCCAACTTTGCCGGTGGTACCAAAGCCATTGCCGAAGCTGTAGTGGAAGCTACTAAGGACGGTGCCTACTCACTCATTGGCGGAGGCGACTCTGCCGCCGCGGTAGCACAGATGGGCCACACGCATGATGTATCGTATGTCTCAACCGGCGGTGGTGCTCTGCTAGAGTACATGGAAGGCAAGCAACTACCCGGCGTCCTGGCCTTGCAACTGGATGAGACTCCTTTGACCTAGTATCTTCTATTTCTATACAACAGAAGCGGCGGCCTCATTACTGGGGCCGCCGCTTCTGTTTTTAGCCTGTTTTCTAAAAACTAGCCCAAAAACGGTGTATACTTGGTACTAAGAATCCACCCGGGAGTCCCTATTCAAATAACTATTTAACATATTTTTTCAACCAAAGACACATATTACTTCAACCGCTCTAGATTTCCTTCTGGGGTATACTGTAGCAATTGATTCTCCAGCATTTCCTGCAGCAAATCACCTAGTAGCTCCTGCTCAGATGAACTAAAATGCGTGGCGATGGACTTGGGATGCAAAGGCATTTCTTTCAGGTGGCTCAACACCTTGGCTTCTAGGTGCAGTTTGTTTTCTTCCAACCGGAGTCTCTTCTTTTGCGCAAGACAGTAATCACAGATGCGGCAGTTTTCCTTACTCTCCTCCCCGAAGTATTTCAATATCTGCTGCGTCCTACATTGCTTGCCATTCTCCAAATACCCAATCACCGATTTAGCTTTGGCCAGCGCCTGGTCCCGGAACTGATTTAAGCGCTTCTGGTCCAGAGGCATTTTGGCGGCATCTGCCCTAGGTTGAATGAATTGCACTTGGGGTCCGTCGTGCTGGGCCTCGTACACCAATACTTGGCGTTGGTGAAGATGTTGCAATTGCTGCCGAACGGTTTTCTCTGGTAGTTCCAGATGTATGGCCAGCCCCGCCTCCGAGATTTTCACGAAATCGCGGTACATCTCGCCGCCGTACAACCGCAGCAAGCCTTTGATGACCGGCTCCAGCGTCTCGTTCATAATCTGGAACTCATACAAGGCCGTGTGCTCCAGCAGGAAGAATACTTTGGACGGACTGTAAAAGCCTTCGTTCAAGACCAGTAGCCCCTCTGACTCCAATTGCTTGAGCGAATGGTGCACTTCTACGGCAGAAAGCTGGTAAGTCCGACAAAACTCTGCTATGTCAAAGTCAAAGGACTGGAAGGCGCCGCTGCCCGTGGCCAGCTGGTAGAAGTTGGCCAGGGCCTGGTACACGCGCTTTAAGGTTTCCATGGGAGGATAGGCCTCCGTGGTTTTCTTGAGGAGCAGTGACGTGTCCTCAGGGCCCAGCAAAACTGTGGCATAGCTGTACTTGCCATCGCGCCCTGCCCTACCAGCTTCCTGGTAATAAGCCTCCAGAGAATCAGGTAAATCCAGGTGCACCACCAGGCGCACATCTGGCTTGTCAATCCCCATCCCGAAGGCATTGGTGGCCACAATCACGCGCACTCTGTCTTGAATCCAGTCGGTTTGGGCGGTGGTTCGGGCTTGGTGTGGCAGCCCGGCGTGGTAAGCGGCGGCTTTGATGCCCTGGCGCTGGAGCCAATCGGCTAACTCTTGCGTGCGGCGGCGGTTGCGCACATAGATGATGGCTGTGCCTTTCATCTTCTGTAGAATCTCGCGCATTCTGGCCTCTTTGTCCTCCACGGCCAGCACCGAATACGACAAGTTCTTTCTGGCGAAGCTCTGCTGAAAAACATTCTCTTTTTTGAAGGCCAGCTTCTCCTGGATGTCTGCCTTCACCACAGTAGTAGCAGAAGCAGTCAAGGCCAATATGGGCACCTTCGGCAGGATGTCTCTTAGCTTGGCAATCTCCAGATACGGTGGCCGGAAGTCATATCCCCACTGTGAAATACAGTGCGCCTCATCCACGGCCAGCAGACAAACGTTCATGCGCTTGACCCGCTCCAGAAACAGCTCGGTCTGCAAGCGCTCCGGCGAGACGTACAGAAACTTAACCGCGCCGAACACGCAATTGTCCAGAATCATGTCCATCTCGCGCTTCGGCATGCCGGTGTGGAGCGCAGCGGCCGCAATGCCGCGTTTACGCAGGTTCTCCACCTGGTCTTTCATGAGCGCAATCAAGGGAGACACCACTAAGCACACGCCCTCCTGCGCCAGCGCTGGCACTTGAAAGCAAATGGATTTTCCGCCACCAGTGGGGAGGATAGCCAAGGTGTCTTGTCCGGCTAAGACCGATGCAATGATGTCTTCCTGCCCCGGCCTGAATTTGTCATAGCCCCAGTATTGCTGTAAGATGTGGTGATGGTCTGTCATAGCCATGTCAAAGCTACAACTTTGAATCTGGGAGGTCAAGCCAATTTGAGTCCTGAGTCGCGAGCCGCGGGTCCTGAATCATTTCCTCTGCCACCGCGCCAGCGCACAAACGCATTGCAGCGTCTCCAACAGCAAGTTGCCCGCCGACCGACCTTGCGCAGGGCAGCCTTGGCTGTGCGCCCGGAGCATGGGCAGGGACCGTGTAATGGCTTTTCAAACAGCAGTGGCGCAAGCCTACTATGAAACAGATAGCATTTGCCAGGTGCAGAATCCGAAGAAAAGCTGTTTGAGCGGCAGTGAGTTTCTTTTCTTCTTGATTCTTTTGGTTAGGTTGAACATCAAGGAGAAAAGTGACAAACCGGGGCAGAAAGCAAGGAAGGAGGATTTGGGAGGACGGTGTTGGTTGGTAGAGCCGGAAAGATAAATCAAATAAAGTAGTCATCCCCCTACCCCCTTCAAAGGGGGACGAAAAAGCTCCTTTCTTCTAATATCATTTTTAGCCTAGTTTCTCCAAAATACCCTAAAAACAGAAAACCCGACCATGGGCCGGGCTTTCAAGTATCATTCATTCACTCAAGTATTAACTTACGCAGCAGCAGATTGTTCGTGCTCCCGATCTTCAATTACCTTTTTCAACTTCTGGATAGATTGCTTGGCGCGTTCTTCATCTAGTTTGTTGATGTTCAAGAGCATTTTGGTTTTCTCTTGACGGGTAATCACCGGGTTGTTGAGCAAACGGATAATCTCCTCTTTCTGCTTAGCCGTGGCGTATTTCACTGCTGGCGCTTCTTCCTCCGTTGTAGCTGGCGTAGATGCGACTGGCACTGGGACGGCTTCGGCTTCTACTGGCACGGCTTTCATGGTTTTGGCAGGCGCGGCCGCTCTTGGCTGCTCTGCTTTCACCTCCTGCACATTGCCTTGGTAGTCCATCTCCTCGGCTGGGGTAGGCTCATAGCCAGCGGCTCTGATGATCCAAGCCAAGATGTTCCTATAAGCCTTACCAATGGCTCTGGTCTGGGCCATTGACGCGATCGCATACTCTTGATAATACTTGCGGCCTTGCTCTTTGTTGGAGCAGATGGCAAACCCCGCTCCCACCACTTGCTCAGTGCGCAGGTTCAACAGGTTTACTTTAGCCAGGTACTTAATCTCGGTGCTGTCGGTCATGCTGGTTAACTCCTCTACTATAGGCAAAATGCCCAAGCGAGAACCCGCATACTGCCAGCCTTCCACGTTCACGTATTCCTTCCCTTGGATATTTTGATAAAGTCTGTTCTCTTTGATGAACTTCGCTAAATCAATCGCCAAGTGCATTGTCTCATCAGAACGAGAGATGTCATAGCTCTCTATTTTGTTCTTTTTGACCACTTTTTCTTCGTTGGCAACCTGATTCACTTTTGTTTGCATTTTTCTATAGTTTCAGTTCAGAATAATAACAGACCTGTCAAGGGAATAGTGCATTTTAATTCCACTTTTAACACAAATAATCTCCCTGATAATCAATTAGTTACAAGTGTTTGCTAAATTATTTTTAGCAATTTGTAAACCACTGTAAATAAACAGGTTAGATCAAACAATTTGTTAGAAACTGAAGCGAATAAGGTAGTGAGAACATGAAGGCGCCTCGGCCCGTTTTTGGCCTGATTTCTAGAAATCAGGCCAAAAACGGGCCGAGGCGCTTGGCAAAAGAATATAGTCTATAAAGTCTCTTCAGCAGCTTCTTCGGGCTGCAGGAGGTAGCCGTCTTTCATGGTGAGTTTTCTATCTGCCATGTCTGCCAAGACCGGGTTGTGCGTGACAATCACAAAGGTCTGGCCCAGTTCCTCGCGTAGCTTAAAGAAGATATGGTGCAGCTCGTCGGCGTTTTTGGAGTCCAGGTTACCGGAAGGCTCATCGGCGAAAATGAGTTTGGGAGAATTGATCAGGGCGCGGGCCACGGCGGTGCGTTGTTGCTCGCCGCCGCTCATCTCAGAGGGCTTATGGTCCAAGCGCTCGCCTAGGTTGAGCATCTCCAGCAGTTCTTTGGCGCGCTGCTCTACTTCTTTCTCTGGGCGGTTGGCCAGGAAGCCGGGCAAACACACATTCTCTAACGCGGTGAATTCAGGAAGGAGATTGTGGAATTGGAAGATGAAGCCAATGTTCTGATTCCGGAAACGGGCCACTTCTTTGTTACTCATGCCAGAGATTTTCTGCCCTTGCAAGTAAACCTCACCGGCGTCTGGCGAGTCCAAAGTGCCCAACAGGTGCAACAGCGTGCTTTTACCGGCGCCCGAGGCCCCCACGATGGAAACTACCTCGGCGTCACCGATGGTCAAGTCAATGCCTTTTAGCACCGGCAGCTTGCCGTAACTCTTAAACAGCCCGCGGGCCTCCAACAATATTGGTTTCTGGTCGGTCATGTGGTACAAAACAACGCGGAAGGGTTGGCATTTGCAAATACCGCGCTTGTGTGCAGGAAACGGGAAAATGAGTCTCAAGTTGTGAGTCTTGAGTTGTGAGGCAATGAATGCACTTCGTTTTTGGCTTGCTTTCTGGAAATCAGGCTAAAAATAATGTACTAGTCTAATGAAAAACTCAGTTTCAATTCAATTTTCCAGACCCAGGACTCGCGACTCAGGACACCTGACTAACGACTGTTCGGGCTTCGTTTTGAAAAGAACCCTGAAAGCCTTACTTTCGTGCACCTAAAAACATCAACCTAACCTCATGAATATACACGAGTACCAGGCGAAAGACATTCTGAAGCGCTACGGCGTTAGAATTCAGGAAGGCATCGTGGCGGAGACCCCTGAAGAGGCGGTAGCGGCTGCTAAGCGTTTAACCGAGGAAACCGGCACTGGCTGGCATGTAATCAAAGCCCAGATTCATGCGGGCGGTCGTGGCAAAGGCGGCGGGGTGAAACTTGCCAAAAACCTGGAGCAGGTGAAAGAGATTGCCGGCCAAATCTTAGGCATGCAATTAATCACGCACCAAACCGGTCCAGAAGGAAAGAAAGTACACAAGGTATTGGTAGCCCAGGACGTATACTACCCTGGTGACTCTGAGCCGAAAGAATATTACGTGTCTATCTTGTTAGACCGTGCCAAAGGCCAGAACGTGATCATGGCGTCTACTGAAGGCGGCATGGACATTGAAGAAGTAGCGGAGCATACGCCAGAGAAAATCTTCAAGGAGTGGATTGACCCTGCGGTTGGTCTTCGTCCGTTCCAGGCTAACAAAATTGCGTTTGCGTTCGGGTTGCAAGGCGAGGCGTTCAAAGAATTCACAAAGTTCTTGACCAGCCTGTACAATGCCTACCTAGACACAGACGCTTCTATGTTTGAAATCAACCCAGTGTTGAAGACCTCAGACAACAAGATCTTAGCCGTTGACGGTAAAGTAGACTTAGACGACAACGCCTTGTTCCGTCATAAAGACCTTGCTGACCTACGCGACATCTTAGAAGAAGATCCTTTGGAAGTAGAAGCTAGCAAAAGCAACCTAAACTATGTGAAGTTGGACGGTAACGTAGGCTGCATGGTGAACGGTGCAGGTTTGGCAATGGCTACTATGGACATCATCAAGCTTTCTGGTGGTGAGCCGGCTAACTTCCTGGACGTAGGGGGTGGGGCCAACGCGCAGACCGTAGAAGCCGGTTTCCGTTTGATCTTGCAAGACCCTAACGTGAAGGCCATCTTGATCAACATCTTCGGTGGTATTGTTCGTTGCGACCGTGTGGCGAATGGTGTAGTTGAGGCCTACAAAAACATTGGTACGATCAACGTTCCTATCATTGTTCGTTTGCAAGGAACCAACGCCGAGGAAGGTGCTCGTATCATTGACGAGTCTGGCTTGAAAGTATACTCTGCCGTATTGTTGAAAGACGCAGCTTTGAAAGTGAAAGAAGTATTGGCTACTGTCTAATATTTGTTCATCATTGCAATAACAAAAAAGGCTTTCTGGCAACAGGAAGCCTTTTTTTTATGTTAGCCAAGCAACCATCTTGCTTTAAATATAATCTATGTAAAAAACGTAAAACCTATCCCTATGAAAACCCTTCTCACTTTCTGTTTAGCTTCTATCTTAACCGTTGGCTTCTCAGTTGAGGTACAAGCGCAGGACCCAATGCCTAAAATGGAAATTCTCACCTTTGACCGCGCCCCGCAGTTGAACTCCGTGTACCAGCGCAGCACCCCAGACAATGCCTACTTGTCCCGTCTGCGTACCACGTATCAATTAGAAAAAGTAGTGGCCGGAAAGAAAACTAATTTTGAAAAGGTTAAAGCCGTTTGTGGCTGGGTGAGACAACGCTGGGAGCACAACGGTGACAACACGCCTCTTAAAAACGATCCAATCTCCATTCTGGAGGAAGCCGCCACTGGCAAAAGCTTTAGATGCGTAGAGTATGGCATTGTGGTGAGCGGTGCGTTAAACGCCTTAGGCATACCTGCCAGAACCTTGGCATTGAAGATGGAGCACGCAGACACCATCTCTTATGGCGCCGGGCATGTTGTGGCCGAGGCTTACTTGAAAGACCTGAAAAAGTGGGTAATGGTAGACGGTCAGTTTGATGTGATCCCTATGCTCAAAAACACACCCTTGAACGCCGTAGAACTGCAGCAAGCCTTGTCTGCCGGTGCACCAGACTTAAAGGTGGTTTCCTTCTCTGGCACCAAAGCCGCCGATTATTTTCCGTGGGTGGCGCCTTACCTCTTCTATTTTAATACGGTGCTAGACAACCGCTATGGCGTGGACCGCGTGTTAGGCAGCATCATGCTTGTACCCAAAGGCTATAAGAACCTGCCTGCCTTCCAGAAGAACCCCATCCAGAATATGGTGTACACCCACTCTTTGGCAGATTTTTACCCCGAGGTGAAATAGCCAAGTCCGCTTGGTGCCGTGCCTCGTACGTAATAGATATGTAATCAACTCTATACGGCATGAAAGCAACCATCTTACTTGGCACCTTAAAGAAAACCGGCCTTTCTAATACTGAGGTTTTGTGCGAGTTTTTCCAGCAACACCTAGAGGCGCAAAAAATAGAATGCTCCATCATTAAACTGGTGGAGCATTCTATTTTACCAGGCACCTATAATGACATGGGCGCAGGCGATGACTGGCCCAAGATACTGGAACAACTCCTCGCCTCAGACATGATTTTATTCGCCTCCCCTATCTGGTGGAACAACCATTCCTCAGAGATACAACGCATTATTGAGCGACTGGATGAACTCCACGATGAGATTATGGCCGGCAAAGAGTCTAGACTGGCTGGAAAGGTGGGCGGCGTATTGGTGACCGGAGACTCTGACGGGGCTCAAACCATCATCGCCAACGTAGGTAATTTCTTCAATGCCATAGGCCTCACGTTTCCGCCGTTCGCTTCTTTGACCGTTCTCTGGGACAAACAAGCCAAGGGCCAAAAACCCACCAAGCAAGAACTACTAGCCAAGTACGAAAAAGACTACAAAGCCACCGCTCAGAAAATGGTCCAACAACTCATCAGCTTCTCAAAAGTAAAGCCTGCAACATCGGCTAAAAAATAGGCGAGAAAAATGTCCTTCTATGAGGAGAATTAGGATTATACTGTAGATGAAGCTTTGCCAAGCTATCTCATGGGATTGTCTTTTTCCGAAGCGATGGATCAGCATATACAAAAAACGGGAGCCTGTGACTAGGCTCCCGTTTTTTGCTTCATTTGGCCAAAACAGGCCAAAAACGAAATGTTTTAATCTAGCACATTTAGCTGCACGTCAATATTCCCACGCGTCCCCACAGAATAAGGGCAGACCTCATGCGCCAGTTCTACCAATTCCTGGGCTTTATCTTTTTCTACGCCGTCAACTTTTACGTCTAGCTGCACCGCCAACCCATAACGCCCGTCGTCAAATTGGTCCAGGCCCACATGCGCAGTCACTGTAGATTTCTCATCCAGTCTTATGTGCTGCTTGCTGGCCATTAACTGCAGGGCGCTCTGGAAACAGGCCGCATAACCTGCCGCAAACAACTGCTCTGGGTTGGTGGCCCCTCCTTTGCCACCCAATCCCTCAGGAATCCGGATGGGCATGTCAATGATGCCGTCAGAAGATGTTACTTGGCCGCTTCGGCCGCCGGTAGCGGTTACTTCCGCTGTATACAATCTTTTCATAGTGTTAGGTTAAGGTAAGCCAATGTCTTATTTAAACTGCTTTGCGTCCGAAATGTTGAAAGAAAAACTTGGACCGCCCGTTTTTGGCCCCATTTGACAGAAACAGCCAAAAAACAGAAGGGCTGGCTTTCATACTACCCGGGCATTTCCTACTTTTGCCCCAGCAATACCTAGGCCGCGTAGTACAACGGATAGTATTGGAGTTTCCGAAGCTCTCGATTCAGGTTCGATTCCTGACGCGGCCACTACAATTGAAAATGCCTCTCAGCTGGATGTTGAGAGGCATTTTTGTTTGTTTAAATATTTGTTTAGTGCACCAATACCCTTTTTACAATTACTTCTGAGTTTGTGTTTACATGGAACAGGTAAAGGCCTTTTGCCAACCCGCTGACACTAAGGGTCTCTTTAAAACTACCTTTATAGCTTTTATAGTACTGAGTAAACATTTCTTTTCCCTGCGAATTAACTAGCTTGACAGTAACTGTATTTATACCTATGAAAGGCACAGTGACAGTTATTTGCTGAGAGGCTGGGTTTGGATAAACTTCTGTAGCCAAAGATAGGATGCTCTCTTTTACCCCCAGACAGGTACCCACATATATTTGCCGTGCAGCGCTTCCAAAACAATTATTGATAAGAGAATAGGTGATGGTATGATAGCCAGGCCCAGCCAATACAGCATTAAATACTCCATTCACCACTCCCTTGCCCGCATAAGTACCGCCGGCAGGAGCGCCCCCAGTAAGCACATAGTTGCTATTGCCGCTGCACACGGCTTTTGTGAAAGGAGATAATGTCACCTGGCTGGCTAAACTAGTGTTTATCGCTAGAGTAATTTCATCTGAATAGCCACACATATTGCCAGCCCTTACCGTGATAAGACCGGGCCCGTATCCAGTATCTACCTTTATACTATGAGTGCCCTGTCCGGCTACAATTACCCAGCCCATTGGAATAGTCCATTGATAGCTATTCACTGCTGGGTCATTGGGCACAGAATAACTGACCATTTGTGCGCCAACACATAAAAGATTAGGTCCAATGATCTGTCCCGGGGATGACGGAGATTTTATAACTTCAATAGTTCTTGTGTCTGAGATCGAGCAACCGTTTTGAGTGACTGTGTAAGTGAGTTCATGGGTACCAATCCCTGCAATTCCAGTATTAAATGCACCTCCTTCAGAAACTCCTCGTCCAGTCCATTTGCCACCTGTAGGGCTTTGACCAATTAAGGTGACAGGCTCATTTAAACAGTAAGTTCTGTCTTCTCCTGCATTTACTACTGGCTTAGGCACCACATTAACTGTTAATTTTAACCTTGAGCTTTCACACCCATTTACCAACTCAGAAACAAAGTATTCAATAGTTCCTACAGTAGATGTATTTACAGTTGGCATTTGAGCTAATGGTTCTCCACCAGACGCTGCTGTATACCATCTATATGTTCCCACCCCCACAGTGAATGAAGTGGGGGTTGACCCCAAACAGAAATTTTGAATAGACGCGAAGGAAGGCGCTGGTGGAATAGGTTTGATAGTAGCCGTCACAGGCACCCTTTCACTCTCTGATTGCCCTGAAATTATAGAGACATAATACGTGGTGGTGACTTCTAAGATTGGGGTTGTATAAGTAGAGCTAGTCGCAGCAGGGATTGGACTACCACCTGTAGCAGAAGCATACCACCGGAAGTTGCCTGATTCTGCTCCAGAGGCTAGCAAGGTTACTGCGCCAGGACCACAACTCTCTCCACCCTCTGTGGTGGGTTTTGTTTGCGCATTAACTAAAAAAGGAAGTAAGCAGAGAAGGAATAAGCAAACTCTAGTAATTGAGTGCATTATGGGATAAATAAAAAAGGCAGAACAGTTAAATACTAAATGTCAGAACCTATAGAAATAGATAGTTGCAAATGACACTCAATGAAGACTTAATATCAATAGAAAACTAAAGGTAAATGATTACATCCTAGAGTAAGTTTTTTTCCAAAAAACCTACAAGGCTTAACAAACAAAAATGCCACGCACCACCCAGAGTGGCATTTTTGTTTTACTATATAGAATTCTACGTGGTTTTCTTTTCATAATTTAGGATGTTCATAGTGAACTGCGCTATCCCTCCCCCGTTCTTGACTCTTTGTTTTTAGCCTGATTCCTGAGAAATAGGCCAAAAACGCTAACCTGCACCATGCTTTCAGGAATGAAAGCCACATCTCTAACTGAGGCGGTCAAAGCTTCTTTCCATTAAAAACAGAAACCCATTCCATACCTCCTAATCTAAGCCTATTCCCTACTTTTACCTATTTCTGTCATGACCGCTTCTATTAACGTTCCCTTGCGCGTGAAACATTTCAACGCCCAAATCAAGCACAAGGAAGGCAAACTCAGGTTCAATAGAGCCCTGGGCACCGACAAAGACGACCCTCGCAATTACACTTCTAACCTGCTAGAAGAAGCTTTGGCCCACCACGCTTTTCTGGAAATTGAGGAGAAGGACGCGCGCCTGTACCGCACCATTCCTACCGGTGAGAAACAATTGTTGGCAGATGCCCAGAGCTTTCTACACTTGTTGTTTTACCTGGGGCATGACCATGATCAAAAGATATTGGAGTCCAAGCTAGCCGAAAAACTAAGGATCAAAGAAGAGAAGGAACAAGCCAAAAAAGCAAAACAAAATGGCGCTCAACTGTCATTACTGGATTTTTCTTTGGAGCAGGAAGAAGAAGCCAGAAACATGCCGGCTCCTGGCAAGGCGGTAGGCTTTGAGATGGTGGAAGAAGACGGTGTTACCAAAATCAAGGGCACCAACTTCGTGATTTCTAAATTTTTGTAAATTTAGGGTAACTAAACCGCTTCGCTAAGATGAATGTAATCACCTTGCACCTGTCAGACACTGTAAAAATTGAGGTAGACAACTCGTTTTCGGGGGAGGAGACCGTCAAGTACAACGGCGAAGTAGTGTCTGAGAAAAAATCGCTGCTGGGAGAAAACCATATCTTCACCCGCGAAGAAAATGGGGAACAGGTACAATATGAGGTGCGCATTGGCATTAAAAACCTAGGCCGTATTAGCGTAGCCATCTACCGCAACAACAAAATAGTGCTGCTGAGCTAGACACAGCAGTAAAGCAAAAAGGTCATCGCTTCGTTTTTGGGCTGTTTTCACAGAAGTAGCCCAAAAACGAAGCGATGACCTTTTTTTATAAAACAATTAGGGTAAGCTATTCCTTTGGTATTTCCATGTAAAAGGTGGTGCCCCGGCCTTCCTGGCTTTCAAACCAGACCTTGCCTTGGTGCAGCTCCACAATCTTTTTGATGATGGACATGCCTAAGCCAACGGTTTTCTCGCCTTTCACACCTTCACGGCGCGAAGAGGTGAACTTGTCAAAAAGCCGCGCCTGTAAGTCATTGGGAATGCCAATGCCATCATCTGACACTGTAAACAAGGTGGTGGCTATCTTGTCTTCTACCTTCACTTGGATGGTGCCGTGGTCTTCAGTGAACTTGATGGCGTTGGAAATGAGGTTGTTGAAGGCTTGCATGAACTTCATGACGTCCAGGTACATGAACAACGGCTCTTCTGGTATCTCCATCACAAAGTTCTTAGAGATAAGGCCACCGCTCATCTCTTTGTAATTGTCAATCATGATCTGCACGCGGTGGCAAATGTCAACGCGCTCTTTGTGCAGCACAATCTGCGATGACTCCAGAAACTCATTGTCTACAAAATCCCTGATCATGTCAGAGCCTTTCTTGGCGTTCTCCTTGATGTAATGCACCAGGTTGAGCACCACAGACTCAGAATCCTTCAGTTCAGTTTCTAAGAGCTCAATCATGCCCTCAATGTTGTTGAAAGGCGCGGCCAGGTCATGGGACAGAATTTCTAGCGTAGAATTTTTCTTGGAGTTGAACTTGAGGATGTTGGCCTGGTATTCTTTGCGCTGGGTAATGTCCTCGGCGAAGCCCGTCACCAAGGATTCGTCCTTTTCTTCATACAATTGGCAGCATAGACAGATCCATTTCTCGTCTTGGGCAGGAATCTGCAACCTAAACTCAATGCCCTCCTGTTCCTTTACCTCCAAGAGCTTGGCATATTGGTCATAGAGGAAAGGTCGGTCTTCTTCATGCAGGTACCCTAGAATCTGGGCAGCGTCTGCCAGGGCAATCTCCTCAGAGATGCCAAACAGATGGGAGAATGCTTTGTTAAGGTATTTGAACCGGCCAGACTTGAGGTCATACACAAAATAGGCTTGTCCAAAGGTTTCGGCTACCCGCTCTACCAGCGGCGCATGCTGAAAGGTTACTTCACTTTCCATTTTTGCTAGTTTTATAGAGTGTCTCCAGCCCCAAGCGTGCATAGAGGTATCTAAGTATATGCGTATTACTATTTACAGGGAGTCCTCGTTGCGGTGTTGGATAATTATCTTTTAACAATCACCTTACTTCTTTATTTAGTACCTTTGGTTATATCCCCAACACTATGGCCCTAGAAAAAAATTCAAACACCATTCTGGACTTAGGAGAGATACTTGTCATTGATGATGATACGTCTAGCCTGTTCCTGATAAATGACTTACTCACCTCCATGGGCTTGGGGGATAAAGTCACCACTACCACCAATGTACCTGAGGCGCTAAGCCTGCTGCGCGAACGCTCTGGCACTGCCAAGTTTCCAGATCTGGTGTTACTAGATATTAGAATGCCAGAAAGTGACGGCTTTGATTTTCTGGAGGAACTGGAAGCCTTACCCTTGGCCTCGCCGGCTCCTAAAGTGGTCATCTTGAGCTATTACGGCAACCGCACCTACCAAAGCCGCGCCGAAGCGCTGGGCGTTTCTGCCTATCTTAGAAAGCCGCTGACCCGTGAGAAGGTTTTGGACATCATCAACCTCAACTAATTTCTTTTCTGCCGCTTTTCATGTAACCTGCTTCCTAGTGTAAACTCCTTATGGAAGCGTCTTGGGAGGTGTCTATTCTTTTCAAAAAGCCTTAACGGAGTGTCAATTCTATTAAGCCGCACATGATTGACGGGGGAATTCAATGCGTGGGGTTCTGCTTTATCGTTTTTGAGCTAATTTTTGGAAAACAGCCTAAAAACGATGGGTGTCTTTCTTCTATTAGTCAGGTCTACTCTTTAGCTGCATTCCTGCAAGGCCGCGTTCTCATCTAGTTTAAAGTATTTATCTACCAAGCGCTCCATCTGGTCTACTTTCAAAGGCTTGTTGAGGAACTCGCCTATTTTAAACTCCTGGGCCAGTTGTAAGTCTTTGGGATTGGTGGAGGTACTGAGCATGATCACCACCGGGCGTTTATCAGGGGGTAAGGGCATTTGCTCAAAGTTTCTGAGAAACTCAAAACCGTCCATCACGGGCATTTTCACGTCTAGCAGAATTAATTGCGGGCAGGGCTTGCCAGAGCCTTCCATACACCGCTCGGCTATAATCTCCAGGGCCTCCCTCCCGTTCATGGCTACCAATATCTCCTCTGAGCACTTTATCTTATTGATAACTGTCTTGGTGATAAAATTGGCCGAATGATCATCATCCACCACTAATACACACTTAATCCGCTCCATGGGCTCCAATTGGTACAACAACAGGTGTAAATGAGTTTTGTTCTAGGCTTGACCTCTTGTCTACCTGTCTTGTACTGCTAAACCAATACAACGTTGCCTCTGCCATTTCACA
The DNA here is from genome assembly GCF_001577755.1 of Rufibacter sp. DG15C. Classification (NCBI taxonomy): domain Bacteria; kingdom Pseudomonadati; phylum Bacteroidota; class Cytophagia; order Cytophagales; family Hymenobacteraceae; genus Rufibacter; species Rufibacter sp. DG15C. The sequence goes on from NZ_CP010776.1 coordinate 4,099,581, forward strand.
ATTTTTGTTATGGCAGAGCAGGATTGCTGTAAATAAAGTACATCATTCCTTTTTGCACGACTGAAATGCCCTGTCACAGTATGTTCAGACCTAGCAACAGTTTGACAATCTTTTGATGAATGAAATTGAGGCCATTATTTATATCAAGCTGAAAATGTGTGGCTTTTAATCCTAGAATCATTGTCCATTAAACACCTTTAAGGAAGGTTCATTTGGTCTTTCACCCATTTGCAACTCCTAGTAAACGCAGCAAGGGCGCGTCCTTTCACAGGACGCGCCCTTGCTGCGTTTGACGCTTTCCTCGGGAGTGGTTAGATAGAGTCTGTCACCACCAGTAAGGCATAGATAATACCTGGTATCACAAACAATAAGGTAAGCAGCACACTCACCCAAAATCTGGTGTTCAGCTCGCCTTCATGCAAGAATACACCTAGCGGCGGGATCAAGATGGCGAAGATCACTTCAATAATATTGACAGCCTGACCAGCGCGCATCACCTCTTTCACCTCATTGGCCAAAAACGCTTTCTCGGCTTTGCTCATGCTGGCTACTCTGGCTTTAACCATCGCAACGGCCTCGGCCTCAGTTATGGTGCTGGCCGCGATTTCGGCTTTGGCGGGAACGGGAGCTGCTGCCTGGGTAGTGGCAAAATGCTTTTTCTCTGCCAGCACCGGACTAGCTTTGGCCGCAGAAGCCTCTAAGGCAGGAGCTGGCGTGGCAACGGCTACCTGAGCTGCTGGGGCGGTCTCTTCTACCATGGTGACCGTGGCCACTTTGGCTTCTGGCGCTGGCTTAGCTTCTGCTTTGTTGTAGGCTTCGGCTTTGGAAGGAGCAAAACGGTAGTACTCTGATGAACTACAGGAGAACAACAGTTGGCCCACTACTAGAACCCAAACAAAGTGGAGTAATTTTTTAATTTTCATAGTCATTAAAGTAAAAGTGTATGCAATAGCAGTATGAGTTTAAACCTCCCTCCTTTTTAAACAGGAGTACAATCCTTTTCTTAAGATTATTCTACTCTATTTTCCTGTTTTTGTTCAACCCAAGCACGTCTTATTCTTCTCAATTTGGATAGATTACCAGCATTTGTGTTCATCCTTTCAAATACTTGGCCAAAAGTACTTGTGACCGTAAGGAGAGCATGGAGAATAAATTGCTTTGATTGCCTACCTTTACTTTCCTCTGCAAGCCTACTATGTTTAGAAAAACCCTTTTCCAGAATTCCTTTATTACCATTGAGATGGATATAACCACAGACATTTTGTTTGTGAACTGGACGGGAGAACAGACAGAGGAAACCGTCAAAGAAGGTTGTTCTCAGATGCTGGATCAGGTACAGCTTAACAAAACCAGGAAGGTCTTTAATGACAACTCAGAGGTGGTGGGCAATTGGTCTGGCGCCGCCGAATGGGGTGCCAAAGTCTGGTTTCCGGCTATGTACGCGGCAGGCTGTCAGTTTTTTGCGTGGGTCTTGTCTAAGGAATTGTACAGCCAGCTCTCTACCCAAGAAACCCTTAAATACCAGATTGCCGGCATCATCATCCTTAATTTTGAAGAACGAGAACCAGCCCTTAACTGGCTAACCATCATGTAACCACTGTTTGTATTGGCAATAAAAAACGCTTTTCGTTTTTGCCCTGAATCTTAGAAATCAGGCTAAAAACGAAAGGCGTTTTGCAATTATCCTCTAGATGAGTTCTTCCAAGTTATTCCTTTAGTAGTTACCGTTCAGCTTTCAAAGGTAACGAAGGTTTTTCATGGCGGGCTGTTCTCAATGATAAAACCAGCTACCTGTTGGGCTTGCTTCGGACGGCGGCCAGAACCATGTCCCAATAGTCCAGAAAACCGGCCTCTAGGCGCACAATCATTTCGCAGCGAAGGTTTTCCTTGATTTCTTCAATGTCCTCTAGGGAGTAATAATCCATCTCGTCAAAGAAGATGCCGTATAAAAACTCCAATTCTGACGGTGACACTCCTTGTAGCAGAAAATAGACCAGCTCCTCTTTTGTAAATGTAGTTGTCCTCCTCATAGCGTACTTCTCCTGGTGAGCCTCTTTACGTACGGGTATTTCTGGCCAGTTACTTATACTATCCCCAGATTTTATTCACCATTCTGTGCTTGCTCAACAATAGAGGCGCCACCAATTGAGTTTATACTATAGAACAGGACGCGGTACTGGCATCTAACCCGTTAGAATGCCGTACCAAGCAGTAGGCAGCCTCTGGCGCTGTCTATCAATTCTGAATCTTAATTCCTACCTTACCAAAAACACTACCACTATGGCCAAAGGAAAATCACCTGTCAAGGACACCAGCAAAAAGACCCCCACCAAATCTTTAAAAGAGAAACGCGCCGAAAAACAACAGAAACGCGACTCTAAGAGAGACTAAGCAAGGGTTTACATTCATTCAGCAAAAAGGGAGCCGTTTTTGGCCTGATTTCCGGAAATCAGGCCAAAAACGGCTCCCTCTTGGTTAGCAAGTACTTGTTCGCCTACTCTTTTTGTTTCACATCTATCTGTTTCTTTCTGTTAAACCACCAGTACATGGGCACGCCTGTGAGCATGAGGCCCATGCCAATAGAGGCTTCTCTGGGCCTGATGAGAATGGTGTTCAGGAAGAGCGCCAGGCAGAAGAGAATCATGATGGCGGGCACTATGGGATAACCCCACACTTTGTACGGCCGGGGTGCGTCTGGCATCTTTCTTCTTAAAATGAACACGCCCAGCGTGGTGGCTCCGTAGTAAATGAACACCGCAAACACGATCATGTCAGTGAGTTGGTCAAAGGTCCCAGACAGTACCAACAAACAGGCCCAAATTCCTTGAAAGACCAAAGAGTTGGCCGGCACTTGCGATTTATTTAAGGAAGCGGCTTTCTTGAAGAAGAGTCCTTCGCGGGCCATGGCAAAGTACGTTCTACAGCTGGCCAGAATGGTGGCATTGGTACACCCCAAGGTGGTGACCAAGATGAGCAATGAAATAAAGAACGCGCCTTGGTCTCCCCAGAACACCCGTATGGCTTCTACCGCCGCTATTTTGTTGCCAGCCGCGTGCAAAGCCTCTAAGGCAGACACTGGCAGCAAGGACAGATACGTAGTGTTCACCAACAAATACACCGCAATCACCGTGAACACGCCAATGGCAATCCCTTTGGGAATGGTCTTTTGCGGCTCCTTGATTTCGCCGCCCACGTAGCCAATGGCCGCCCAGCCCTGGTACGCCCAAAACGCCGACAGCATTCCCGCAAACACCGCGCTAAAGGTGACCGGTGTGTTGTTGGTGGTCTCAAGAGAAAACGCCGAGGCGATGTTGGCTTCCTTGCTGGTCAACCCAAAGCCTACAATCATGCTAATGCCAATAAAAACCAGGACCAGAATGCCCGTGCTGATGCCCGCGCCAGCCTTTATGCCTTTGGTGTTCACCCAGGTAAGGACAATGATAAGGGCAATAGCAGTGAGCTTTACTCTCAGGTCTGCAAACGGAAAGAACACCCCGCCAATATTGACTTCTGCCAGAGAAGGTAATAACGCCGGCAGGTCGCCCATGCTGTGCAGGGACTGCGCAAAAACGTACGCCAACGAGGAGATGGCTGCCGTCTGGATGACCGTGAACAAAGACCAACCAAACAGGAACGCGAAGAATCGGTTGTAAATCTTCTTGTAGTAGGCGTATTCGCCGCCCGTATCTGCCAACAGCCCGGCCACCTCTGCGTTGCTTAAGGCCCCAAACAAGGTGATAATGCCCCCTAACACCCAGCAGATGAGAATCCAACCCGGCGAGTGCAGATCTGCGGCCATGGGCGCCACTTTCTTATACACGCCAGACCCAATGATATTCCCGATAACCACTACCACAACCAGGCGCAAACCCAGAGATCTGTTAAGGTGAGACGTTGTACTCATACATTGCGATTTTTATCTAGTAAGTAAAGGAATGTTTACCAGATTCACTACCCTTGCTCCTAGTCCTCCTGAAATGATTTATTTACAAAGGCTTTTCGCATAAGTATTCGGGTAGAAGATAAACCGTACTTGCCAAGTCGTTTTTGACTTGTTTGCTGGAAATCAGGCCAAAAACGACTTGTGGTTTAGCGTTTGGCAGGAGTCGTTTGCAAGAGCCTTAACAACACCCCGTTAGTCCACCCGAAGCCGTCTTGGTTGGGGTATTCTCCGCCGCCGCCTTCCTGTCCGGCCTTCTCTACATTGTATTTCTCTGTGAGCTTTCCGGTCTCCTTAAACACGCTCAGATTCTGCCGGATCCACCTGTTGGCAATGGTATCTGCCAAAGCGGTGTGTTTGTAGGCGTTTAACCCTTGAATGCTCATCCATTGAAGCGGCGCCCAACCATTAGGCGCATCCCATTGCTGGCCTGTGTTGGTGAGCGTGGTGCGCAAACCACCCGTCTGCAGAAAGTCTGCTTGCAGCTTCTGGGCAACGCCTTTTGCCTGGGCTTTGGTGACCATACAGAAGTACAAAGGGAAGACCGCTGCCAAAGTAGGAACCGTGCTGTGCGTGCCTTTCACAAAATGGTAGTCGTAGAAAAACGATTCCTTCTGGTTCCAGCAATACTGGAGCAAGGCTTCTTTTCTGGCCTTGGCTTTTTCTTTGTACATACGGGCCTGTTGTCTTTGGCCTTGTAGCTGGGCCATCTCCGCTAAGGTGATTTCCATGTGGTACAGCAGGGCGTTCAAATCAACGGGAATGAGGTTGGTCGTCTCTATGGTCTGTAGGTTTTGGCCATCAGCAAACCACCGGCTACTAAAATCCCAGCCAGACTCTGCCGCCGCCCTCAAGTGCCGGTAGACCTCGGTGGGGTTTCTACCGGAGGCTTTGGCCACTGCCACGTCTTCTTTATAGGCCTCTGGTCTGGGCTGGGGCTCATCGTCCCAGTATCGGTTGAGAAGCGTACCGTTGGGCATGCGCACCACACGCCTGGCGGCTGGATTCTTGGCGGTTACTGCTTGCGCACCTGCCATCCAGAAGTCGTATTCCTTTTGCAGCGCAGGCATGTACTTTTTTAAAACGTCGTTGCCTTTCTCTTGGGCTAGTACCCGTAGCATAAGAGCATAAAAAGGTGGCTGCGACCTGCTCAGGTAATAGCTTCGGTTGCCGTTTGGAATATGGCCGGTGGTGTGTATGAGATGCGTAAAATTGTCCACCATGTTTTGGATTAGCTGGGTCTGGCCGCTGACTTGCAAGCCCAACATGGTAAAATAACTGTCCCAGTAGTAGATTTCCCTGAACCTGCCGCCGGGCACAACATAAGCCTGCGGCAAAGGCAGCAAGGAACTCTGCTCTGTTACCGGCTGACGGGTAAGCACCGGCCAAAGCTTCTGAATGTGCTCTTCTACCGGGGCATTGGGATTAGACCTGAAATCACTAGCGGGCGCCCCCGGAACCTGGAAGTACCGCAGCACAAAAATCTTTAAATCAAACGCAGCATTTGATTTTTCGCGCTGATAGGCTTGCACAATGGTAGCGGGCGGCGCAAGCGGCACACAGTCTGGAAAGGTTTTGGAGTCTGGGAAAATGCCGCTCAGTTGCACGTCTTCAAACAAAGCACCCAAGTCTTGGTGCGGACGGTACTGGGCTTGTACCAGGCAAGCATGGCCAAAGAAAAAAAGCCAGAAGAAGGCAATTACCCACCTTATTTGTTGGCGGCGAACAGAGGTAGACTGCATAGAAACTTTTTCTTGGCTTCTACGAAGTCCAACGTCTTTTAGTAATGCACCAGGCTACCAAACAGGTTTCATAATCAGCCATAGTGAATTTGTGTTTGGACAGCTCCTATTCCTGTAGCAGGCGGTTAATGTCTTGAATCTTCCCAAAAACCACCAGAATATCGTCCTGCTCAAACACGGTGTCACCGGTTACTACGCCCAGCACTTTGGGTTTAAAATGCGATTTGCCAAAAATATTGCGTGTTTCATGGTTCCGGAGAATGGTGAGGACATTGACCATGTACCGGGCCCTGAAATCAGTTTCGGCGATGGTCATGCCCACATACTTGGCTGGCACGGTGGCCTCAATGATGTTATAATCCTCGCTTAGGTCAAAAGAATCAATCACTCCCCGCATCTCTAACTTTTTGGCCAACCGCTCGGCGCTTTCCTGCTCAGGGCGAATGATTTGGTCTACCCCAATGGCTTCCAACACGGTTTGGTGCAAGGGAGATATGGCTCGGCTCATTAAGCGTTTGGTGCCCAACTGCTTAAAGATGGCCGTCGCCATGACAGAGGCGCCAAAATCTTCGCCAATGCCTACCAACACCACGTCTGTATCGGCCACGGGCAGGGTAGACAAGGCCTGTAAATCACTGGCGTCCAAACAAATAGTGTGGGTAACCCGGTCTTTGTACATCTCTACTTTGGCCATGTCTTTGTCCACGGCAATCACCTCATGCCCCATGTCTGTGAGTTTCATGGAGAGCGAAGACCCAAAATATCCTAAGCCAATGACTATGTAGCGCATACTAGTTCTTTATGTAATGATAATGGATTCTTTAGGGTACCGGTACCGCAAGGACTTCACTTTCCTGAACAAGCCTACCAACAAGGTGAGGGTTCCTACCCTGCCCAAAAACATGGTACAAATTAGCACCGCCTTGCTTGGAGTGCTTAGAATGGGCGTGATCCCCACAGACAAGCCTGCCGTGGCAAACCCAGAAAAACACTCAAAAGCCACTGCGGTCAATCCTAACTTAGGATCAAAGATGGTGACCAGAAAAACAGCCACACCAATGACCAGCAAGGACAGCAGCATGACCGCGAAAGCCTTATGAACAGACTCTTGGGCAATCTCTCTTCTAAACACTTCTACCCTATCTTTCCCCTTGGCCAGGTTGATGATGTTGAGCACGGCAATGGCAAACGTAGTGGTCTTAATGCCCCCACCCACCGACGCGGGCGACGCGCCAATCCACATCAAGAGCAGGTACAACAAAATGGTGGGCGCACCCAGAGCAGCCATGTTTACGGTATTAAACCCAGCCGTCCTGGGTGTTACCGCTCCAAAGAAAGCGCCTACCCATTTGCCCGTAAGGGAATGCTCTGCCAAGGTATTCTCCTTCTCCAGCATAAAAAAACCAACCGTACCCACCACCAACAGAACCAGAGTGGTAATGAAGACCAACAATGTGTTGATGTTCAGAATCCGGGCTTTGTGGTCCAGACTCCTCTTTTCCACCACCGTACTCATCAGCCTTTTAACATGGTACCTCAGAAATCTGGTAAAGTTAAAGACCACCGGGAAACCCAATCCGCCTAACACAATAAGACAAGCAAGCACCATCTGGAGCGAATAATTGTACCTGACCAGTGGGTCATACAGATTGAGCGTTAGCGTGGAGAAACCCGCATTACAAAAAGCAGACACCGAATGGAAAATAGAGAAACTCACGCGCTCTGGCAACACCGTGGGCGGAAGCTCTTTTAGGCACCAAAACAACAAAATGGCGCCTATGGCCTCTACGGTTAAAGTGAAGGCCACGATTTTAAAAAGGGTGCGCGTTATTTGACCCAGGTTATCCTCACTCAGCCAATCTTTCATAAACAGCGAGCTCTTGTAGGTTGAGCCCTGAAAGAAGATGCCAAAGAAACTAGCGAAGGTCATGATCCCCAGTCCGCCCACTTGAATCAACATCAACACAATCACCTTCCCTGAGGGGGTAAACACCGTAGCCGGGTCCACTGTCACCAATCCTGTCACGCACACGGCGCTGGTGGCCGTGAACAAGGCATCAATGAAGGTAATGCCTTTATAAGTGGATTGTGGCAACAGGAGCAACGCCGTACCAATGCCAATCAGGAAGACAAAACTTAAGACAAACAGTTGGGCCGGGTTAATGGTAGATTTATAGAAGAGCAACGTCTTCTTAGAAACCTCTACAAAAAATACATAGAAAATGATGCAGTACACCAAGTAGTCACTGTCAAAGAACCACAGTAGCGTATGGCTGCTGGTAACGGTGTTCTGCAAGAAGAACCTGGCTACAACTGCCAAAGACATTAAGAGTAGCAGTATCCCTTCAAAGATGAGAGAAGGCCTCCTAATTTCGTTTTTCAACAACAGGGTAGTGCGCAGAGCCAGACTAAGTAATACCACCAGAAAAAACGCATGGTACGCATAGTGCAGGATGATTTGCACTCCGGTGCTTTGGTGCTTAAACCCCACATCATAGAGAAACACCAGCAAAGCAAAGCTGCTCAGGTACAGCAAAAAAGCATCAATAGCCGATGCCAACCAGGGTAGTTGGTTTAACGTGAGGATGAGCGACTTCTTAGCTTTCTTTCTGGGTTCCATTCAGGATGTTTGTAAACCAGACCCGTTTACAAAGGGCTATACTGACCAAATGCCAATAGGTTTATCACTAGATAATGGAACATTTTCTGTGGGGCATAGTAAGAAAGCCCATACGTTACCAAATCTGAGAAACCACCATGGATACCTATAACCTGAAACCTGAGAACATGCGCGCGCCAGAGCACTTAAATGAAGCAGAGGCCAGAAAGAGTTTAGAGGAGTTAGACGCCAAGATAAAAGTGTTGCAAGGCCGGGCGCATGCCACCGCCGCAGACTCCCACCATACGTACCATGAGCACATTGCGGCGCTGGAGGCTAAACGCGCGCTCATTGCGCAAAAACTGGAAAACAGCACTACTGCCACAGACAGCACGTGGCAAGAAATCAAGAACAGCCTGGAAGACCTAAGCGATAGCATCAAGAAACTGTTCTAGAAATCGCTTAGCTTGTAAGCCGATTTTGGCCTGTTTCCCAGGAAACAGGCCAAAATCGACTCTACTCTTGGGCGTACACCTCAGAGATAATCTCAAGGATTTCAGTGGTGAGGGGCTTTGAAAAGAAGTCCCGGACCTCAGACAGGCTACGGGCGTAGGTGATGTCCTTCTTATCAACCGCCGAGGAAAGTACAAACAGGTTAGATTTTTCTGTGAGTTCTTTGGGCAGTTTGCGGTATTCCTCAATAAATTCCCAACCGTCCATCCCGGGCATGTTAATGTCTAGGAAGATAATTTCAGGGAAATTCTCTGGTGCTTCTTCTACTATCTTTGATAGAGCTTTCAGGGCTTCTTCAGCCCATAAGAAACTATACACTTCCTCTGCAAACTGATGGTTTCTGATCACACTTTCACACAGAAAGTTGTGGATCTCATCATCATCTATTAGAAAAACCCGACGGTATTTGTTCATTTCTAGGGTATGCTTGAAAGTAAACTTTAAAAGTTGAGCCCTGGTCTACCTTGCTTTCAACATCTATCCAGCCGCCTATGGACTCTATCTGGGTTTTGGTCATGTGCAGTCCCAAGCCCTTGCCCTCTATGTGCGGATGGAAGCGCCTGTACAAGCCAAAGATTTTATGCTGCTGCCTGGTCAGGTCAATACCCAGACCATTGTCTTGCAGCATTAAGCATAAATATCCATCTGAAAGTACAGTTTTAATATTAATATTCAAATTCCGATCCAAGCTTCTGTACTTAATGGCATTGAGAATCAGGTTCAATAGAATACTGTGCACATAGCCTTTCACGCCATATGCTACTTTCCCTTGGGAGAAGTCAGAATCAAAGCTTGCGTTGCCCACTGCCAACTGGCTGGCCAGGCTATCCCTTACATCTAACAGAACCTGCCGCAAATCCACAGGCTCTAGTACCTTGTCTGTCTGGCTTCTGATGGTTAAGATTTCGTTGAGGTCCTTGATGGTGGTATCCAGCTTTTTGGTAGTCCGCTCCAGTTTATTGATAAGCACTGGGTTGATGGGATCCTGCAGATCCTCCCTGTTATAGAGACTGGTGAGGCCTACAATGTTGGCCACCGGGGCCCTCAAATTATGCGAGACAATGTAGGCAAATTGCTGTAAGTGCTCGTTTTGGCGCACGGTTTCTTCAATAAGGCTGGTGCGCTCTGCCTCTGCCTGTTTGCGCGCGCTTATGTTTTTAACCGAGGTAAAGCAGTAACTGTCTCCCTCAAATAGAAAATGGTTGATATGAATCTCCACGGGGAAGTGCTTCCCAGCCTTGTCTTTGAAAACGGTTTCATGAACCTGGGATTGGTCACCCTTCTGGCTTTTCCAGACTTCTTCCTTGAACTGAACATCAACCTCCAGAATTGATAAGGTCAGTAATTCATCTTTGGTATACCCTAACAGGTGGCAGGCTGCAGTGTTGGCGCGCATGATGCTACCGTCTGACTTGGTCCACAAAAAGGCCTCGGCGGCGCGTTCTACAGAGAAATCAGAGAATTGCAGCTTGTGCTCAGCAGTTTTCCTCTTGGTGATGTCAATCACACTGCCATCCATCCGGACCAATTTTCCTGCTTGGTCTAAAGTGGCTACGCACTGGATTAATTGCCACCTAATGCCCTTGTGGGTGGTCCTTCCTCTTACCTCTAATTGAAATTGTTTCTGGCCTGATTCTATAAGTGGCTGGACACCTTCAATAATGTGCCGGTCATGGGGATGGATGATTTTAAACCACAGGTGTTTATCCGCATAAAACTGCTGCGGTGTGTACCCCAGGTTTTCCTCACATTGCGGACTAATGTAGGTTATCTCCAGGTTTTCATTCATGGAGAAGACAATCTCCTCAATGTTTTTAAGGATGGACTGCGCCAGGGACTCGGCGGCCTGCAACTGCTTTTCTGCTGCCTTACGGGCGCTAATGTCATAGATAACCACCAGGCGCCTGCCTTTTCCTTCATGCTCTGGCAACGTGTGGGACGCAATCTCTACATTGAGTAGGCGGCCGTCTTTGGTAATATGAACCCAATCACCCGCTTTGTTGAAGGCGCTTCGGCCTTGGGACAATACATTATCTAGAATTGGAACATGCTCTTTGGGCCTAATGTCCCGGATGGTCATTTGAAGAAACTCTTGCTCAGAATAGCCATACAGGTCAATGGCCGCATGATTGACCATTAAGAAGCGATATGTTTCTGTGTCAAAGACCCACATTGGCAGTGGGTTATTGTCAAATAGTAAGCGGTATGGGTGCTCTGGCGTCAAAATGAAGGTACTTTGTCTTCTCCTAAAAAGGAGAGCATTGGGGGGATATATTTGGGTCAGCTTTCTCTCCTGTTGCTACCTTTAAATAGCAACGCCTCTCATTCAAACCCAAGATATAAAAAGAAAACCTCAACCCCTTTACAGAGATTGAGGTTTTCACGAAATATAATCCGTATTAATGCGCGGCTGGTTCTCTAAAACCAACCCATGTAAAGCGCTTGATCACAAATTCTGGGTTGGTGAAGGAAGCGTTACCGGCTGGGTTGCCACCAGTTACGTGAAAATCTGAGAAGCTGGCGTTCTGGTTCACATAGATACCACCCGTCAAATTAAAGCTGACCGGAGTTCCAGCCAAGCCCATTAGGTCCATGATTTCTTCTTTTACCTCTGGATTGGTGGTATAGGCACCACAAGAGATAGCTCCGTGTTGCATGGCCATTTCCTGTGCCAGATGGATGGATTCCTGGGTATCTTTAGTCTTGATGATAACCGCAATTGGGCCGAACAGCTCTTGACTGTACAGCTCCTTCTCTGACGCTTCAACTTCATAAATCACAGGTGAGCAAATGCGCGCTTTGGCAAAAGCAGGATTGGCTACCTCACAGGTAGTTAAAACGCTGCGGCCATGTCCGTTCTCCAAGTCTTTCACGCGTTGTTGCGTCAACTGGTTCTGGATGGCGCCCAGTACATGAGGGCCTGCTTTGGGGTTGTTCACCAAGCCTTTCACCGCCTCTGCCAACTTATTGACAACCTCTTCATAAGACACTTGCTCGCCGGCTACTGTGATGCCATTGGCAGGGATAAAGAAGTTTTGAGGAGCCGTACACATTTGACCAGAATACAATGTCAAAGAGAAGGCCAGGTTCTGCACTACTTTATCTAAATCCTCTACTGAATCAAGGATGATGGAATTTACCCCTGCTTTTTCAGTGAAGACTGTCTTGCCCTTCAAATCCTCTAGGTAATTCCCGAAAGTGGTACCGCCCGTATAGTCAATCAGTTTAATGGCAGGATGTTCTGCCAATTCTTTGGTGATGAGACGATCATCTGGGTCTACGGCCAGTTGGCAGATGTTCGGGTCTAGGCCGTATTCAGCCAAGACTTTCTGTAATTCGGCAATGACAATGGCAATTGGCAAAACGCCTTTAGGGTGCGGCTTTACAATAACTGGATTGCCCGTCACTAAACTAGCATACATACCTGGCACGGTATTCCAAGTAGGAAACGTAGAACAGCCTACTACCAAACCAAGTCCTTTTGGCACGGCCTTCCAGCTTTTATTCAGCTTTAAGTTAAACTTACCCATTGGCTTCTCCCACACCTGATGCTCTGGGAACCGAGTCTGCTCCTCATAGCCAGCGGCAATGGCCTCTAAAGCTCTGTCTGCGGCATGCGGTCCTGAAGCTTGGAAAGACATCATAAACGCCTGGCCGGTGGTGTGCATGGTTGCGTGCGCAATTTCAAAGAAGCGGCCTTTCATTCTTTCCAAACTCTCTATAAGGATAGAAGCACGTTCCAGTGGGGACAGCTTTCGCCAAATATGAAACGCCTCTTGGCCACGGGAAATCAATGTTTCCACTGAGAAGGTTGGATAGGTAATACCCAGGTTCTCTTGCTCATACGGTGATTCTTCCTGACCCGCCCAACCCTGCGCATCTGCCTGCTGTAACTCTTCAAACGGTTTGCCTAAGTGGCTCTGGAATTTCTCAAGCCCGGCCTGGTCAGCGCCCTCTCCATAAACAGCCGGTGATGGGTGCTCTGGGTACTGCGAAAAAAAAGTTCGTTCATGTAAGGCTTGGATGGCACGTTCTAAAACTTGGCGGTGTTGCTCCGTCAAGCCCCCTAACTCTTTGATGTCCTGTGAAATTGGCTCTTTCATGTCTTATTTATATGGTATCTTTGCAAGCTTTATATTGAAACTTAAATTTAATTGTAAAGTATGTAAGTACCTATTTCAATTTGTGTATTTTACATACAGAAGCTATCCCTCCCCCTCTAATTCACCACCCGCGTATTTATACTTTAGACGTATTTTAATGAAGCTTTTTTACCGTCTGCCCTTAGTCATATGTTTGAGCCTGATTTGGTTTGGACAGAACGCCACTGCACAAAACAAACCTACCGTTGAGCCAAACTTACTGGTCTTCAAACTAAAAGCCCCCGCCACTGCTGCCGCTCAAGCAAAGACTGCCCAAAGTGGATTGGATCATATCTTAAAGCAGGTGGCTTTGACGTCTGTGCAGCGCAAATTCCCGAAGGCCGCTGCTGCCCAAGCTAAATCTGCCTCCAAGAAGCTAGTGGACCTTTCTCTTATTTATGAGCTGAAATACAAACCGGGACAATCTTTTGAGCAGGTAAAAAAGCAGCTGCTTGCCTCTGGACAGGTAGAGTATGTGGAACCGCTTTATAACTACGCACCGCTGTACACGCCCAATGACCCTCAAGCCAACCCTACTACGGGCGGTCAAAGAACATATCTAACTAAAATTAAGGCTTATGACGCTTGGGACATCACCAAAGGCGACAGCAATGTAGTCATTGGGATTCTGGACACAGGTGTACGGCTGACCCAAGAAGACCTGGTAGGCAATATCAAATACAACTACGCAGACCCCATTGACGGGATTGACAATGACAATGACGGATTCATTGACAACTTTAGAGGTTGGGATATGGCCGACAATGACAACAATCCCTCCTCAGATGCCAATGGTCATGGCACCAATGTGGCTGCTATTGCCTCTGCGCAGGCAGACAATGGCAAAGGCATGGCGGGCGTTGGCTTTAAATGCAAGTTCCTACCTATTAAAATCTATGCCTCTGGGACATTAGGTTCTTTTAAGGGCTATGATGCCATTGTCTATGCAGCAGACCATGGCTGTAAAGTGATTAACCTTTCTTGGGGCGGTCCGGGCTCCCCTTCAGACTTTGAGCAGGACATCATCAACTATGCGGCCATCAATAAAAACGTGGTGATTGTAGCTGCCGCAGGCAATACCAACGAGGAGTTGGACTTTTATCCCGCCTCTTACCAGAATGTATTGTCTGTTGCCGCCTTAGATGCGAATGACGTGAAAGGCAGTAGCCATACCTTCAGTCATACTGTAGACATAGGGGCACTGGGCGTGGGCGTACTAACTGCTCGTGATGAAAATAACAACAGCTATGCTCAAGGGAGTGGTTCTTCTATGGCTACTCCAATAGTTGCTGGCGCGGCTGGTCTTCTTAGGAGCCATTATCCGCAAATGACCGCCCTGCAGATTGCAGAGCAGTTACGGGTGACCGCAGATGACATTTACCTTATAGAAGCCAATGAGCCTTATATTGAGAAGCTGGGCAAAGGTCGGTTGAACATTCACAGAGCTTTGCGGGAGACAGACGCCAAATCAGCCAGGGCGACTGCGTGGCAGATTGGTAAGTCTGGCGTTATGTACCCCGGGGAGCCTACTGAGGTAACCGTGTCCTTCACAAATTTCCTGGCGCCTACTTCAGCCCTGTCCGTGTACATAAGTTCCAGCAGCCCCTACATTCAAATCATAAAAGATGAGTACGTAGCCGGAAGCCAAGGAACGCTAGCCACTTTCAACAACAACTCGGTTCCATTTATCATAAAAGCGACCAGCGACGCACCCATCAATACAGAAGTGCTGCTTCGTTTAAGCTTCCAGGACGGTAATTACACAGACTACCAGTATTTTAAGGTATTAGTCAACCCTGACTATATTACCACTGATGTAAACAACCTAAAGGCATCCATTTTAAGCCGGGGCAACATTGGCTATGATGGACAAAACTTTAAAGTTGGAGCTGGTGTCAAATACAAGACTGATACACCTTTACTATTTGAAGGCGGTTTGTTGGTTGGCTATTCTTCTACGCTGGTGTCTGATAACGTCCGGAATGAGAAAGGAACCACGGATTTTGATTTTTACGCAGTTTCTAGTCTTCAACGCAGACCCTCTTCTCCTATCGCGGATTTTTCTGCCAACAACTTACTGGAGGACTCTTTGAATGCGCGTAAACCTATGAGCATGCGCATCAGGCAGAACGTATTTGCCTGGAAAGATGCCCCAAACCAAGACTTTGTGGTACTGGAATACATGCTCACCAATAGAACGCAACAGACCTTGCCTAAGACCTACGCAGGTATCTTCGCGGATTGGGACTTGCAGACGGCGACTAGAAACGTAGCAGAGTATAACCCTGAAATGAAAATGGGTTTGGCGTACCCTAAGGCAAACGGAAACATCTTCATGGGTATTCAATTGCTAACAAAAGGCGCACCCGGATTCTATGCCTTTGACAACAACGGCGCTCCTTCTGGCACAATCATCATTGAAGACGGTTTTACGACGGCAGAGAAATACAAAGCCTTGTCAGGGGGCATTCAACGCGAGGCGGCTGGCCTTACAGATACCAATGGGAAAGACATTTCCTTTTTGATATCATCTGCGGTTAAAGAACTGTGGCCTGCACAATCAGACACCGTGGCGTTTGCGTTGGTGGCCGGAAACACAAAAGAAGCCTTACTTGCCAATGCCGCCGCCGCGTTAAAGAAATACCAGGAGTTGCTAGCCACCAGAACCATTACGGCCAGCCCAGAGGAACTAACTAAGAACGGCATACTGGTGTTCCCGAACCCGTCCACCGGGAAAGTGACCATCTCCTTTCCGGTAAAGGCCGCTAGACAAAGTACCTTGGTACAAATCATTGACAACCAAGGCAAAGCCATATTTACTCAGTCTACGACCAATTCAGAACAATTAGATGTAAACCTTAGTCATTTAGCAAAAGGCCTATATATCCTAAGGATCACCAGCGGCAAGGAAGTAACCATCAAAAAGCTGATTTTAACCCATTAAGCTGAGTTTTAGCCTTACCTGAATTTTGACGGCCAAATGCTTTAAGATTGAAAAGTAAAAATCTTATAATATCGTTTTTGGCCTGATTTCTGGAAATCAGGCCAAAAACGGCAAAAAGAAAGGGCAGCCAAATGGCTGCCCTTTCTTTTATGTATTCAACTTCAAGCTTATGCTTGGTGCTGCTGCAAACGAATCAAGTTCAAGGCAGAACCCGCTTTGAACCACTCAATCTGACCTTCATTGTAGGTATGGTTCGCCTCAATGATGTCACATGAGCCGTCGCTGTGCGTCAATTTAACTTTCAAAGGAACACCCGGCGCAAAGCTGGTCAAACCAATGATGTCAATCACGTCATCTTCCTGGATCCGGTCATAGTCACCTTTGTTCGCGAAGGTCAAGGCCAACATACCTTGTTTCTTCAAGTTAGTCTCATGAATACGAGCGAACGACTTCACCAATACCACTTGCACACCCAAGAAACGAGGCTCCATGGCCGCGTGCTCTCTAGAAGAACCTTCACCGTAGTTTTCATCACCCACTACCACTGACCCAATGCCAGCAGCTTTGTAAGTACGGGCTACCTTAGGAACCTCATCATACCCACCACCGCGTACCAACTGGCTCTTTACGCTGTTGGCTTCGCCGTTAAAGGCATTGATCGCGCCAATCAACATGTTGTTGGAGATGTTATCCAAGTGACCGCGGTATTTCAACCATGGACCCGCCATAGAGATATGGTCAGTA
Organism: Rufibacter sp. DG15C; assembly: GCF_001577755.1. NCBI lineage: Bacteria > Pseudomonadati > Bacteroidota > Cytophagia > Cytophagales > Hymenobacteraceae > Rufibacter > Rufibacter sp. DG15C. Next base: position 4,116,205 of record NZ_CP010776.1, read on the forward strand.
GTACACTTGCCTTGTGCTTTGATCAACAGTTTCAAGCCCATCAGGTCTTGTCCGTTCCATGGTTTGAACGGCTCTAACAACTGCAGTCTGTCTGAGCAAGGATCTACCACTACGCTCACGGCGCTTCCGTCTGCCGCTGGGGCTACATAACCGGCGTCTTCTACCGCGAAACCTTTCACTGGGAACTCAATACCTTGTGGCTCATCCAGCTTCACTTGCTCACCGTTTTTGTTGGTAAGCATGTCTGTTAATGGGTTGAAGGTCAAGTCACCGGCAATGGCGAACGCCGTTACAATCTCTGGAGAGGCTACAAACGCGTGTGTGTTCGGGTTACCGTCGTTCCGCTTGGCGAAGTTACGGTTGAAGGACGTAATGATGGAGTTCTTGCGCTTAGGGTCATCTGTATGACGGGCCCACTGGCCAATACAAGGCCCACAGGCATTCGCCAATACTACCCCACCAATCTCCGCGAAGGTATCCAAGATGCCGTCACGCTCTGCGGTGAAACGCACAACCTCAGAACCTGGGGTGATGGTGTACTCAGCGTTTACCGCCAGGTTTTTATCAATAGCCTGCTGGGCCAAGGAAGCCGCGCGGGTTAAGTCTTCATAAGAAGAGTTGGTACAAGACCCAATCAAACCTACCTCTAGTTTAGCTGGCCAATTGTGCTCACGCACGGCAGCCGCAAACTGAGAAATGGGCCAAGCCGCATCTGGCGTGAACGGTCCGTTCACATGTGGCTCCAACTCGCTTAGGTTGATTTCAATTAACTGGTCATAGAAGGCTTCTGGGTTGGCCATTACCTCATCATCAGCGCGTAAGTGCTCAGCAACCTGGTCTGCCAGTTCAGCAATCTCAGCGCGCTCAGTACCTACCAGGTAATCTCTCATCTTCTGGTCATAGGAGAAGACAGAGGTAGTTGCCCCAATCTCAGCACCCATGTTACAGATGGTAGCCTTACCAGAGCAAGAGATGTTGTTGGCACCCTCACCAAAATATTCTACAATGGCACCAGTACCGCCTTTCACGGTCAAGATACCCGCCACTTTCAAGATCACGTCTTTGGCTGCTGTCCAACCGCTCATCTTGCCGGTCAGTTTCACGCCAATCACCTTAGGAAATTTCAACTCCCAGGCCATGCCAGCCATTACGTCAACGGCATCTGCACCACCAACGCCAATGGCGATCATACCAACACCACCCGCGTTTGGCGTGTGTGAGTCAGTACCAATCATCATACCGCCCGGGAACGCATAGTTTTCTTGTACCACCGTGTGGATGATACCTGCACCTGGCTTCCAGAAACCTATGCCGTATTTGTTAGAAACAGAGGCTAAGAAATCATAGACTTCTTTGTTTTCTGTGTAGGCTTCAGACAAATCCTGGTCAGCGCCCACGCGGGCCTGGATCAAGTGATCACAGTGTACCGACGAAGGAACCGCTACCGTTGGGCGTCCTGCCTGCATGAACTGCAACAAAGCCATCTGGGCCGTAGCATCCTGCATGGCCACGCGGTCTGGCGCAAAATCCACGTAAGATTTGCCGCGCTCATACGCCTGCGTAGCCGCTCCGTTGTATAAGTGAGCGTAGAGGATTTTCTCAGTTAAAGTTAAAGGCCGGCCCACTGCCGTACGTGCCGCTGCTACCCGGTCACCCAGTTGCGCGTACACTGCCTTGATCATGTCTACATCAAATGCCATAGATCTGCTTCGTATTTATTTTAGTTCAGTACTTAAGGATGTCCGCAAATGTCGCAAACAGAACCCTTTTACACAAATAATTAAATATCTCCTAACCCCATAGAGATTTCTAAAAGAAATGTCTGTTAATTTAACGTAGCCCAATACCTTTGCTGCATGATATTGAAAGTTAACGTCCCTCAGCTTATTTCCTCGGTTCTACTGCCGTTAGGTCTATTCGCTTCTGCCTGCACTTCTGCGCCCAACAACACCTTAGAGTCCGGCCCTTGGCGCGGCATCATTGAGGTGAGCGGCCATGAGATGCCCTTCAACTTCACCGTCTCTGAAGAAAAAGGAAAACAGGTAGCGTACTTGATTAACGGAGAAGAGAAAATTTTGATTGACGAAATCACATTTGACCAGGACAGCGTGCGCCTGCAGATGCATATTTTTGACGCCACCCTGCACGCCAAAGTGGACAAGGGCAAATTGAAAGGCCGCTGGGAGCGCCGTGACCAGGCCCAGCCGTACAGCCTGCCCTTCTCAGCTGAACATGGCAAGACCGAACGCTTTTCTGCCGAACCCGCAAAAGCCGCCATGGATGTGACTGGCAAATGGGAAGTGCAATTTCAGGGCGAAGAAGGGGACAACTACCCCGCCATTGGCGAGTTTACCCAGAACGGCAACACCTTGTCAGGCACGTTTCTAACGCCTACCGGCGATTACCGCTTCTTGCAGGGTCAGGTAAATGGCAAAAACTTGAGCCTTTCTACCTTTGACGGCGCGCACGCCTATCTTTTTACCGCTGAGCCGCAGCAGGACGGCACCCTGAAAGGCGATTTTTACGTGGGCATTGCCGGTCATGAAACCTGGACGGCCAAACGAAACGAGAACTTCCAACTGCCTTCAGCAGATACCCTTACCCACCTCAAACCTGGCTATGATAAACTGTCATTCTCCTTCCCCAATTTAGAAGGCAAGCAGGTTTCTCTTGAAGATCCTGCGTTTAAGGGCAAACCGGTGGTAGTGCAGATCTTTGGGTCTTGGTGCCCCAATTGTATGGACGAGACCGCCTTTCTGGCGCCTTGGTACGCCAAAAACAAAAACCGCGGCGTAGAGATCATTGGCCTTGGCTATGAGCTAAGCCCTGAGTTTGAGAAGGCCAAAGCCCGCATCAGCAAGATGAAGGACCGCTTTGACGTGGACTATACGCTGTTGGTGGCCGGTACCAAAGACAAGGAATTGGTGGCTAAATCACTGCCGGCCTTGAGCAAAGTGGTCTCCTTCCCTACTACCATCTTCATTGATAAGAAAGGCAAAGTACGAAGAATCCACACCGGCTTTTCGGGTCCCGGCACGGGCAAATACTATGAGGACTTTGTGAAGGAATTCAACACCACCATTGACGAGCTGGTAGCTGAGAAATAAGTACCTGATTCAAATATAAACGAAATCGGCGCAGTCCTTAGTGGGCTGCGCCGATTTCGTTTTTGGGCTATTTCCTAGAAAACAAGCTAAAAACGTACCTCATTATCTGGTTGCATAAAAGCGCTGACCCTTATTGCTCTAAAGGTTTACCCGCTTCTTTCCAGGCTTTTAAACCACCGTCTAGGTGCGCCACGTTCTGATAGCCCATTTGTTTGAGGGTATTGGCCGCCATGGCAGATCTTCCGCCGCCGGCGCAGTGCAGAATAATGCGCTTGTTCTTATCAAACTCGGGCTTATGGTAGGGGGTGGTATCATCTGCCAAAAACTCCAGCATTCCGCGCGGGGCGTGCACAGAACCAGCAATCTTGCCGCTCTCTTTCAACTCCTCACTTTCTCTGATGTCAATTAACGTGGCGCCTTTGGACAATTCCTTTTCTACTTGGTCTGGTGACAGGTTCTCTACATTCTTTTTGGCCTCTGCGACCAGATCTGCGGCAGTTTTGCTTTCCATAGTTTCTTTGCTGTTAAGTATTGAAGTTGATGACCTACTCAAGGTATAGCGGTCAGGAACTGGATTGGTTGCCTGGGTATTGAGAAAAGGAAACCTGTCCGTTTTTGGCGTGGTTTCCGGAAAATAAGCCAAAAACGAAGAGGCTCGTACTAACTTGTTTTACACAAAGGATTCCTTAAACCGAAGGAATTATAAAGCTAACTGCTTTTGAACAGCGTCTTTTATCAACTGAATGCTTTCTTCGCCTTCGCCCACTATTCTTTTCACCTCCTTGCCCTGGCTGTCTGTGATGACTACCAGCGGGATGGCCGAGAAGTTGAAGGTATGTTGCACCTGATCTATTTTATCTTTCTCTACCACCAGCTGTTGCCAGGGCATGTTCTCTGTGGTAAGGGCCTTATGCCAATTCTCCTGCTGTTCATCAATAGAAATGCTGACCATGTTTACCCCTTTGTCCTTGTAGGAAGCATGCAAGGTCTTTAACGCGGGGATTTCCCGCCTGCAGGGTCCGCACCAGCTGGCCCAAAACACCAGCATGTTCACCTTGGCGGCATTGTTCATAATCCAGCCTTGTTTCTTGTCTGGTCCAGCCAGCTGAAAATTTTTATAAGGTGTACCAGCATCTACCCTGTTCTCCAGATAACCATAAATCTTTCTACCTAAAGTGGATTGCCTAGCTTCTTGGTTAAACAAACGCAACATCTCCTGCAACTCCTTTTCTGAGTATTGCTCTTTGTTGCTATAAAGGGAGAAAAGATAATGAATGGAATAAGGGTGCTTTTTTATGTCTTCCTTGAAGACGTTTATCTTCTGGTTTCGTGCGGAACCTTCTAAGTTGGCCAAGTATCCAAACTCACCAAATTTATCTAAAAACAAGGCATCTGTCTGCTTGCCAGCGTACACCCTTGTATAGATGTTGTTCCCACTTTTTTCTCTTGAAACCTGCTCCACCTTTGTCAAGCCCCTTTCCAAGTAAAAGGAGGCGTTATAATATTTCAGGCTGTCTGCCCCCATCATATGATTCCTTAAGTAGATTCTCTTAAATCCATTTAGCATGACATACTTTTCTGTGCTGTCTCTCAACAATCTTGGTTTATATTGGATAGCTACTTGAGTAGGCACGAAGCTAGAATCCGGCTGTATCTCAAATTTAAAATCCCCTCCTTTACTTACCGTGGAATCTAACAAGGCCCATGAAGTTGCTTCGGCTAGGTAGACTTTTCCATCTGGCAGGCTCTTTATGGTTCCCTGGATGGTGATTATATCTTCTGCTGGTTTTTGGTGGGAACAGCTTGCCATAAGGATTAGTGCGGCCGTGGCCGCAACTGCGTTTCTCATACTTTCTTTTTTAAGATTCAATGTGGTATAAGGTTGACTTTACTTATTTCCCTGATTCAGGGACTCATCTGTGAAATGCTCGCGGTGCTTGGGTTGGGCAAACTTATCTTGGTTGAACGCTTGAGAACCACCTCTTGGAATGGAAAGAGACGTCCAACCGGTTTCAGTGGCCATTTTACCTATATAGACAATCTGCCCCACATGATAGGGATAATGCGCCAACTGCCTGTTGATGGCTTCCAGGACGGTATGGCCTTGGTTTCTGATGTAGATGATTTTGCTAAGGTCTTCTGCGGTCAGGGATTTCAAGGTAGTCAGGAAGCAATCCCAGCCTTCGTTCCACTTGGTTAACAGCTCTTCCTTGGAGGTGAGGTCGTTGTCAAACTCGCTTTCCCGGTCGCGCCATTCCTTTTCCCCATCTGTGGTCAGGAAATCTGTCCACCGTGACAGCATGTTGCCCCAGAGGTGTTTGACAATAGTGGCGATGCTGTTGCTGTCCTCATTGTATTGCCAGAAAAGCTCCTCCTCAGGGATTTGGCCGAAGGTTTTTTCCCCCAGCATTCTGTAATACTCAAACTGCTTGATAACGCTTTCTAAATATCCTTCCATTTGGGGTTTAATATTTGAGTTTACTATAATCAAGGTCCATGATTTCTATCTCGCGCCGGCGGCGATTCAATCTATTCAAGGAGGTATAAACAAGTAATTAATTAGTTGAGTAATAGCCTTATAGTTGATAAGCACTAGCTATCAGAATTACTCTTCTAAAATCCGTCTGAGGTAATTTATCTGGCCCAAATGATAGGTTAGGTGACCGGCTAAATGAATCAAGAAAAAAGCGTTGGTCATCTCATAACCTAGCACATTTTCTGGGTAAGGTTCTTGCAACTTCTCATCAGGTAATTGCTGTAACGTATCCACTACCCATTTTTTGGTTTCCTCAACTTGGGTCAGCAGTTCCTGCTTGGGAATATGTTTTAAACTGAACTCGGCGTCTCGGTTCCGGTGGTAGCTGAAGCCGCCCATGCTTTTCCCAATGTAGGTCTTGAGATTGCCAACCAGGTGCAAACATAAATTGCCCGAAGAATTCTTAATTCCACCAGCAGTCAACCAAAGGTTACGTTCCTCCTGGAAGGATTCTATCTCGCCTTTCAGTCGGTCAAGGTCACGGGAGAAAATCTGCGTTAACTCATTCACCATAAAATTTTTAAGCGATCTGGCATTTCCTGGAAAGGCATCAATATAGCTAATGCTTTAAAAAGTCTCAAACTCTTGCATGCAGCTGAACTATGACCAGTTAGACTTAAGGATAATTTAACTTAGCTTCAAACTTTAATTAGCACACAATCATCAATAACCGACTCGTTTTTAGGCTATTTTCTAGAAAACAACCTAAAAAAGAACATAGCAGTAAAAGGCAAGTCATAAGGTCTTGCTGCTTGACACTCAGTAATAAGAGGTAATTTTATTTTTCGCGCTCTATGGTATAGCGGATGAGTTGTTCCAAGGAGTCTCTGGACGGCGAAGCGGGGAAAGTATGCAGCAGTTGCAACGCCTGCGCATGATAGTCGTTCATGACTTGTATGGCATAGTCCAGCCCACCCGAATTTTTCACGAAGTCAATGACGGTGTTGATTCTATCTGACTTGCCGTTGTTGTTTTTGACGTTGTAGATGATGCGGCGCTTGGTGAGCCAGTCGGCTTGTTGCAGGGCGTGAATCAAAGGCAGAGTCATCTTCTTCTCCTTGATGTCAATGCCCACGGGTTTGCCAATCTCGGCGGTGCCGTAGTCAAACAAGTCATCCTTGATCTGGAAGGCAATGCCCACTTTCTCCCCGAAGAGACGGGCGCGCTCCACAGTCTCGGCATCGGCGCCCACAGAGGAGACGCCCACGGCGCAGCAGGAGGCAATTAGGGAGGCGGTCTTCTGCCGGATGATGTCAAAGTACACGGCCTCGTCAATGTCCAGGCGGCGGGCCTTCTCCATTTGCAGGAGCTCACCTTCGCTCATTTCGCGCACAGCGTTGCTCACTATCTTGAGGAGCTCAAAGTCATTGTTGTTGAGGGAAAGCAGCAGGCCCTTGGACAGCAGGTAATCTCCCACCAAAACGGCAATCTTATTTTTCCATAGGGCGTTTACAGAAAAGAACCCCCGGCGGTAGTTGGCGTCGTCCACCACGTCATCGTGTACCAGGGTGGCCGTGTGCAGGAGTTCTATGAGCGCCGCACCGCGGTAGGTGGCGTCAGTGATGTTGTCTTGCAGGAGCTTGGCCGTGAAAAACACAAACATGGGCCGCATCTGCTTGCCCTTGCGCTTTACAATGTAGCCCATGATCTTATCCAGCAACAAAACGTTAGATTGCATAGACTGCCGGAATTTCTTCTCGAATTCCTGCATCTCTGTGGCAATTGGGGCCTGTATCTGGTTTAAGGGGCTGCTCATCTCTGCGTCGCAATATTACGAGCCTAAACCCGCTAAAGCAAACCGCCCGTTTGCTTTTCCCGGGATTGTAGCCTTACTTCGTTTCCTTTCTGTCAATTGCTAGAAGATACCGCATGATACAGTATACTGAGTTCGTTCTTTCCTCTCCCCACGGCCGTGATTTCTCTGTGGATGCCCGCTGGATTACCGACGGGGAACGCAAGCCGGTGGTCATCTTTGTGCACGGCTTCAAGGGCTTTAAGGACTGGGGGCACTTTAACCTGCTCGCGGACTATTTTGCTGCGCACGGCTTTGTGTTCGTGAAGTTGAACCTGTCGCACAACGGCGTGGAGCCCGGCGGAACCGATTTGACCAACCTAGAGGCCTTCGGGAACAACAACTTCTGCATTGAACTGGACGATTTGGGCACGCTCATAGACCATTTAACGGCGGGCTCCTCGCCTATCCCCACCTCAGAAATGGATGCGGCCCACCTGCTTTTGATTGGCCACAGCCGTGGGGGCGGGTTGGTGCTTTTGAAAGCCGCCGAGGATGAACGGGTCTCTGGTGTGGCTACCTGGTCTGCCATCAGCGACATTGACCAGCGCCTGCCCCAGGAGTTCATGGACGAATGGAAGCGCACCGGCGTGCAGTACATTGCCAATGCCCGCACTGGCCAGCAGATGCCTTTGTATTACCAGATCTATGAGAACTACCAAGCCAATCTGCACCGCCTGGACATCTTAAAGTCTGTGGAGAAGCTGGCCATTCCGGTACTCATCATCCACGGTGAACAAGACGAGACCCTGCCCGTACGGATGGCCCATGACCTGCATGCCGCCAATCCCTATGCAGAGCTATACCTGATTCCGGAGGCGGACCATTCCTTTGGCGGCAGGCACCCCTATGACGAATCAGAACTCCCGGCCTTCGCCAAAGCTGCCGCCGACAAAACCGTTGAGTACTTTCAAAAGGCGCTTTCATGAAGCCACTCTTCCTGCTATTGGGCAGCAACCTAGGGGACCGTGTTTCATACCTACAGGAAGCTTATCTTCAATTATCGGCTATTTTTGGGGAATCAGGCCAAAAATCCAGCATGTATGAAACGGCCGCTTGGGGCGTTGAAGATCAGCCTGCTTTCCTGAATCAGGCTTTGCTCTTCCATTTAGATTTGCCGCCATTAGAAATATTGGCGTTTACGCAGCAGGTGGAGCAGGATTTAGGCCGTGAGCGAAAGGAACGCTGGGGTGCGCGCGTCATTGACATTGATATCCTCTTGTATGGAAACACCGTTTTGGAGACGCCTACCCTAACCATTCCGCACCCGCATTTGCACCAGCGCCGCTTCACGTTGGCTCCCTTAGCGGAACTGGCACCTGAATTCGATCATCCTGTCCTTGGCCAAACCATTGCGCAGCTTTTAGCCGTGTGCCCAGATACTCTGCCAGTGAGGTTGATTTCTTGAAAGGAAGCCTAGTAAAGGAGAATTAACCAATTGATTAGATGAGAGAACTGCGTTTTTTGCTTGATTTCTGGAAAATAAGCCAAAAATGGAGAATGGAAGTTTTACTCAAATTACCCAACATCTGAGAGTTGGATTCTCAGCTATCCTCGCTGGTCAAACTTTTGGTAGATGGAGTTCTGGCTGATATACTCCGGCACCAATTGTTTCATTTTTTTGATGACCTCCACATTGTTCTGGGCCTGAAATAGGTTGATGAGTACTTGAATCTCATGCAGCACCAAGTTTACTTGTTGGGCTGGCACGTTGGCCAGTCGAATTTTGGGGTGCGCAGTAGCCTGCACCGACTCATTCTCATGGAAGAGTTCCTCCTCCAGCTTTTCGCCGGGCCTTAAGCCGGTATAGACTAACTGAATGTCTTTGCCCAAAGTCAAGCCAGAGAGCTTTATCATCTTTTTGGCCAAGTCTACAATCTTGATGGAGTCGCCCATGTCAAAGATGTAGATCTCGCCACCTCTGCCCATGGCAGACGCCTCCAGCACCAACTGGCAGGCCTCTTGGATGGTCATAAAGTAACGGGCAATGTCTGGGTGGGTGACGGTGACAGGACCGCCTTCCATGATCTGCTTCCTGAACCTAGGGATAACCGAACCGGTACTGCCCAGCACGTTCCCAAAGCGAGTAGTGATAAAGCGCGTACGGTTATTGCCGGTGTCTCTAAGGTAATGGTCCAGAGACTGCACGTACATCTCGCAGAGGCGTTTAGATGCGCCCATCACGCTGGTGGGGTTCACGGCCTTGTCGGTGGAGAGCAGCACAAACTTCTGGGTTTGGAATTTGATGGCCAGGTCAGATAGAATTTTGGTGCCCAGAATATTGGTATTGAGTGATTCCGTGGGGTTTTCTTCCATCACGGGCACGTGCTTGTAGGCGGCGCAATGGAAAACCAGTTCAGGTTTGAAGGCTTTAAACACGGCCTCCATGCGAGCGGCGTTGCAAATATCGCCTAACACTACTTCAAACCTTAGTTTCTGATACAACTCGGTGAGTTCCAGTTCCAAGTCATATAAAGGGGACTCGGCTTGGTCTAATAAAATCAGTTGTTTGGGCTTGAACCGGATGAGTTGCCGTACTAATTCACTGCCAATAGAACCCGCAGCTCCCGTGATTAAGATAGTGCGGTTCTGTAGTTCTTTGTGCAACAGCGGCGAGTCAATCTCAGCGGCAGCGCGGCCCAGCACGTCCTCAATGCGCACCTCCCTAATCTGTTTAAAGCTGAGTTCGCCGTTAATCCACTTGTAGGTAGGCGGTACCATCAGAACCTGCACGCCAGCCTTTAAACAGGCTTCTACCAGTTGGCGCTTCCGCGAAATGGAAAGGCGCTGCACCGCTAAAATGAGCAAGTCTACCTTAAGGTTAGAAAGCTGCTCAGCCAAAATATCGGCTGGTTTTAGAATGGGGATTCCATTGATGGCCAACCCATTCTTAGTCGCATCATCATCTAAGAAAGAAAGGATGCGGTAATAAATACCCATGTCCTGCTGCAGGGTGCGCTGGGTGATGGTGCCCACTTCGCCGGCCCCAAAGATGACCACATTTACCTTTTTGCTGTTGGTATGGCTCCACTCATAATGCAGGATCTTCGCCCAGACGCGCACCATGGAAGTGGCCATTAAGCTAAGGGCGTAGTCAATGAGCAGCACAGAGATGGGAATGAAGTTCTGGTACCCGAATCCTTTGTTGTAGACCAACTGGGCGGCTACCAACACCAAAGAACTGGCGGTAAGCGAGAAGAACAACTTACGCAGGTCATCTATGCTGGAGTAGCGCAGAATGCCCCGGTGCGTCTTAAAATAATACGCCGACAGCCCTTTGATGAGCAAGGCAATGGGTAGCATCAACCCTACAGATAGTTCAGCAAAAACCGTTAGATTAAAGTTGAAGCGCAACAGGTAGGCGGCCGCAAAGGAAAGGGCACACAAACAGAGGTCTATGGCAAACACCAATTGCTTTGGCATTTTCTGTTTAAACATCTGTTGCATGTGCCCCATCCTGCTTCGGCTTATAAATTCTATGTAAAGGAAAAACCGGGATTAGCCCACTTGGGATACTTCGGCGGCTTTGTCAATCTTCTTTACCAATCCTTGCAACACCTTGCCCGGGCCACACTCCACAAATAAGGTGGCGCCATCGGCGATCATCTGTTGCACAGACTGTGTCCAACGTACGGGAGCGGTCAACTGACGGATGAGGTTTTCCTGAATTTCTTGCGGATCTGTATGCGGTTTGGCGTCCACGTTCTGGTACACGGGGCAAATTCCTTGCTTAAACTCCGTATTTTTAATGGCTTCTTCCAGCTCCGCCTCGGCATATTTCATGAGCGGCGAGTGGAAGGCTCCTCCTACCGGCAATACCAAGGCGCGCTTGGCACCGGCGGCTTTCATGCGCTCGCAGGCTTCCTCAACCCCGGCAATGGAGCCAGAGATCACCAGTTGGCCTGGACAATTATAATTGGCGGCAACTACCACATCGTTTACTTCGGCGCAGATTTGCTCTACCTTTTCGTCCTCCAGCCCCAAGATGGCGGCCATGGTAGAAGGTTGTTCCTCGCAGGCTTTTTGCATGGCTAAGGCGCGCTTGGATACCAAACGCAAGGCATCTTCAAAGGAAAGCACTTTGTTGGCTACTAGGGCAGAGAACTCGCCCAGTGAGTGGCCGGCTACCATCTCAGGAGAAAAGTCTTGGGCTACGGCGGCCTGAATAACAGAATGCAAGAAGATGGCTGGCTGAGTCACTTTGGTTTGCTTCAGTTCCTCGTCAGTGCCTGAGAACATGATGTCTGTGATCCTGAACCCCAGAATCTCATTGGCTTGCTCAAAAAGCCGTTTGGCTTCATCATGCTGGTCATACAGGTCTTTGCCCATGCCCACAAACTGGGAACCCTGCCCCGGGAAAACATATGCTTTCATTTAGCTCTTGGTTAGGTGTTTTTATGCTCTTTTCTGGAAATCAGGCCAAAAACGGCAGTTTTCCTTAGAAAAGGAAAAACAAAGATATGAAAAAGGCGCCCATTCTGTGAACGGGCGCCTCTCTTAGGAATGGATTAGTGGATAATCTCTACCCAGCCTTTAAAGACCCTGATGTCTGGCGTGCTAGACCTTCCGTAGAACTCCACCTCTACTTGATAGAAGTAGGTACCGTCCGCCAAGGCCTTACCACCAGAATCAACGCCTTTCCAATTTAAGCCCGGTTCTGAATTGCCTTCAAAGACTTTATTGCCCCAACGACTGAACACCTTCAATTTAGCGCTCTTAATAAAGGCTGCTCCTTGTTTAGGTGTGAAGACGTCATTGACGCCGTCATTGTTAGGCGTGAAGATGTTAGGTAGAATGAACACAATGCAGTTGTCTTTGCAGGCCACGTCCTCTGGCCCGAACACGCTGGTATTGCCATCTCTATCTGTGGCCGTCACCGAATAACAACCAGCAAAGGACGGAATGCCAGTGTGCGTGAACGTCATAGAAGTGGTGGTACCAATTACAGTGAACGGATCATCATCTTTGGCTTTATAATAGATGGTGTACAATACAATGTTTGCTGCATCACAGCCCGGCGGCAATGTCCAACTCACCACGTTCTGGAACGGCGGATTGGTAGGCTCTGTAATCTCTGGACATGGGTCTAAGGTTACAATAGGCTTACACACCTGTACAATACACGCAATCTGGCTGTTGTTGCGTAGCGGATCTGGGAGCAGAGGGTTCTCATAGCGACCTTTGGTTACTACGTAGGCACAGTACTCCTCACCAGTCAATAAAGGAATGTTCTTGGTATAGGTTCCGCTGGCTGGGCCTGCGGCCACGCTGTCATAGCGTACAAAGTTGCCGTTTGGCTGCTTTAAGAAAATGACATGCCAGTATTTCTGGTCGGGTAGGCCGTTGTTCCAAGGCACATTGTAGGTCCAGTTCAAGACCAGATTGGTGCCATTGGCCTTGGCGGTCAACCGCACACTAGACGCCGAGGTAGAGTCTGCCAATACGGTAGGAGTTCCTGTACCTAAAGAATGGTAAAACTCAACTCTATAAGTGTAGGACGTGTCCTGGGTATTTAAATTAGAGTCTGTGAAAACTGTGTCATTTAAGCTGGAATACGTGTAGCCCGGCACAGGCGCAAATACAGCTGACGCTCCTCGGTTCTGACCCAGCGCCCGCAGCAATCTGTATTGGAAGGGTGCCTGCAACTGTTCCAGGTTAGACGGCCGCGGTTTGGTCCACTCAACTCTAATTTTACCCGTGGTGGTGCTGGTTTCCAACACACTCACTTTGGTAAGCGAGATGGATTCCAGGGTAGCACAAATCTCATTAGAGGCAAGACTCTCGCCACCGCCCGGTGCGCCAAACTCTACATAGATTCTGTAGCAGTAGGTTTTGTTTCGCGGCAGGCCTTGCCCGTTGTTGTTGTCTGTGAAGGTAGTGGCATTGGCGCTCAACTGCCCTACCCGTACAAACCCACTGGAGGCGGGTATGCCCGTCTCACAATAACCAGGGACAAAATTAGAGGGTCCTTCTTTCCTGTAGATGTAAATCCGGCTGGCATTCACGCAATTATAGGCCTGCCAATTTATCTTAATACTATTGTTGCTGACTACCTGTGAGGTAGTAAGAACTGGTGGCGGCCCAATGACCGTAATTCGCCAGGGCTGCAAATCTGCCAAAGGCTGCACGCCGGCTGGTGGAACGTCTACGGCTCTAAAAGTCACTTGATACGGCTGACGGCGCACGTCCAGACAAGCCAATGTCTGCCAATTGAAAACATAGGCGGTGTCTGGCCGGCTGGCTCTGTTAAAAGTAGCTGGCGGAATCATTTCTCCAAACGCTGTTACCACCACCGGATGCTTATCTGGGTCACTGACACGAATGGTATCCCTTAACCTGGTCCCGGCTATTATACAGGTATCTCTAGGCACAAAAAGTTTGGGCGGCTTGTTAGGGATGTCCTTGACCAGAATCTGCATGTCACGCACAACACGCCCAATCAAACGTCTGTCTCGCCACTCCTCCACCACGAAGGCAATATTGAACTCACCCAACACTCCTGGGGTATTCCATGTTAGCTGACCTGAGACTGGATCTAGTCTAAAGAATGGGGTTGGTGAGTTTACTGGTGTGCCTAAATAATTCTCTAAGCCCCTGTAGCCTGGCGCAATAATGCCAGTGGGGTTTCCACAGGCGTCTCTTCCGCCGTCAATTCTAGGTTCGTACATTCTAAAGACCAAGCTATCGCCGTCTTCATCAAAGGCCCCTGGGTTATGAACGAAAATGCTGTTGATGTCAGCCACGTCAATGGGTGGCACCAACAAAACCGGTGATTTATTGATGCCCAAGAACTGGTCAATGGTAACGGTAGTTGTCAGGAAGAAGGTCTGCTGTACCGAGTTGGAAAGGTTGACAATACCCGCGTTCCGGTTCTCTCCAATATAAGAGACCGTGAAAGTACCGTCCCCAGAGAAGGTGTGTTCAAAGAAATAGGTATTGACCCACGTATTATTCTCCCCGTTATTTAGTTCTTCTCTTGATGCCCTAGGAGAGGTCTGGGGGGTGCTGCAATCTCCAAAGTAAAGAGTTGCATCAGGGTCTTCTATGGCGCCAGGCGCTTTTACAGTGTAGGTAACCAGCTTAAAGAAGAAGCGAAGCGGGTTTCTGGCCGCCGTGGTGTCACTCTTGGCGAAGATGTTACCAGCCCGTATGTGGGTGGCCTGCGCTTTAGGAGCAGAAAGCAAGAAAAACGCGAACAACCCCATTAGAATCCCTAATTGGGCAAATAGTCCAGTACGTTTTAAAGACATAGAGTAGAGTTTTGCATGCAGTAACAAATATAAGAGAATAGCCCAGCTGGCAAAGGCTTACCAATAGCCGAACTCCATTCCTCCCCTGAAATATAGGTTCTTTTCTATAACGGATTCTGGGTTGTCCTGTTGTAATTCTACAATGGTATTCTCGTTTTTGGCCTATTTTTCTGAAAACAAGTCAGAAACGCAGTTGTTTACTATGTAGATGCATTTTCAAAGGTTCAATTTAGATTTATTCAAAATTGCCATTCACGTTGCGTGGCAAGGCCCCCGCATGTACCTTTGGAAAGATTTTACCAATCCTATACTCCTAATTCTACAACCTTAACACAGCAAAATGAGTTGGTTTTCAAAAACGTTTTCCAGTACCATTGGGCGTAAGCTTTTAGTGGCAGTCACTGGTCTGTTTCTCTGCTCTTTTTTGGTAGTGCACCTGGTGGGTAACCTTCAGTTGTTCAAAGGTGATGGCGGCGCGTCCTTCAACATCTACTCCCATTTCATGGCAACTAACCCCATCATCCGCACCATGGAAATTGTGCTGGTCTTGGGTTTCGGGTTTCACATCTATGAGGCCTTGGTGCTTACCAGACGCAACAAAAGTGCCCGTCCTACAGAGTATGCCTACAACCGTCCGCAAGACAACAGCAACTGGTCATCGCGTAACATGGGCCTGCTGGGCACCGTTATTTTGGTGTTCCTGATCATCCACTTGTACAACTTCTTCTGGCGTGCCCGCTTTGGGGAGCCTAACATGATTCCAATTGAAGGAACAGACTATGATGACTTGTACTCAGTAGTGGTGCAGTCGTTCCATCTGTGGTGGTATGTGCTGATCTATGTATTGGGAATGATTGCTTTGGGTTACCACTTGAATCACGGTTTCCAGAGTGCTTTCCAGACCTTGGGCTTGAACCACAAGAAGTACACGCCAGCCATCCAGAAGTTTGGAGCCATCTTCTCAATTGTGATTGCGGCCGGCTTTGCCTCTATGCCACTCTATTTTTTCATCAAAGACGTTGTTTTGTAATAAGCGAACGCTATGATTCTAGATTCTAAGATTCCCGAAGGGCCATTGGCCGAAAAATGGGACAAGCATAAATTCAATGTAAAGCTGGTAAACCCAGCCAACAAGCGTAAATACGATGTGATTGTGGTAGGAACCGGTCTGGCCGGAGCTTCTGCCGCTGCTACCTTGGGCGAGCTGGGCTATAACGTGAAAGCGTTCTGCTACCAGGACAGCCCGCGCCGCGCGCACTCCATTGCCGCGCAAGGTGGTATCAACGCCGCTAAAAACTACCAGAACGACGGGGACAGCGTGCACCGTCTATTTTATGACACCATCAAAGGCGGTGACTACCGCGCCCGCGAAGCCAACGTGTACCGTCTGGCTCAGGTGAGCGTGAACATCATTGACCAGTGCGTGGCGCAAGGGGTTCCTTTCGCCCGTGAGTACGGCGGATTGCTGGCGAACCGCTCCTTCGGGGGTGCCCAGGTAAGCCGGACATTCTACGCCCGGGGCCAAACAGGTCAGCAGCTATTATTAGGTGCCTACTCTGCCCTGAACCGTCAGATTGCCTACGGAAAGGTGAAGATGTACCCACGCACCGAGATGCTGGACCTGGTAATGGTGGACGGCAAAGCGCGCGGTATTGTAACGCGTAACCTGGTAACGGGTGCTATTGAGTCTCACAGCGCGCATGCCGTTATTTTGGCAACAGGCGGTTACGGCAACGTATTTTTCTTGTCCACCAACGCCATGGGTTCTAACACCACGGCCATCTGGAGAGCGCACAAGAAAGGTGCGTTGTTTGCCAATCCTTGCTTCACTCAGATTCACCCTACCTGTATTCCGGTTTCTGGTGGCCATCAATCTAAACTGACCTTGATGTCTGAGTCTTTGAGAAATGACGGACGTGTTTGGGTGCCTAAGGCCGTAGGTGACAACCGCATTGCCAGCGAGATTCCTGAAGACGAGCGTGACTACTTCCTGGAGCGCAAATACCCATCCTTCGGTAACTTGGTGCCCCGTGACGTGGCTTCCCGCAACGCTAAATTGGCGTGTGACGAAGGACGCGGCGTAGGAACCACCAAACTGGCCGTGTACCTGGATTTTGCTGACGCCATCAAACGCGAAGGCCTGAACGCCATCAGCCAGAAGTACGGTAACTTGTTTGAGATGTACGAGAAAATCACTGGTGAGAACCCGTACGAACAACCCATGCGCATTTATCCTGCGGTGCACTACACCATGGGCGGCCTTTGGGTGGACTATAACTTGATGACTACCATCCCAGGGTTGTACGCCACGGGTGAGTGTAACTTCTCTGACCACGGCGCTAACCGCTTGGGAGCCTCGGCGTTGATGCAAGGTCTGGCTGACGGTTACTTCGTGATTCCTTACACCATAGGTGACTACTTAGCACAGAACCCAACCACCCGCGTAGAGACCAGCCACCCTGCCTTCAAAGAAGCAGAGCAGGCTGTCCGTGCCGACGTGGACCGTTTGTTGAGCATCAATGGCAACCGCACGGTAGATGATTTCCATAAGGCCCTGGGTCTTTTGATGTGGGATTACTGCGGCATGGCCCGTAACGCCGAAGGTCTACAGTACGCCAAGCAGGAAATCAGAAAACTGCGTGAGGATTTCTGGAAAGACGTGAAGATTCTGGGTACCAATGAAGAACTGAACGTGACTTTGGAGAAAGCTGGTCGCGTGGCTGACTTCTTGGAGCTAGGTGAACTGATGGTAGACGATGCCTTGAACCGCAACGAGTCTTGTGGTGGTCACTTCCGTGAGGAATACCAAACGCCAGAGAACGAAGCCCTGCGTGATGATGAGAACTACGCCTATGTGGCCGCTTGGGAATATTCTGGCCCTAACCAACAGCAAGTGTTGCACAAAGAGGACCTCAAGTTTGAGAACGTGAAACTCACGCAGCGTAGCTATAAATAATGAATAATTAAGAATGAATAATTAATAATTAGGTACTTATCCCTATTTGTTCCTTGTTCCATTCTTAATTTTTAATTCTTAATTTCTAATTAGAAAGAAAATGGCTGGTAATAATCCTAACAGCAAACCAATGAACCTAACGCTTAAAGTGTGGAGACAAAGAAACTCCCAGGCGGCTGGTAAATTGGAGACTTACCAAGTAAAAGATATTTCGCCTGAGATGTCTTTCCTGGAGATGATGGACGTGCTGAACGAAGACCTTCTTCGTGGCGGGGTAGACCCCATCGCATTTGACCATGATTGCCGTGAAGGTATCTGCGGAATGTGCAGTTTATACATCAACGGTCGTGCCCACGGCCCCGAAAGAGGAACCACCACGTGCCAGTTGCACATGCGCAAGTTCTCTGACGGAGACACCATCACCATTGAGCCTTGGCGCGCAGGCCCCTTCCCTATCTTGAAGGACCTTTGCGTGGATCGTTCTGCCCTGGACAGAATCCAGCAGGCGGGTGGTTACGTGTCCATCAACACGGGTGGTGTGCCAGACGCCAATGAGATTCCAATCCCTAAGCTGATTGCGGACAAAGCGTTTGACGCGGCTACCTGTATTGGGTGCGGCGCCTGCGTGGCGGCCTGTAAGAACTCTTCTGCCATGTTGTTCACCAGCGCGAAGATCTCTCAGCTGGCTTTGTTGCCACAGGGAAAAGTAGAGCGCAAGACGCGTGTAGAAAACATGGTGGCCCAGATGGACATTGAAGGCTTTGGGGCTTGCTCTAACATTGGCGCCTGCGCCGCAGAATGCCCAGTAGGCATCTCTCTGGAGAACATTGCCATGATGAACCGCGAGTACGTATCTGCTAAGTTCACCTCAGAGAACGTATAAGTAAATCATATTATAGCATAGAAAAGGCGAAGCTGTCATGGTTTCGCCTTTTTCGTTTTTAGGTTATTTTCTGGAAAACAGCGCAAAAACGACTTTCCTTCCCATCTTTCCCTCCAATTAGAAAACTGTAACTTTGAGCAACTCCTTCGATTATAGAGGTTAAAGATATTTACCCATGATTCTCATTATTTCTGGCACCAACCGTCCCGACTCCCTTTCCCTGCAGATTGCCCAATTGTACCAAGGCTTATTGAAAAATAAAGGTCAGGCGGCAGACATCTTGGATTTGCAGGACTTGCCCATGGACTTCGCGTCCCCAGCCTTGTACAACCGGGAGTTGTATTCCCCAGAATTCATGGCGTTGCGTGCCCAGGTGGCCCGCGCTCAGAAGATTGTGTTCATTGTACCTGAATATAACTGCTCCTTCCCTGGGGTCTTAAAAGCGTTTATTGACGGCTTAGAGTACCCAGATGCCTTACGCCATAAGAAAGGTGCCTTGGTTGGCCTTTCTACTGGCAGCCAAGGCGGCGTGTTGGCTTTAAGTCACCTCACAGACATTCTCAATTACTGCGGATTTCATGTCTTGGCCCAGAAGCCAAGATTGCCTTATGTACACAAGCACCTGCAGGACGGGCAGTTCACCAATCCACTTTACCTGCAGCTGGTAGAAGAACAGATTGCAGCCTTGCTTCCCTTTTAACGGAGAACTTCTCTTAAATCATCTTCAACCGTTTTTGCCCTGATTCCTAGAAATTAGGCTAAAAACGGAATGCTATTTTTTTAGAATTTCTCGCCCAATTGAAAACATATGAGAAATGCAGGTTTGGGGGCATGAGCTTCCCGATCACTTTGCTTGGCAGAGAAGGCATAAGGATTCTGAAAGTCCAAACCCCATTTAAAGAAAGAGCCCAAAAACGTTTCTGATTTTGGGCTCTTTTTATGGAATTAAGCGAAAAACGCTTAGTCTACATTGTCATGCAGGAAGCGGTTGTCTCCTAGCAGTTCATTGTCATCATTTAGGTTAAAACGAGAAATCTGCTGCTCGGTAGAAGGCGTTACAGTCTCTAGGTTCACGTTTCTACGAAGGTAAGCCGGCACCTCTAGCTTTTCTTTGATAGAGGCATCTGAGTGGATTTCTATGCTCAGGCCGCGCAGGCGGTTAATACGCTCCACATTGCTGCGGCTCATTTCTCTAGACTCTCTCACCGGCTCGGCTACAGGGGCGTAGCTGGTTTCTTCAAAAGCCGATTTAAAGATTTCGTTGTTGTCTAAATCAACAATAATCTTGGTTTCAGCAACTGGCTCTGGTCTACGAACGGGCTCTGTAGCAATCACGGTAGAAGGTGAGGCCGTTGGGGCAACACTATACGTAGGTACTACAACAGGCGCGGCAGGTTCAGAAACGTAAGAAGAGACTACCTGAGGCTGAGATACCGCTACTGGCTCTGCCTCAATAACTTTTTTTGGCTGTGGAAGGTTCTCGTGGTTACGAGCAAAGCCAGTGGCAATCACTGTCACTCTAATGCTAGCTCCCAAAGAAGAATCAATGCCATGCCCGAAGATTACCTCAGAGTCATCACCGGCTTTCTCCTGGATGTAATCTGTGATCTCGGTCAGCTCATCCATCTCCAACTCGGCCTGGTCACCAGACATGATGGAAAGAAGGATTTTCTGGGCACCATGAATATCAGTGTTGTTTAACAACGGAGAAGAAAGAGATTCTTCAGCGGCACGCAAGGCTCTGTTCTCGCCTTCTGTAATGGCAGAACCCATCACGGCGGCGCCAGAGTCTTTCATAACCGTCTTCACGTCTTCAAAGTCCACGTTCACCTCAGAGGTTACCGTGATGATTTCAGCAATGGATTTGGCAGCAGTGGTCAGGACGTTATCTGCTTTGGCAAACGCTGCTCTAATAGGCAGGTTCCCGAACATCTCACGCAGCTTGTCATTGAGGATTACCAGGACCGTGTCACAGTTCTCGCTCAATTCTTTGATACCGTTGTCGGCGGCGGTGCGTTTCTTCTTGCCTTCAAAGGCAAACGGAGCGGTCACTATGCCTACCGTCAAGATGTCCATTTCTTTGGCCACCTTGGCAATGACCGGGGCGGCACCGGTACCGGTTCCACCACCCATCCCTGCCGTGATGAACACCATTTTGGTATGGGCACCTAACAGTTCGCGGATTTCTTCTTTGCTTTCCAGGGCGGCCTGCTTGCCACGCTCAGGATTGGCGCCAGCGCCCAGACCTTCGGTCAAGGTAGTGCCAATCTGTAGCTTGTTGGGCACGCTGCTACTTTTTAAAGCCTGTTCATCGGTATTACACACCACAAACTCCACGTCTTTAATGCCTTGGCTGAACATGTGGTTCACGGCATTGCTTCCCCCTCCACCAACACCAATCACTTTAATGATTGACTTGGAGTGTGATGGTACATCAAACTTATACGATGAAAAACTCATTTTTTCCCCTCCTGAATTACGCGTTAATAATTTTGCTGCTTGTCATCGAAATCATCAATCAACAAGCTTTTGGTGCGGTCTACAATATTTTTAAAGAAGCCTACTCCATTAGAGGAAGCTTTTTGTTGCGCAGGTCTGGCTTCGTTCACCAATCGTGCCTCTGAGGTGTTATTTATCTCAGTGTAACGGTTGGCGCGCTCGTCCAGGGCCTGGTAGCCGGCTAGCACCAATCCAACGGTGGTGGCATACATGGGGCTCTTCACTGAATCAATCTTGCTCTTACCCAAATGCTCATTAGGATATCCTAAGCGGGCATCAAGGCCAGTCAAATACTCTACCAGCTGCACCAAATTCTGCAATTGCGCACCACCACCCGTGATGACAATACCTGCCGCTAATTGGTTGGCATACCCGCTTCTAACAATTTCAGAGTAAACGAGTTCAACAATCTCCTCCATTCTTGCTTCAATAATATAAGCAAGATTTTTGAGAGAAATTTCTTTTGGAGTTCTATCTCTTAAGCCAGGAATTGAAACTATCTCATTATCAGAGGCTTCATCTGCAATGGCTTTTCCAAAACGTACTTTCAATTGCTCAGCCTGGTTCTGCATGACCATGCAGCCCTGTTTGATGTCTGAGGTAATAATGTTGCCGCCAAACGGAAGCACCGTGGTATGACGGATGATGTTGTCTTTAAAAATAGCCAGGTCTGTGGTACCGCCTCCAATGTCAATGAGGGCCACACCGGCTTCGCGCTCTTCATCGCTGAGCACAGACATACAAGACGCCAACGGTTCCAAGATCAATTGCTCAATCTCCAGACCGGCGCGGTTCACGCATTTGTTGATGTTGTGGATGGCGTTAGACTGGGCCGTGATGATGTGGAAGTTGCCTTCCAGGCGCACGCCAGACATTCCCACTGGGTCCATGATGCCGTCCTCATAGTCCACTTTGTAATCTTGTGGCATTACATGGATGATCTCACTACCCGGGGGGGTCACCAGACGGTACATGTCATTGGTTAGACGGTTGATGTCTTCTACCGTGATTTCACTGTCAGTGGAGGTGCGGGTGATGCTACCGTTGTGTTGCAGACTTTTGATATGCTGTCCGGCAATACCAACGTTGACCACCTTGATATCAATACCAGATTGCTCCTCTGCCTGACGGATGGCTTTCTTGATGGCGTCCACGGTTTTGTCAATGTTGCTCACCATGCCGCGCACTACGCCCTCAGACACGGCTTTACCCATGCCTAGAATCTCAAGTTTGCCATACTCGTTCTTCCGACCCACTAAAGCGCAGATCTTGGTAGTCCCAATGTCTAAGCCTACAACTATTTTATCGTTGTTCTGCATATCGTTATCTATTCACAAATAATCTGATCCTTGTACTCCACATTCAGGCGGCTGTATTTCTCCCACCCTACTACTGGCAACACCTCTTTGTAGAAGATGAACAGCTTCCTGAACTTCTCCTCCATGTGGTTGGGCTTGCCAAACTCAATGCGCTGGTCGCCTACCTGCGTTAAAAAACTCACTTTGCCTTTGGCATCTATGTCCATATGGGCCAGCTGAGCATCCCAGAAGGGGTCCTGCTCAATGAAGCGTAAAAGCTCCAGGTATGGCCTGCCCACTGAATCCTGAAAAAAGGAGGTGGCAAGGGTTGGTTTCACAGCAGACGACGTCACAGGAATGACATGCGCCGTGTACAATGAAGACAGAGGCAGCACATTTCCTTCTTCGTCCAGGTACACATCACGTTGCGCGCTGAGTAACCGGGCAATGGGTCTGTTTTGCTTGACCAAGACGTTGATATTACCGTCAAGATCGTGATAAACCTCCGCTTCTCTTACAAATTTATGCGATTTAATTCGCAATTCAAGTCGCTTGAGGTCAATCTCCCCTTTTTTCATTCCCACTAGTGGTTGATCTCCGTTTCTGGTGATGAGCGCTAGTACTTCCGTTTCACTAAGAAAGTAATTGTTGTACTCATTATCAATTTTAATATTGACTTTTTTACATATTTTATCCTGTTGCCGGGACTTAGAAAATGCCGCCAAAAACAGGAAGCCGCTTAAACACAAAACGGCAAAAAGGAGCGCTTTTACTTTTCTATTCCAGAACATGGGCTCTCTCCTCCAGAAGGTGTTTAATACCAGGCACTAAGGTGTCAATATCGCCAGCTCCCACAGTAGCTAACACCGCAAAATCCAAATCTTTTTCTAACGCGGGCAACACATCTTTTTTATGCAGAATCCGTTTAACAGGTCCTTCAATTTTATGATAAATCAGCTCACTGGTTACTCCCTCTATAGGCAGCTCCCTGGCCGGGTATATATCCAAAAGCCACACCTCATCTGCCAGGCTCAGGCTCTCCGCAAAGCCGTCCAGGAAATCACGTGTTCTGGTGAACAGATGGGGCTGAAAAATAACCCGAAGCTTCTGCGCTGGGTACAAGGCCCTTACGGATTTCAAGAACGCTTCAATCTCTCTGGGATGATGGGCGTAATCATCTAGATATACCTTACCATTTTTGCCCCAAACTCGCTCAAAACGGCGTTTTACCCCGTTATAGGCTTCAATTCCTTTTTGTATTTGGTAAGGTGTCAACCCTACCAAAGAAACCGCTTGCGCGGCGGCCACGGCGTTCTCCACGTTGTGGAAACCAGGCACCTGCAAAGCCGTTTCGGGCAGTGCAAAGTTCCGACCTTTGGCAGAGAATTTCATACTTCCGTCGGCAATTTTTATGGGACCGGCCGCAAGCTCTTCATGCTCAAGGCCATAAGTTATCACCTGCACTGATGGGTGCACAGAAGTTTTCAAGCTTTGGTCGGCCGTATGGTTTAAAAGTAGGAATCCGTTGGGTTTAATCTGGCTCACAAACTGTTTGAAAGACTCTACCAGCGCTTCCTTCTCCCCATAAATGTCCAAATGGTCTGGGTCTGTGGAGGTCACGATGGCAATGTCTGGATGCAGAGTCAAAAACGACCGGTCAAACTCATCTGCCTCTACCACGGCCAATGCTCTTTCTTCCTCTTCATGTGGCAATAAAAGGTTGGAACCCAAGTTGGTAGAGATGCCGCCTAAGAAGGCTGAGGTAGACACGTTAGCATGCTGTAACAAGTGCGCCACCATAGAAGACGTGGTGGTCTTGCCATGCGTGCCGGCTACGGCAATTAGGTATTGATCTGCGGTGAGCAGGCCCAGCACCTGTGACCGTTTCATGATGGTATAGCCTTGCTCCTGCAGGTACTGTCTCTCTGTATGGTTGGCAGGCACGGCCGGCGTTAAAACCACCAGCGTTTTTGCCTTGTTTTCCAGAAAAGAGGCCGGAATCAAGTTTACATCATCCTCAAAATGAATCTGCGCGCCTTCTTCTATTAACTTTTGGGTGAGCGGCGTTGGGGTACGGTCATAACCGGCCACCTCAAAGCCTTTAGCCAGAAACCAGCGGGCAATGGCGCTCATGCCTATGCCTCCAATGCCCAAAAAGTAGATATGACGGTACTGGCTCAGGTTCATTTCACTAGCTTGAAGAGTTCTTGTACAATGGTTTCAGCGGCGAAGGGCTTTCCCAATGCGGCAATGTTCTGGCTCAGCTGCTTTTGCTTTTCTGTGTCCTTGACTAAGGCCAGGGCCATGTCCCACAACGTTTGGGCCGCCTCGGCGTCCTTCACCAAGATGGCCGCGTCCTTCTGCACCAAGGCCATGGCGTTCTTGGTCTGGTGGTCTTCGGCTACGTTAGGCGAAGGCACCAGAATGGATGGCTTTTTAGCCAGGCAAAGCTCAGAGATTGACAAAGCGCCGGCCCTGGAGATGACCACGTCTGCGGCGGCATAGGCCAAATCCATCCGCTTCAAGAATTCAAAGGCTTTTATCTGGTCTTGTGGTAACCCGTTCACCGCTTCCTCTGCCAAGGGGAAATAGGTTTTCCCAGTCTGCCAGATAAGGTTGTAGCCCGCCTCCTGGATTTTATGCAGAGCGGCTTGAGTGCTTTGGTTTAAGGTTCTCGCGCCTAAGCTCCCGCCAATCACTAGAAAAGTTTTCCTTTCAGGATTCAAGCCAAAGAAACCCATGGCCTCCTCCCGTTTGCCCACACTGTCTACAATGTCCCGGCGGACCGGGTTGCCTGTCACCTCCAGTTTGCTGGCCGGGAAAAACTTGTACATCGTATCATAGGCCACACACACTTTGTCTACTTTGTTGGCCAGCAGTTTATTGGTGATACCGGCGTGTGAGTTCTGCTCCTGAATAAGCGTAGGGATGTGTTGTTTAGTGGCCGCGTACAAAGTGGGGCCGCTCGCGTAGCCCCCAACGCCTACCACCGCATCAGGTTTGAATTCTTTGATAATCTTGCTGGCCGTTTTTATGCTGGAAATTACCTTCAATGGGAAAGAGAGATTATCTACAGTCAGGCGTCGCTGTAAACCACTGATCCATAATCCTATGATCTTGAAACCAGCTTCTGGCACACGCGTCATTTCCATACGTCCCTTGGCGCCCACAAACAGAATCTCAGCGTTGGGGTGCAGTCGCTTTATCTCATTGGCAATGGCAATGGCCGGGTAGATGTGCCCGCCCGTTCCACCGCCGCTGATGATAAATTTATATATTTTATCCTGCATTACTTAAGGCATTTGGTTTGTTGGCCACCGGCGCGGCGGCCAATTTGGCTTCGTACTCACTGCGGCTCACGGACAAGATAATCCCGATGGAGATACCCGTGAAAATCAGGGATGTCCCCCCCATACTGAGCAGTGGCAACGGCAGACCCGTGATGGGGCCAAGGCCCACGGCCACGCCCATGTTCACCATGGCCTGTATGACCAGACTGAAACTAATACCTGCGGAGAGAAGACCGCCGAACGCTCCCGAGCTGTTCGTGACGGCCACCATCCCTCGATAGAGGAAGGCCAGGTACAGGAAGAGCACGATGGCCCCTCCTATCATGCCATACTCCTCAATGATGATGGCGTAGATAAAGTCTGAGTACGGGTGCGGCAGGAAGTTTCGCTGGTCAGAGTTGCCCGGCCCTTTGCCCACCACGCCGCCCGTGGCAATGGCAATATAGGACTGTTCCAACTGGAAGACCGTCTGCGTGGGGTCCATGAAGTTCTCAATCCTACTGATGGCCGTCTGCATCCGCTGGCCAATGGTCAAGGCAATGGTCCCGAAGATGGCGCCCACCACAATCATAATCATGATCTGCTTGAACGGCACCCGACCAATGAACATCAACAACAAGCAGGTCATGAACAAAAGCAACCCAGTGGAGATGTTACTCATGGCAATCAATCCACAAATCAAACCACTCCACAACACCAAGGGAATCAAGGTCTCCTTGTAATTGCTGATGTTCATCTGACGCTTGCTCAGCATGCTGGCCAAGTAGGAAATCAAAGCCAATTTGGCCAAATCTGAAGGCTGGAACGTCTGGTTGATGATGGGAATGGTCAGCCACCGTGAGGCCTCGTTGATATTGGAGCCTTTCAAATAAGTGTAAATCAGCAAGGGCACGGAGAAGACTAGCGCCAGCAAGCTCAGCTTGGCGTAGTACTTGTAGTTTACCTTGTGGGCCAGCCACACAAAGGCCAGGCCAATCAAGATGAGACTGGAGTGCTTGAACAGATAGTACTCCGTGTTGCCGCTCATTTTCTTGTAAGCCAGCGTACCCGTGGCCGAGTACACCACCGCAATGGAAATCAAGGAAAACGACAAGACGATGCCCCACAGGATGGGGTCCCCTTTCAAGTTGTCACGCAGCCAATTCTTCACCTCGTTCATATCCCAGCGCCTTTCAATTTTTGCACCGCCTCAGCAAACGCACGTCCGCGGTGTTCATAGTTATTAAACAAGTCGAAGCTGGCGCAGGCCGGCGACAGCAGCACCACATCCCCTGCCTCAGCATAGCCCATGGCCAATTTGACCGCTTCGTTTACATCTTGCGTTTCCACCA
Source organism: Rufibacter sp. DG15C (assembly GCF_001577755.1). Taxonomy (NCBI): domain Bacteria; kingdom Pseudomonadati; phylum Bacteroidota; class Cytophagia; order Cytophagales; family Hymenobacteraceae; genus Rufibacter; species Rufibacter sp. DG15C. Next base: position 4,143,147 of record NZ_CP010776.1, read on the forward strand.
AGTTTTGGCAGATGGGCGAGAAGGCCGTTACAATTTTGCTGTTGTCCACGCCCAGGGCCACGATGGCTTTCACTTTATCCTGCACCAGTGGCAGCAAGGTAGTATAGTCATTACCCTTGTCCTTGCCGCCCACTACCCACACAATGGGTTGCTTGATGCCATCTAGCGCATACCATACCGCTTCCACATTGGTGGCTTTGGAGTCATTGATAAAGGTTACGCCGTTTATCTCTTCTACTGGTTGCATGCGGTGCTCAGCGTTCTGGAAGGTGCTCAACCCCTCCTCAATCTGCTTAGGTGTCAACCCGACCAGCAAGGCCGCACCCACGGCGGCCATGGAATTGTATTGGTTGTGCTGGCCAATCAGTGGCGACTTGCTGGTGTCTACTTTTGCCGAGATTCCGGAAAAAGAGGCTATAATTGACTGGCCTTCATAGTGCAGCGCCAAACCTTCTTCATTTTTCAACCCAAACGGTACCGGAGTACCTGGCACCTCATGCTTGGTTCTGTATTCCTGGATAAGGGAATCATCCTGGTTGAACAGCAAGTACTCAGAGGCTGTCATGTTCTGCGCCAACCTAAACTTGGCCGC